>CANKLK010000097.1 GCA_947482805.1 Flavobacteriaceae bacterium
CCACGGGATAAATCCAATAGCTAATCATCTATTGCGGGGTGCAAATATAAAAACTAATTCAACCTCAATCCAAATAAATTTGACGCTTTTTTTACCCTTTTTTTAAGGTGTTGATAACGCGGGGGTTAAATCAACTTTTAAACGAGGTTACATACATAAGCTAAATAACGGCAGCCCTTTTCCTTATAAAACCAAAAAGCCTACACTAGCCCCGATAGGAGCAAGCTACCTCGTAGCGCAGATAGCGGGACAACTCGTCCTGATGACTATAGATGTTGTGCTTCGACTACTCGAAACGAATTGATTTGGAAGGTGTAATTTTAGTAATGATAAACGACGGAATAAGTAAAACCAACAGGCAGATAGCAACAGTTCCGATATTGAGCAACAAAATATAAAAAAGGTTGATGTCGACTGGTGCCACGTTAACATAGTAACTTTCGGGGTTAAGCTTGATGATACCGAAGTATTTTTGGAGAAGCAACAATCCGATGCCAATGATATTCCCCAAAAGTAATCCGCGACCAATTAAGTAGGCGGCGTTGTAGAGAAACATTTTTCTGATTGACCAATTGTTTGCACCTAGTGATTTTAGAATTCCAATCATTTGGGTTCTTTCGAGAATTAACACCAAAAGTGCGACTACCATATTTATAGTAGAAACGGCAATCATAACAATGAGGATAACAAGGATATTGAAGTCAAAAAGTTTTAGCCATTCGAAAATGTAATAGAATTTCTCAACTATGGTTTGGGAATCGAGCGATGATGATGTTTCCTGATAAATCTGTTGTCCTTGGCTTTCTATTTGGGTAAAATCGTCTACAAAGACTTCGAAAGAACCTATTTGGTCGGACTTCCATTTATTTATTCTTTGCACATGACGAATATCTCCAATCACATAATTGGCATCAAATTCCTGGAAACCTGAATTGTAAATTCCGACTATCTTAAAATTGCGGAGATTATATCCTTCGCTGTCTTCTTTCATAAAATAGGTTACGAACTTATCCCCAAGTTTTAATCCTAATCGATTGCATAAATATTGAGAAATCAACGTTTCTTCGTTAAGATTGGTTTTGAAGTTAGGCAGTCTTCCTTCGACTAAATATTCTTTCAGATTATCGGTGCGATATTCTTTACCAACGCCTTTGAAGATTATCCCTTCAAAAGCAGATTCTGTTCTAATCATTCCGCCTTTGCTGGCAACGGCTTGAATGTGTTGAATTCCATCAACGGTTTTGAAGTTTGGGTAAAAGTTTTGGTAAATAGAAATCGGCCTTGTACTAACATCCGAATTATTGTCGTTGTAACCCGAAATGATAATATGTCCGTTAAAAGCAGAAACTTTCTGGCGTATTTTTTCTTGCAAACCAATTCCGGTTGCGATGGAAACAATCATCATAATCATTCCGAGTGCAATGGCGGTGATAGCAATTTTTATTATTGGCGCAGAAATACTACTTTTATGGTCTTTAGCAGTAATGAGTCGTTTTGCTATAAAATATTCTAATTTCAATGGTATGATTTCAAATTTAGTGTTCAAAAATACAGTTTTATTCTCGGTTTTGCTAATGGTTTCTTGTGGAAGCCTCACCCCCAACCCCTCTCCAAAGGAGAGGGGAGCTGAAACCGCTTATAATAAAGACATTATAACAGCCACTGAGAATTATACTGCTTATCTTCCTTTATTAAAAGATAAAAAAGTAGGCATTGTAACCAATCAAACTGGCGTATTAAACTACTATTCTCCTGAAGAAACGCAAGTAAATTTAAATATTGTGGATTTTCTACTAGCTAAAAAGATTAACCTTCAAAAAATCTTTGCCCCCGAACATGGGTTCCGAGGCACAGCTGATGCCGGCGAACATGTGGTTGATGGAAAAGATACCAAAACCGGATTACCAATTATTTCTCTTTATGGCGATAACAAAAAACCAAAAGCTGAGCAATTAGCGGGTCTAGATATTTTGGTTTTTGATTTGCAAGATGTTGGCGCTCGATTCTATACTTATATTTCTTCGTTGCATTATATTATGGAAGCTTGTGCTGAAAATAATATTCAGCTTATTGTTTTAGACCGCCCGAATCCAAATGGAAGTATTGTTGATGGTCCAGTTCTTGAAAAAGAATTCACGAGTTTTGTAGGCATGCACCCAATTCCGTTATTGCATGGTATGACCATTGGCGAATATGCCCAAATGATTAATGGTGAAAAATGGTTAAAAAACGAAGTAAAATGCAAAATGATTGTAATTCCGTGTTTGAATTATAAACATGAGATGTTTTATAGCCTTCCTATGAAACCTTCGCCGAATTTACCTAACGACCAAGCGATTAATCTTTATGCGAGTTTATGTTTATTTGAAGGAACGAATGTGAGTGTGGGCCGTGGTACCGAAAAACAATTCCAGATTTATGGTTCGCCGTTTCTTCCGAAAAGTGAATTTAGTTTTACTCCTATTCCTAATTTTGGCGCTAAAGATCCGCTTTATAAAAATCAATTGTGTTATGGTGAAGATTTGACTATAGCAGCTAAAGTAAGTAAGCTAGAACTAAAATGGATTATAAAAGCTTACAATGAAACTTCCGACAAAACTAAATTCTTTAATCCTTTCTTTACTAAATTAGCCGGAACCAAAAAGTTGCAACAACAAATAGAAGCCGGAACATCGGATGCTGACATTCGAAAATCGTGGGAAAAGGGATTGAGTGAGTTTAAGGTGATTCGGAAGAAATATTTGATTTATGAATAAAGAGAAAAGAATATAGAGTATAGAAAATAGACTCTATAAAGGCAATCGTTTCTTCATTTCTTCCACAATATTGTAAGCCGCCGGGCAAATGGCGACATTCTTCAACGTCAAATCAGAAATCTGCTGGAATTTTTTTCTATCAGTGTGCGGAAATTCGCGACAGGCTTTTGGTCGAACGTCATATATCTTACAATAATTATCGTTATCCAAAAACGTACATGGAACGTTTTGCAGCACATAATCCTTGTCTTCATCTATGCGAAGATATTGGTCGATGAATTGCTGTGGCTTTTGTTTCAAATGTTTTGAAATCCGTTCAATATCAGCTGAAGTAAATAATGGCCCGGTTGTTTTACAGCAATTCGCGCAGTTCAAACAATCGGTTCGTTTGAATTCGGAATCGTGCAATTCCTGCATCACATAATCGAGATTCTTAGGCGCTTTCTTTTTGAGCTTATCAAAATACTTTTTGTTTTCGATATGCTTATCTTTGGCTAACTTTTGAATTTCGTTTAATGATGGTTTCAAACTCATGTTGCAAAATTACATAAAACGAATAACCGAATAACATAAAAATAGAATCTATAAAAAAGATTCTGAAATAAATTCAGCATAAATGAAAGACCTTTTCGGCAAAGCCATACTCGATTTTCAAACTAATAATTCTCCGGAAGATTTGGTTACCGAAACCAACATTTCGGAAGCGGATGAAATGAGTGTGGACTATCTTTTTAGAAGTTTTAATGAAATGCCAAAACTCGAAAAGAAAGCGTTACAACTTTGCAAAGGGAAAGTTCTCGATGTTGGTTGTGGTGCGGGAAGTCATAGTTTGTATTTGCAGGAAAAAGGATATGAAGTGACCGCTATTGACATTTCTGAAAATGCTATTAAAGTGTGTCAACTTCGTGGTTTAAAAAATGCCCGAGTTCAAAATATTTTAGAAATTTCAACTGACACGAGCGAAAGCGAACTGGCGAAGCAAAAATTTGACACTATCCTTTTATTGATGAACGGAACCGGAATTTTCAGAACACTTTTGGAAACGTCAAGATATCTTCAAAAACTAAAATCACTTTTAAATCCGAATGGACAAATTCTAATTGACAGTTCTGATATTATTTATATGTTTGATGAAGATGCAGATGGCAGTTATTTGGTCCCGGCTGAAGGTTATTATGGCGAATTGACATTTACAATCTCCTATAAAAATGAAACCAAAGAATCGTTTCCGTGGTTGTATCTCGATTATAATACTTTGCAAAATGCCGCTCAGTCCAATGGATTAGAATGCGAATTAATTATAGAAGGAGAACACTTTGATTATTTGGCAAGATTGACTTTGTTAAAATAAAAAAGCCCAAATAGAACTTTCGATTTAACTTTTACGGAATATTCAAATATTTATGCGTTTGCAAAGACACTCTCCATTTTGGATTATTCATTACATAGTCTACGATTAACGGCGTCATTTCTTCTTTTTTACTCCATTCGGGTTGCAGGAAAAGAATAGCATTAGGGTTTACTTTGGCAGCTTGTTCTTCTGCAAAAATAAAATCGTGCTTGTTGTAAATGATCATTTTTAACTCATTGGCTATTTCATACGCATCAGCAACCGGGAATTTATTTTTCTTTGGCGAAAGACAAAACCAATCCCAACTTCCGGTTACAGGATAAGCACCTGAGGTTTCGATATGTACTTTTAGATTATTGGCTTTTAACTTTTGGGTAAGCAAAGTCATGTCCCAAGTTAACGGCTCACCACCGGTTACTACAACGGTATCAGCATATTTCTTTGCATTGGCAACAATAATATCCGTTTCAGTTGGTGGATGCAATTCGGCGTTCCAACTTTCTTTTACATCACACCAATGGCATCCTACATCACAGCCTCCTATCCTAATAAAATAAGCTGCTGTTCCAGTATGATATCCTTCGCCTTGAATTGTATAGAATTCTTCCATCAGCGGAAGCATTTCTCCTCTTTCAACGGCCAATTGTGTTTCTTTTGATAACATTTTGTTTAATCTAGTGGGCAAAGATAATCAATTTAAAAATGAGCAAATTTGAAAATTTGAAACTGCGAAACAATAAAAAAACCGCTCTAAAATTTGAGCGGTTATTTAGGACTAGTCAAATGATATAATTATTTCAATAATTTCATTGCTTCAAGCGCATACGCATTAGCTGGGTCAAGCGCTAAGGTTTTATTTAGCAATTCTTTTGCTTTTGCTTTATCAGTATTTGCAAAAGTTGAAGCCATGTTGTTGTATGACTCAATAAACTTAGCTTTGTTTTTTGTAACTTCTTCTTCACCTTTTGCTGTTACTACATCTAAATATTGTTGGTAGTAATTAGCCATCATTTCGTCATTTTCCAACAATCTATTCGTTCTCGCTCTAAATATATATGCATCTTGGGTTGTTGGTGACGCAGTGATTACATTTCCAAAAGCAACATCAGCTTTTTGTAATGCAATTGGATCCGGTTTTACCACATCTTTTCTAGTGTTGTCATAATATAATGAGTTGCCCAAATAGAAATTATCAATCAAATAATTTTTTGAATTTGGATTAGTTACAGCTACTTCAAAAACTGCGGCGGCAGCGGTAAATGCTTTTTGATCGTATATTTTTTTACCAATTTCATTTAATTCATTAGCTGCTAGTGGTTCCATTTCAACAGCCTTTTTAATATCTGCAATTCCAGAAGCTAATTGTGTTGCTTCAACCGATTTTCCATCAGCACTGGTTCCTTTTTTAATTTTGGCCTGACCTAAATACAAATAATCACTTGAAATTATTTTATTTGCAGGATTTAAAATAAACTTTTGTAGAGCATCTAAAGCCGCATCCACATTACCATTTTCGTAGGCAGAATATCCTAAATAACGAAGAATCCTTGGATTTACATTATCTAATTCTTTCATCTTTTTTGACTCTTCTTCTAAGGATTTATAGTCTTTGTTCTTAATTAAAAAGTCAGCATAACGCATACGAGAAGTCAAAGAATAATCAGTTAATGACATATATTTTATATAATTTTCCAAAGCTAATTTTTGATAATCTTTTTCACTAGAGCGTTTAAATACTGCCCACTTATTGTAAGTTTCAGCTAATTCTCTATATACAGGACCATAATTAGGATTCATGGTCTTTACTTCATTAAAAGCTTTAATAGCTTCTTCAAATGTGCTTGCTCCCTTTAACAAAACACCCAATTGCATTTTAGCTCTAATTAAACTGTTATCAAATTGAAATGCATTTGAGTAAGCTTTATACGAATCATTTTGATTTTTATCTCCATAATAAGCATCACCTAATGCGAGTTGTACTTGAGCATCATTTGGATTAGCTGTAGCTGCTTTTGTTAAAACGGCAATAGCACTTTTATAATCAGGTTTGTCTGCATTCATAAAAGCTCGGGCGATATACACATATTCTTCGGTGTCTTTCTTTTTCAATTCTTTAATGACCAAATCAAATTTTGCTTGTGCTGCAGTTTTATTATTAGCGTCTAAATCTAATTGCCCTTGACCAATATTATTTAATCTTGCACCTTCAGATGCTAACAATCCTTTTTGAAAATAGATTGAAGCAGAATCGGAAATATTTTGTTTTAGGTAAATGGTTCCTAAAAGAAATGCTGCTTTACCGTTGGAAGGTTTCGCTTTAATAACTGATTTCAACAACGATTTGGCTTTCTCAAATTGTTCAGCATCAATAGCTTTCTTGGCTGGCTCTAAATCTTGTGCTTTAGCAATGGTTGTTGCTACTAAAGCTAGGCTGAAAATTTTAAACTTGTTCATCTTCTTCAATTTAATTTTTATCTTTTGTAATTGTATTTCTAATTTTGATTTTTCTAGTTGGAATTTGCTCAGGAACTAGACCTGATTTTAATATTATGCGTTGTCCTCTTTCTCCTGTAAGGAAGGAGCCAAATCCCATTCCTAATCCAGAATATCCTTGACAATTGACGATATACAAATGACGTGCCAGAGGATATTTCCCTTGAGCTAGGTTATCTTGAGTTGGAAAAAAGTAATTTGTTTCATTTATTCCTTTAACTCCTAATACATTTACATTATCTATCGTTTCCTGTAAATCTAATGGCGGCTGAAAAATCCAATTCATCCCTATGACCCCAACCATGCCATTGTTTTTGGCAACATATTTTAAAACTTCTTCATTGGTTTTGAATGAAAAAATATTTTTTTGATTGTTAACAGGCAATCCCGAAATTTCAGAAATATATCTTGCTGTGCTCGAATTCGCATTGTCGAAAACCAATGCTTTAATATTTGGAACCGCTTTCCCGTGAACAAAATCAATTATATCTTGTAAAGCAATTAAAGTATCATTTGTTGTTTTATTTCTAATAAAAGCTACTGCATCAGTTGCAAAAGGTGTTATTCTTGGTGTTATTTTTTTACTTTTAAAAGCTTTTAATTCTTTAGCAGAAAGTGTTCTTGTTAAGACTACAATTCTTGCCGTATCATTAAACAAATCATTTATTATTTCATTTTCAGATTTTGAAACTAATTTCAGTTTGGCGTCATATTCTGTTTCAAATACGGCTTCTTCATCCTCAACGATTGGCAATATTGTTTCATCAACATAAACTGTAGCTTTTCCCTCTAAAATAGTATCCTCAGCTTTATTGTTTTTTTTCTGGCAAGAAAATACAAAAACCAAGGTTAATATAGCAAAGCCAACAAGTGATTTGGTTACTTTATTCATTTCAATATTTATTCTTTATTAAAGAAACGCAAAAATCGTAAAAAAGAATATACAATCAGTAAAATTCCAAAAACAATTCTGTATTTATATTCTAGTGTTAAAGGTAGTGACTTCCAAAATATGATTAGTAAGCCTAATGTTAAATAAATCAAAAAAAACAAAATGCCTATAACGAGAAGAAACCGCTCTTTGAGCGATTTCTTCTGAAAGTTTTCGATGAGTTTTGAAATCATTTATTCTGCTGATTGTATTGATATTGGCAAAGAATATAATACCCTTACCTTTTTACCATTTTGCTCACCAGGATTCCATCTTGGACAAGATTTCAAAACTCTGATAGCTTCTTTTCCTGTTCCATAACCTATGTCTCTAAGTACTTTTATATCTGTAAGCGAACCGTCTTTTTCAACTACAAAGGTTACAAATATTTTTCCTTTTAGTCCTTCTTCTTCAGGAACTTGAAAATTTTTACCAATGAATTTGTAAAATTTCTCTAATCCTCCAGGAAAATCTGGTTTTACTTCGATACCTGCCGTATTATAGATATTATTATCTTCTTCAACTACACTTGGACCATTTCCAACTGGCTCTACTGATAAAGGCGCATCTGGATCACCTTTTATAGTTTCATTACCTAATTTTTTGTCTTTGATTTCCTCTACCTTAGGTGGTTCTTCAACAATTTCTTCTGTTTTAGCCACTACGGGTTTTACAAACTTTACCTGATCCACTTTTGGTGGCGGTGGTGGCGGTGGTGGAAGATCTTTCGGTTGCTCTTTTGGAGGTAACTTAATTGTTACAATTTTTTGATCCAAAGATGCGTCATCACTTGACATGTCTGGAATTAAGCTAATAATAAGCGGTGCGCTTACTGCTAGCCCAAAAACTAATGCTCCAATGACAAGGGCACGAAACGTCGTTTTC
>CANKLK010000098.1 GCA_947482805.1 Flavobacteriaceae bacterium
ATAAGCAAACGTATTTCCGGAACCATCATTTTTATAGGCCAAATTGCTACTTGCACTAAAAACAGACATAAACGAAAACAGCGCCAACAAGGCAACGAATGCCCATATGACTTTATCTCCTTTTAAACTGTTTACTAGTTCTTTCATTTTTAAATATTAAATTTTAGATTTTAAATATTAAATATAATCTACTTATTGTTTAACCTGTTGTTTACTGTTTTTAATGTTGACACAAAAATTGCAACCAATTCTCCTGATTCTCTTAGAGGAAATTCCAATTCAGATTGATTAATCCATTTCATTTCTTCAATAATCTCAAGCCAATATTGAGTTTCATCTGCTTCTTCTAAAACTATATTTAATTTTGCAATAAATTCTCTATCACTTCTAGCTCTACATGCAGCTCTATAATTTGCTCCTACAGAAGTTGCGCTCTTTGCTAATTGATTAATAACAACTCTTGATGAAATAGAATTTGGCAATTTCTCTACTAAATTTAAAACCAAAAGAGAGAATTGCTTCGTTCTATATTTTAATTCATCATTCGTCATATTTAATATTTAATATTTAAAATCTGATATTTAATATTATAGATTTTTAACCGCTGCTTTAAATTGATTTCCTCTGTCTTCGTAATTTTGAAATAAATCGAAACTCGCACATGCTGGCGACAATAAAACAGCATCGCCTTTTTCAGCAATATGCATCGCGGTAATAACAGCATCTCGCATATTATCAACTTCTACCATCATATCAACAACATTCCCAAAAGCGTCAATTATTTTTTTGTTATCAACTCCAAGACAGATAATTGCTTTAACTTTTTCACGAACCAAAGACATTATTTCGCTGTAATCATTTCCTTTATCAACACCCCCAACTATCCAAACTGTTGGCACTGCCATACTATCTAAAGCAAAGAAAGTAGCGTTAACATTGGTCGCTTTGCTATCATTTATATACTGTACGTTTTGGATTTTGAGTACTTTTTCTAAACGATGTTCCACCCCTTGAAAATTAGATAGACTTTCACGAATAGTTTCCTTTCTGATTTTCATCAGTTGGGCTACAGAAGTTGCCGCCATAGCGTTTTTCATGTTGTGCTTTCCTTCAAGAGAGACTTCTCCTGTTTTCATTTCAAATTCTTCGTTGTTGATGATGATGTCCATAGTATCGTTTTTTATAAATGCTCCGTTTTCAAATGTTTTTGTTAATGAAAAAGGAATTAATTGGGCTTTTGTTTTATTATGTTTGAACCATTCTGAAATCGCTTCGTCATCGGCGTCATAGATGAGATAATCGTTCTCTGTTTGGTTCATTGTTATTCTAAATTTTGATGCGATATAGTTTTCATATTTATATTCGTATCGGTCTAAATGATCCGGACTTATATTTGTTATTATTGCTATGTCTGGTCTGTACTTTATATTTCCGTCTAATTGAAAACTACTCAACTCTATCACATAGCAATCGTAATTTTCTTCAGCTACTTGCCAGGCGAAGCTTTTACCGATATTTCCTCCTAAACCCACATTCAATCCGCCTTGTTTTAGCAAATGATACGTTAACATTGTCGTAGTCGTTTTGCCGTTGCTTCCTGTAATTCCAATTGTTTTAGCAGTGGTGAACTGGGCTGCAAATTCAATTTCTGAAATCACCGGAATTCCCTTTTCCATTAGCTTTTTTACTATTGGAGCTTTCTCTGGAATCCCCGGACTTTTCATGACTACATCAGCATTTAAAATCAGGGGTTCGGTATGGGTTTCGTCTTCCCATTTAATTTCATACTGTTTAAGAACTTCTCTGTAATTATCTTTTATTCTTCCGAAATCAGAAACGAAAACATTGTATCCTTGTTTTTTTCCCAAAATGGCCGTTCCAACACCACTTTCACCACCACCAAGAATGACCAATCTTTGCATTATCTCAATTTTAATGTGACAATAGATACAATAGCCAGTAGAATTGCAACAATCCAAAAACGGGTTACAATTTTACTTTCATGATATCCTTTCTTTTGATAATGATGATGTAATGGCGACATGAGGAAAATTCGTCTTCCTTCCCCAAATCGTTTCTTAGTGTATTTGAAATAAGAAACTTGAAGAATAACGGATAAGCTTTCGGCAAAAAAGATGGCACATAATACCGGCAATAACATTTCTTTACGAACAGAAATAGCTAATACGGCGATAATTCCACCGATAGTTAAACTACCTGTATCGCCCATAAATACTGTTGCGGGAAAGGAATTGTACCAAAGAAACCCGATCAATGCCCCAACGAAAGCTGAGATAAAAACCGTCATTTCACCAGAATTTGGGATGTACATAATGTTTAGGTAACTTGATAGAATAACGTTACCCGAAACGAAAGTAAAAATTCCGAGTGCGAGTACGGAAATAGCCGAAGTTCCGGCAGCTAAACCATCTATCCCGTCTGTTAAATTGGCTCCGTTAGAAACAGCTGTAATAATGAAAATTACGATTGGAATAAAAACCAACCAAGCCCAATTCTGATAATCATTGCCTGTCCATTCTATGATTTTGGCATAATCCAATTCATTGTTTTTGGTAAATGGGATTGTTGTAACCGTTGATTTTGTTTCAACTGGCGTTTGAGATGCATTCTCTGTTTGATTGAAGGTTATTGGTGTTGTAGATTTTTCTCTAACAGTAACTCCGGGATGAAAATATAAAACTGAGCCAACAATCAAACCCAAACCAACCTGACCAAAAACCTTAAAAATTCCTTTTAGACCTTGTTTATCTTTTTTGAATATTTTTATATAATCGTCAACAAACCCAATGGTTCCCATCCAAAGTGTGGTTACAACCAAAAGGATGATATAGATATTATTTAATTTGGTTAACAACAAAACCGGAATTAAAGTAGCAATGATGATAATTAATCCACCCATTGTTGGCGTTCCCGCTTTTTGAGTTTGCCCCTCAAGACCAAGCTCTCTAACCGTTTCACCCACTTGTTGGTTTCTCAAGAAAGTGATGATTTTTTTTCCGTAAATGGTTGAAATCATCAGCGAAAGTATTAACGCCAAAGCCGAACGAAAAGTAATGTATTGGAAAACACCTGCGCCAGGCACATCCATTGTTTTGTCGAGGTATTCAAATAAATAATATAACATATTTGGTTATGTGTTAATTCGGTTATTTGTTAAGTTGTTCTAAAGTTTCTTTTACAATTTCCATATCGTCAAAATCATGGCGAACTCCGTTAATTTCCTGATACGTTTCATGCCCTTTTCCTGCAATTAGAATGATATCATTTTGGCTTGCCAATTGACAAGCTGTTTTAATAGCTTGCTTTCTATCAACTATGGACAATGTTTTTCTTTGATTTTGTGGTTGCACACCCTCTTCCATATCGGCAATAATGACGATTGGATCTTCTGTTCTCGGATTGTCAGACGTGATGATCACTTTATTGCTCATAGTTGAAGCAATGTTTGCCATGATTGGTCTTTTTGTTTTATCTCTATCGCCTCCGCAACCTACAACGGTTATTAATTGCTCGTTATTAGTACGAATGTCATTGATGGTTTTTAAAACATTTTCTAAAGCATCCGGTGTATGAGCATAATCAACAATTGCCGTAATTTTTGTATCAGAAACTATAAATTGAAAACGTCCTGAAACACTTTCCAATTCTGATAATAATCGCAATGCTTCTAATTTATCCATTCCTAATTCAACTGCAGTGGCGTAAATTGCTAACAAATTATAAGCGTTGAAAGTTCCGATTAAACGAACCCAAACTTCATTTTCATTTATTTTTAAAAGCAATCCTGATAATTGGTTTTCTAAAATTTGTGCTTTATAATCGGCGTAGGATTTTAAAGCATAAGTCAGTTTTCGGGCTACGGTATTTTGAATCATTACTAAACCGTTTTTATCATCAATGTTTGTCAAAGCAAAAGCTGATTTAGGCAAATAATCAAAAAATAATTTCTTTACATCACGGTAGTCTGCAAATGTTGGATGATAATCTAAATGATCGTGAGACAAATTGGTAAAAACGCCACCTTCAAAATGTAATGCTTCCGTACGTTTTTGATGAATTCCGTGTGAACTCACTTCCATAAAGCAATACTCAATACCCATTTCGCTCATTTCTGCCAAATAATAATTGATAGTCAACGAATCCGGTGTAGTATGTGTTGCTTTATATTCTTTATCATCAACCATAATTTTTACGGTTGACAACAATCCTACTTTGTAGCCTGCTTTTTGGAATAATTGGTATAATAGAGACGCTATGGTTGTTTTACCATTCGTTCCAGTTATACCAACTAATTTTAATTTTTGTGATGGATTTCCATAATAATTCGCTGCCAAAAATGCTAAGGCCGTATTGGTATCTTTTACTTGAATATAGGTAACTCCGGTAACAATTACTTCCGGCAAGGTATCACATACGATTACCGTTGCTCCAAGATTTATCGCTTTTTCAATAAAGTCATGACCATTAGAAACGGTGCCACGAATGGCCACAAAAACATCATTCTCAATAATTTTTCTTGAGTCAAATTCAATTTTGTTGATAGTCATTTCTGTCGAACCTTTTACCGCTTCGATAGCAACTTTATATAATATGTCTTTTAAAATAATCACGATAATTCGAGTATGATTGTTTTGTTTTTATCCAATGATTCTCCGGCAGGAATTGATTGTTTTTTTACTTTTCCGATACCAATAACTTTTACTTTTAGTTTTAAATTTTCTAAAAGCGCCACAGCATCCATTCCGCTCATTCCTTTTAGGTTTGGAATCACTTTACTAACTGATGATGATTTGATTTTATAATCATCATAAGCCAATTCCTGTTTGCGGATTTTTTTATTCAGATTACTAATTTCATTTGTTGATGGAGAATCAGTAAATATCTTTTGCGCAATACGTTTGAAAACAGGACCGGCCACATCGGCACCATAATAATTGTTTCCGGAAGTGTTAGGCTTATGAACGACAACGATGCAGGAATATTTTGGATTTTCAACAGGGAAGAATCCAACGAAGGAAGAAATGTAATGCTTTTCGCTTCCACCATTTTTACCATAATTGGCTTGAGCTGTACCTGTTTTACCAGCCATTGAAAAATTTTTAGAATATAAATCTTTACCTGTCCCTCTTTTAACCACATTTTGTAAAACCGCTTTAAGTTTTCCAATGGTTTCGATAGAACAAATCTTTGGATTAATGACTTCTTTTTTATACGTTTTAATAACTTTATTCCACTCTTTTATTTCCGAAACAAATTGAGGTTTTACCATTTCGCCATTGTTTGCAACAGCATTGTATAGAGTCAATGTTTGCATCGGAGTCATTGCCACACTGTATCCAAATGCCATCCATGGTAATGTGTTTCTTTCCCACCCTTTCTCTCCCGGTTTATGAACGATTGGCTTTCCCTCACCTTGAAACGGCAATCCAAGTGGTCTATCCAAACCCATATTTGAAATTCTATCTATAAACTCTTGTGGGTTGTTTTTGTAATTTTCATAAACCGCCTGAACCATTATCGTATTAGAAGAAACCTCAAAACCACGTGCCAACGAAATTCTGCCATAACCACCTTCATGAGAATCGCGAACTTTATCCTTACCATAAACAACTATTCCTCCTTTACTATCATAAACTTTACTGGTGTCAATTTTATGATCATCAAGTAAAGCAATCATGTCGACTAGCTTAAAAGTTGAACCTGGTTCATGAGATTCTTTAATAGCATAATTTTCAGTTTCAAAATAAGTGGAATCAGTTTCGTTTAACTTTCCTAAATTAGAAATGGCTTTGATTCTTCCGGTTTTGGTTTCCATCACAACAACACAACCGTGCTCTGCTTTAAATTTGTTCAATGTTTTCAACAAAGCATGATGTGCAATGTCCTGAATGTAAACATCAATAGTAGAAATAACATCATAACCATCTTGTGGGTCAACTTCATTGACATCTTTAATTGGTTTCCACTGGCCTTTTGCTATTTTTTGTTTTAAGACTTTGCCGTCTTTTCCATTAAGATACTTTCTATAAGACCATTCAATTCCTTTTCCAACTCGGATTCCGTTTTCATCAATTCTGTCGTAACCAATAGTTCTTTCAGCAATTTTACCAATCGGATGTTCGCGAACTGTTTCCTGTTCGGTAATCATTCCACCTTCGTTTGCTCCTAAATTAAAAAGTGGAAATTCTTTAATTTTTACATATTCCGAGTAGCTCAAATCACTCGCAATTAGTAAATATCTATTCTTGTTGCCACGAGCCATTCTTAATTGGGTGTGATAAAAAGAACTGGATTTACTCAACATTTTTGCTAACGAATCTGCTAATGGCTTTACATTTTTTTCAAAAGCATCGCCTTTTGGTGCCACTGCATCAAAACGAATATTATACTTTGGGATTGATGTTGCTAATAAACTTCCGTCAGAAGAATAAATATTTCCTTTATTAGCAGGAATCACAAAGTTTCTAACGGTTCTTTCTTTCGCTAATTTTCGTAAATAATCACCTTGAGACCATTGAATTTTGGTCAATTTGAAAGTTACCAATACAGCCATTATAAAGATGCTAAATGCAACTAAATAGATTCGATAAGAGATATGTTTATCTTCTACTGCCATAGTTTTTGAAAGAAACTTTTTTCTACTGGTTTTTTAACTTTTATTTTTTGTGGCGGAACCGGTGAAGGAAAGATCAGTCTTTCTTTCATTTTTTCAGAAATTGTCGATTCCATTTTCAATTTCATTAATTCTGAACGCTTGTCTACAAATTCTGAACGCAATTCTTTAACTTCATTGGTCATTTTGGTAATGCGAAAAACTTTTTGTTCAAAATGGTGTGTATTGGCAATCATTAAAAGCGCTAACAGGAAAAGAAAAACTATAAAACGCCAGTTTCGTGTAGCATCTTCATTGACTAAAAACCGAGCTTTTAATATGCTATAAACTCCTTTTCCCATGTTTTTATTTCTTTTCAGCTACTCTTAGTTTTGCACTTCTTGCTCTGTTATTCAATTTTATTTCTTCATCACTTGGAACAATTAACTTTTCAATATTTTTAAACGGAACTGAAAAGTTTCCAAAAAAGTCACGTTCAGGTTCGCCTTCAAACAAACCGTTTTTTATAAAACGTTTTACTAATCTGTCTTCTAATGAGTGATACGAAATCACGCTTAATCTACCTCCCGGTTTTAATATTTCTAGGGATTGTTCCAAAAACTCTTTTAAAACATCCATTTCCTGATTCACTTCAATCCGGATCGCCTGATAGATTTGAGCCAAAATTTTATTCTTATGCTGTTCAGGCAAAAACCTTGACAAAACGATTTTCAATTCATCCGTGGTATTAATACTTTTCTTTTCTCTTGCTTCCACAATTGTTCTAGCTAAAGCAGGTGCAACTTTTAATTCGCCGTAATCCAAAAACACTCTCTTTAAATTAGCCTCATCATATTCATTAACAACTTTGAACGCATCCAAGTCATTTTTTTTGCTCATTCTCATATCCAAATCGGCATCAAAGCGAGTAGAAAAACCTCTTTCGGGAACATCAAACTGATGCGATGAAACTCCTAAATCCGCCAAAATTCCGTCAACGCTTTTTACACCGTGAAATCTCAAAAACCGTTTGATATATCTAAAATTTTCAGGTATCAGTATAAATCTATCGTCTGGTAAGGCATTTGCAAAAGCATCTTCATCTTGGTCAAATCCGAATAGTTTTCCGTTTGGTCCTAATCGTTTCAAAATCTCTTTTGAATGGCCACCACCACCAAATGTCACATCCACATAAACACCATCGGGTTTGATATTCAATCCTTCAACAGTTTCTTTCAATAAAACCGGATTATGATATTCCATCATTGTCATCATTACTGTTTCCCATTACATCTTCGGCCAAATTTGCAAACTCATCATCATCGCCTGCAATCGCATTTTCATATAAATCTTTGTCCCAAATCTCAACGATATTAACCGCTGAAGACAACACAATATCTTTGGAGATTTTACTAAAGCCTACTAAATCTTTTGGAATTAACAACCTTCCTAAATCATCAACTTCTACCACTTTTACTCCAGCGGTAAACCGACGAATGAAGTCGTTGTTTTTCTTTACAAAGCGGTTCAATTTGTTGATTTTTTG
>CANKLK010000099.1 GCA_947482805.1 Flavobacteriaceae bacterium
AACAAAAAAGGTGTTGATGATTTGACAAGTAGTTTAATTGGAAATGGCTCAACCAAAACCGCCAAAGATCCTTTCAATGAAGAAATCGACTTTCTGGGAGCAAACATAAACTTTTACTCTTCTGGTGCTTCTGCAAGCGGATTATCAAAACATGCTAAAAGAATTATGGAATTAATGGCAGAAGGAGCATTAATGCCAAACTTTACACAAGATGAATTTGACAAAGAAAAAGACAAACTTATTGAAGGTTTAAAAACGCAAGAGAAAAGCGTAACTGCTGTTGCAAGTAGAGTTGAGAGAGTATTAGCTTATGGAAAAAGTCATCCTTCTGGAGAATATTTATCTGAAGAAACAATTAATAACGTTTCTCTTGCCGATGTAAATGAAAATTACAGAACATATTTTGTGCCGGAACATGCCTATTTAGTAATTGTTGGAGATGTAAAAACAAAAGATGTAAAAAAATTAGTCGAAAATCTTTTTGGTTCATGGACAAAAGCTACTGCACCTAGATTTTCTTATTCTAATCCGAGTAATGTTCAATATTCACAAATCAACTTTGTGGATATGCCTAATGCAGTTCAGTCAGAGATTACAATTTTAAATACTGTTAATTTAAAAATGACTGATGCTGACTTCTTCCCTGTAATTTTAGCAAATCAAGTTTATGGTGGCGATTTCAATAGTTACTTAAACATGAATTTGAGAGAAGCGCACGGTTGGACTTATGGTGCAAGATCAAGCATTGGTTTTGATAAAAATATATATAGCTTATTTAAAGCAAATACACAAGTTAGAAATGCAGTAACTGACAGTGCTGTTGTTGAAGCTTTAAAAGAATTAAAGAAAATCAGAACTGAAAAAGTAACGGATGAGATATTAAATAATGTAAAAGCAGGATATGTTGGAAAATTTGTAATGCAAGTAGAAAAACCAGCAACTGTTGCTCGTTATGCATTAAACATTGAGACCGAAGGTTTACCTACAGATTTCTATGAAAACTATATTAAAAACATCAATGCTGTTACTCCTGATGATGTAATGAGAGTAGCAAACAAATATTTCTTACAAGATAATTTAAGAATTCTTGTTGTTGGAAAAGGTTCAGAGGTAATTGCAGGTTTAGAAAGTACTAAAATTCCAATGTTCTATTTTGATAAATTTGGAAATCCAACGGAAAAACCAGCTATGAAAAAACCGGTTCCTGCAGGAGTTACAGCAAAAACTGTAATCGATGCTTATGTAGCTGCGATTGGTGGAGATAAAGCGGTGAAATCGGTGAAATCTATTGCCTATACTGGCTCTACAACCATTCCGCAAGCACCAATGCCTTTGTCTTATAGTTCAAAAACTGATGCAAAAGGTAGAATGATGATCGAGCTTTCTATGGCCGGAATGGGTTCTATAATGAAGCAAGTGGTAAACGGAAATACCGGATACATGATGCAACAAGGTCAGAAAAAAGTTTTAGAAGGTGAAGAGCTTGCAAAAATGAAAGAGAGCGCAGTATTATTCAACGAAACTTTATTGGCTACCAAAACAGGTGTAACCATTTCAGGAATTGAGCCAATGAACGGTTCTGATGCTTATGCAGTTGTTGATGGAGATACTACTTATTATTTTGATGTAAAATCAGGTCTAAAAACTGCCGAAGCTTCAACTGAAGAGCAAGGTGGACAAAAGATGACTAGAGTAACAAACTTCAATGATTATAGAGCAGTAAAAGGAGTAAAAGTTCCTTTCAATACTATAATGAATGTTGGTTTTGAATTAGACATCAAAATGAGTGATGTTAAAATCAATGAAGATGTTAGTGATGCCGATTTTCAATAATTGAATTTATTAAATAAAGCAAAGAAGACCGTTAGTGATAGCGGTCTTTTTTTTATATATTTCAGAATCAAAAATCAAATAAAATCCAAATATCAAACTAAAAACCTTGTGTGCTTTGTGGATAAATCATTCTACATTTTACTTCTTACTTGATAAGTAAACACCAATCAAAATAATAAAAGCACCGATAAACTGCAACGGCGTGAGCATTTCATTATCAAGAATTCCCCATAAGCAAGCCACTATAGGAATCAAATAGGTAACTGATGAGGCAAAAATTGGACTCGAAATTTGAATCAGCTTATAAAAAATCACATTGGCAACTCCGGTTCCAACAATTCCTAAAATCATAACAAAAAACATAGCGTGCTGTGTTGCCTGTAAATTCATTTTGGCACTAAAATCAGTAAAATATAAAATAAAAATTGCAGGAACCAACATCACTAAGAAATTTCCTGTTGTAATACTCAATGGCTTCATGTCTGAGAGATATTTTTTTATCAGATTAACATTGGTGGCATAACAAACTGTCGCAATTAAAACAAAAACGGAATAGGAACTATCTTCTGAAACTCCTTGTGCTCTTCCGTTAAAAATCAAAACTACAGTGCCAATTAATCCTATTATAATACCGAAAATCTGATTCCTTCTGAAGTTTAATCCAAAAACAATTGCCCCTAAAATCAGTGTATTTAATGGAGTCAACGAATTCAAAATAGAACAAATAGAGCTGCTAACTTTAGTTTGTGCAATAGCAAAAAGATAAGCAGGAATAAAGGTTCCAAACAACGAAGTCAACGCAATATATTTCCATTGATGCAGCGCTATTGATTTTAAACTATTAAACCCAATGATTAATAAAAAAACGGCACAAAAAATAATTCGTAGCGAACCCAACTGAAAAGGATTTAACCCATATAATCCTTGTTTTATTAGAATGAATGAACTTCCCCAAATCAAGGCAAGTGCTATTAGAATAATCCATTTTAACTGTGGTAATTTCATATTGAGATAACTATTGATTTTTATTTGTAATATGTAATTTGCTTATGCCTTTTTTCATAATTTAAAAAGTTTTCATAAGTTCATTTCATACTATGTTTTTTAATCGCATCAAATTTTGTAATTATTTTAAGAATAACCGCTTTTATTTTTTACTAATTTTGTCTATGATTAAAAATAATCACAACTAACAAATCCTAAAATTATGAATTTCACCAAATTACTATTAACTTTTGGTCTTGCTTCAACCTTACTGTTTAGTTGTAAAGATACTGCGAGCAAACCTATAGCAGGATCAGATGAAATCAACACTAAAAAAGAAGTTGCTGTTGCTGCAAAACCTGAAACAGCGAGTTTTAAAATTGATGGTATGACATGTGCAATGGGTTGTGCTAAAACCATTGAAAGCAAATTATCCAAAATGAACGGTGTTCAAAAAGCGACTGTTGATTTTGATAAAAAACAAGCAACAGTAGAATTTGATGCAGCGGTAATAACTCCAGAAAAATTAACCAAAACGGTTGAAGCTACAGGTGATGGCGAAACTTACAAGGTTTCAGGAATGCAAACAAAAGGGAAAGTATAATTCTAACATAATATAACAAAAAAAGAACTCAAATGAGTTCTTTTTTTATTTAGCTTGCTTCGCCAGTTCGCTTCGCTCGTGCCGCTCCGTTAACCCTAACGGCCTTGGGTCCAATTAATTGTTTCTATCAAACGTTGCATGTCATTTTTAACATAATCTGCTGCCGGCATAATGGAATCATATTTTGGTTTGGCATAAAAATATACTGAGCCGGTAACAAAATGGTTAATACTGTCGGTAGCGTAAAACTGCGCATTAGTCGCCGCATTTCCATTTACCCGATAAAACATACCATAAACCTTTTTGTCATAGTTTACATAAGGTTGTTCCAAGATATCATCCGCTTTTATGACATGTTCATAAGTCAGTTTTTGTGCATCTTTTAATAAACCGGTAAGATTATTATCTACAGTTTTATAAGTTAAATAGATGGTCGCTTTCATTTTTGGATAATGAATAGAAAAGCCACAGTCTTTATCTTCTTTGATAACCGCATCTTCATTCATCTCAAAATCAAATGGACAATGATTATTGAAATGAGCGTATTTGGCAACCGGATAATCTAATCGCAATTGGCTTGCAGGTTTTGGCAAAACCTCATCTTTACAACTGATAACAAGAGCCAAAAGCAATAGTGTTACTAAAAAATAGCTGGTTTTTTTTATCATTTTAATCTTATTCAAGTGTTACTTTTAATTGTTTTATCCTTTTTTTATCGACAGCTTCAATGGTAAAATGAACATTCGTAAAATGAATTTTTTGTCCCTTCTTGGGAAAATTACCTAAAATTTCTAATATAAATCCAGCTAATGTCTCGGCCTCACCTTTACTGATTTCAAATATTTCCTCATCAACATCTACAATTCTATAAAAGTCTTTAAGATTTATTTTACCTTCAAATAAAAAATTCTTGTCGTCTATCTGAGAGTAATTCAAATTTTCATCGTCAAACTCATCCGAAATATCGCCTACAATTTCCTCGATTATATCTTCAAGAGAAACCAAACCAGATGTTCCTCCATATTCATCAACCACTATCGCCAAATGACTTTTTTTACTTTGGAATTCTTTCAACAAATCGTCCAATTTCTTGTTTTCGGGAACAAAGAACGGTTCTCGTATTAGTTTAATCCAGTCAAATTCCTTTTTATTGATGTGTGGAATCAAATCTTTTACAAATAAAACGCCTTCTATATGGTCAATGCTATCTCTATAAACGGGAATCCTTGAATAGCCTTTGTCGACTATCTTCTCGTAAATCTCTGCAAAAGTTTCTTCCATTTCAAGAGCAAAAATATCAATTCTTGGACTCATAACTTGCTTTGTATCTGTATTTCCAAAAGAAACAATGCCTTCTAATATTTTTTGTTCTTCCGATGTTGTGTCTTCAGTAGATGTTAATCCCAGCGCCTGTGATAATTGATCTACCGAAATATTTGATTTTTGCCTTCCTAATTTTTCATGTAAATAAACACTAATCGCACGCATTGGGAAGCTAATTGGCGAAAGCAGTTTGTCTAATATCGACAAAGGATTGGCAACAAATTTTGAGAATTGAATATTATTTCTACTGGCGTAAATTTTGGGTAAGACTTCTCCAAATAAAAGAATAAGAAAGGTTATCAAAATTACTTCAACAACAAACTTTAAAATAGGAGATTCTATAGCCGAAAAAATATTATTTCCCACAAAAGAAAAAACTATCACAACTCCAATATGACTAAAATTATTAGCAACTAGAATAGTAGCCAAAAGTTTCTTTGGTCGTTGCAGCAATTTTGAAATTAGATTGGCTTTCGAAGAATCTTCTTCAGATAAAGTATTTAAATCTTGTTGCGAAAGTGAAAAAAGCGCGACTTCTGAAGCAGAAACCATAGCAGAACATAATAAAAAAAATACAATAGCTATAATCCCAAAAAGTAAATTGGTGTCAATAGTTGCTAGTAGATTTGAACTGGGCTCGGCGTCCAATGAAGTATAGATTAGTTAAACAATATCAGAACGGCAAATCATTTTCGGGTGCTGTTGGACTTGGTGCTTCAAAATTAGTGTTTTTTGTTTCTATATTTTGTGTTGTTTTCAGTCCTTCAACTTCTTTTTTAGTAGTCAAAAATGTAAATTCTGTGACTTGTATTTCAGTGGTGTATTTTGTTGTTCCATCTTCAGCTTGCCATTGGCGTGATTTTATTCTGCCTTCAACAAAAATTTTATCTCCTTTTGATAAATACTTTTCACATATTTCGGCTGCTTTATTTCTAACAACAAGATTATGCCATTCGGTAGAAGTTATTTTTTCGTTTGTTTGTTTGTTGATATAGACTTCATTAGTGGCCAAAGGAAATCGGCCAATACAATTACCACCATCAAAATAATGCATCTTTACATCGTCACCAAGATGACCAATCAACATTACTTTATTTAAGGTGCCATTCATTTTTATGCAAAAATTAGATTTATTTCCTTCGGCTGTCGCATTCGCTCGAGTCGCTGCGCTCCATACTATTGCTTCGCCAGTTCGCTATCGCTTCGTGTCGGCATAGTGCGCCTCGGGTCTTTCAAATTTACTACTTTTTTTGAAATTTAAAACCATTGGTTGGAAATATAATTATAAATCAAAACAGGAAATGGAAATTCAGCTGCTGATTCACAATCCATTCCGTCGTCAAGCGTTCCTTGCACCTTAACTTTCCAGAATTTTACAGTTAAATGCTGATGCGAAAGTTTGTGAACAATAGCCTCAGGATTGGATAATTGAATTTCAAGAATTGCATTTTTGACAAAACTTTGATTTTCAATTAATGCCAAAACTGTTGTATCACTTTCGGCTTTTTCGGTTTCAAGTAATGGGAACTCAAATAAATTGTGCCAAATTCCTTTTTGGTTTCGTTTATTGATAATTGTTTTATTGTTCTCATCTGAAAAAACCAAATAATTAAAATAACGTTTAGTAACTTTAGTTTTTTTAGATTTTACCGGAAGTTGGGCAATCTTTTTCTTCTGCAACCCAATACAACTGTCATTAAAAACACATATTCCACAATTAGGATTTTTCGGAACGCACTGCAACGCCCCAAATTCCATTATTGCTTGATTGAATAAATTAGCTTCCCCTTTTGGTAATAATTCCGCTGCTAATTGTGTAAATTCCTTTTTGGCAGCGGCTGAAGAGATATCTGTTTCCATATCAAAATAGCGCGACAAGACTCTATAAACATTGCCATCTACAACCGGGACACTTTCATTATAAGCAAACGATGCTATTGCTGCAGCGGTATATTCGCCAATTCCTTTTAAATGCAATAAATCATTATAAGTTTTAGGGAACTCGCCATTAGACTCAAAAGAAATTTTTTTTGCTGTTTTATGCAGATTTCTTGCTCTGGAATAATAGCCCAAACCTTGCCATAATTTTAGAACTTCTTCTTCATCGGCATTTGCCAAATCAAAAACAGTAGGAAATGCATTTGTAAAACGAATAAAATAAGGTAATCCCTGAGCAACGCGTGTTTGTTGCAACATGATTTCTGAAAGCCAAATCGTGTACGGATTCGTGTCATTTCGCCACGGCAAATCACGTTTGTTTTGTAAATACCATTGGATAAGTATGTTAGAGAATCTCATAGTTACATTGTGGATTGCAAAAATAAATCTTTATGTGATTAAATTTTAATAGATTATGCTTGAAATATTGTTTTTATTATTCATATATTTGCAACCTTAAAAAAATCACATAATTAATTATTAAATACGAAAGAAAATGACGAAAGCAGATATCGTAGCAAAGATTTCAGAAAGAAAAGGACTTGAAAAAGGAGATGTTCAAGCAGTAGTTGAAGCGTTTATGGAAGAAGTAAAAACTTCTTTAGAAACAGGAGATAATGTTTATTTAAGAGGTTTTGGTAGTTTTATTATCAAAACTAGAGCTGAAAAAACTGGTAGAAACATTTCGAAAAATACAACAATAAAAATTCCTGCACATAATATCCCAGCATTCAAACCTGCAAAAGTATTTGTAGAGGCAATAAAAACTAATACTGAAGTAGCAGTATAAACTCATTTATTAATAACCAAAAAATTTCACTATGCCAAGTGGTAAAAAAAGAAAAAGACATAAGGTAGCGACGCACAAACGTAAAAAACGTGCGAGAGCTAACCGACACAAAAAGAAAAAGTAGTTAAAAACTACTTTTCTTTTTTTAGAAAACGTTCATTGAAATTGGAATTGAGAGATTCCGCCGGGTAAAAACAATACCTGTTTAAAATGTTTAATCCATCCCTATTGTTGATTTAGGAATTAGGAATTAGGAATTAGGAATTTTTAAAATCCTCAATCCTTAATCCTTAATCCTTAATTGAAAATATGGATAAAAATTTACAAAGTGAATAAAGAACTAATCATTAGATCTAGTGCTGACGCTGTAGATTTTGCCTTATTAAAAGATGGAAAACTAATTGAATTACACAAAGAAGAGGAAACAAGCAACTTCCAAGTTGGTGATATTTTTATTGCCAAAATAAGGAAGCCCGTTGCCGGATTGAATGCTGCTTTTGTAAATGTAGGCTACGAAAAAGATGCCTTTTTACATTATCACGATTTGGGTCCAAGTTTTACTTCTTATTTGAAATTCATAAAACTTGTAAGCGCAGGTAAACTAAAAGATTTCTCCCTAAAAAACTTCCAGTTTGAGAAAGAAATTGACAAAGAT
>CANKLK010000100.1 GCA_947482805.1 Flavobacteriaceae bacterium
GGTTGACTTCTTGAAATTGTTTTGTTTGGAAAGGCGATATCAGTTCCACCACTAATTCCAAATCTTCCTTCTCCAGTATTTTGAATGTATTCATAACGAACACCTGGAGTCACACTAAATTTTTCGGTAACTTTAAATTGATTTTCAGCAAAAACGGCTACGTTTTCTGTCGTGAAGTCTAAATCACGAACATATCTTCCCTCAACAGACAAATCAAAATCTGAACCTGTTGTACCACGACCATCTTGAAGTCGTTGCGTATTGGCTTTGTATAAACGAACTCCAAAGGCAAGATTATTATTGATTTTTAGTAATTTATATTTATAAATGTTTCGATTTTCTAGCCCAAAGTTCTTATAATAATCACGATCTACTCTACGGTTAGTGAAATCATTTGTTAGAGGATTAATTGCATCTACAACATTTGGCGTGGCGGCAAAACCGACACTATTTCGTTCACCAATAAGTCCAAAAAGTTTTGTGTTGGATGTTAATCGATTACTTATTTTGGTGTCAAAATTTATTGAAAACACATTCCAAGGCGTACCAAACCAATTTCGCTCACGAAACGATTGTCTTGGATTGGCGTTAAATTGTTCATCGGTTAAACCGCCAGCTTGTTGCATTTGATAATCCATGTTGGTGTACTCTGCTGATAGTTTGGTGTTTTCTGTAAAACGATATTCCACAAATGCATGAGTGTTTCGAACTGTGTATTCACTGTTTTCTCTCCAACCATCGGCGCTACGAGAATGATTGTACAAATAATAGGAGAACTTTTTAAAGTTTCCACCAATGGCGTTGTAGCTACTCATCAAACCATAACTTCCAACCGTATTTTGAGTTTCAAATGAGAATTTCTTTTTGGTTTCTCTTTTAAGAACATAGTTCAACATCCCTCCGAATTGTGGGCCAAACTGTAACGAAGCACCACCACGAATCAATTCGATAGTTTCAACCGCTTCTAATGGTGGGTTGTAGTACGCTTCCGGATAACCAAAAACATCGGATGAAATATCATAGCCGTTTTGTCTGGTATTTAATTCCCAGCTTCGGTTTGGGCTTAAGCCTCTCACTCCAACATTGATTTGAATTCCCGAACCTTCATTTTCCCATACGGTTACACCGGGAATTCTGGCGAAAATTTCGCGAGCGTTGTTAATAGTCAAATTTCCATTGATGTTGGAAAGTTTTAAAACTTCATTCTTTTTACCTGAGAATAATACATTCTCTTTTGTCTCAGGCATTCGCTCCGGACTTTGTTGTTTTGTAATGATGATCACTGGTGCAAGTTTTTTGACAGTATCATTTTCTTCAATATAGAATTTGTCTTGAGCATTACTAGTATTGACAAAAATCAATAAGGGAAGGATAAAATATAGTAGGCGCATTTGTTATTTAGATTAAATCTACGCCGCAAAAATACTCTTTATATTTATTTAGACAAAATATAAATAATAAATTTTTAAAATATTTTTTATATCTTTTTAGGAAAGATTTATTTTAGAATTTGATAAGCGATTAATGCTGTTATATAAGCAAATCCACTCATGAAAACCAATTGAATAATTGGCCATTTCCAGGTGTTGGTCTCTTTTTTTGTTATGGCAAGCGTACTAGCACATTGCATTGCAAATGCATAAAAAAGCAATAAAGAAATACCTGTTGCGAAGTTGAATATTTTTGTTCCGTCAGCACGAACATCGGCTTGCATTTTACTTTTAATTGTGCTATCATCATTATTGTTTCCGACACTGTAAATGGTTGCCAATGTTCCCACAAAAACTTCGCGAGCAGCAAAGGAAGTAACTACAGCTATGCCAATTTTCCAATCGTAACCTAAAGGTCTGATAGCGGGTTCAATTGTTTTTCCAATTTTTCCGATGTATGAATTCTCCAATTTATAAGTGCTGGTTATATTTTCAAGTTCAGATTTTTCAAGAACTTTGCCTTCAGCTTTTGCTTTTTCGGCGACTATTTTTTCAGCATTTTTAAAAGAGGTATTTGAACTATGTGAACCCAAATACCAGAGAATAATTGAGATAGCCAAAATTATTTTTCCAGCACCAAAAACAAAAGATTTTGTTTTTTCAATTACGTTTATCGCAACATTTTTAAAAAGCGGCAATTTATAGTTAGGCATTTCTATTATGAAGTACGATTTGGTTTTTACCTTTAAAATTTTATTTAAAATATAAGCCGAAAAAATTGCCATTCCAAAACCTAAAAGATACAAAATCATCAAAGTCGCGCCTTGCAAACTAAAAACGCCAAATAAGCGTTTATTTGGAATTATTAAAGCAATTAATATAGCATAAACCGGTAAACGTGCTGAACAGGTTATAAAAGGAGTAACCAAAATAGTAATTAAACGTTCTTTCCAATTTTCAATATTTCGGGCACTCATAATGGCCGGAATTGCACATGCGGTTCCAGAAATTAATGGCACCACACTTTTGCCTGAAAGTCCGTAACGGCGCATGATTTTATCCATCAAAAAAACCACACGACTCATATAGCCGCTTTCTTCGAGTACAGAAATAAACATAAAAAGAAACGCAATTTGTGGAATAAAAATCACGATTCCACCTATGCCAGGAATAATTCCTTCACAAATAAGATTCGTAAATTCTCCTTCAGAAAGATGAGTTTTGGCATAATTTGCCAAATCGGCAAATGTAGCGTCGATAAAATCCATTGGAATACTTGACCAATCAAAAATCGATTGAAAAATAAGAAGTAAAATCCCGAAGAAAATAGCGTAACCAAAAATTTTATGGGTCAGTACTTTGTCTAATTTGGACCGCAAATCGGTAGCGTTTGTGCTATCAATGGTTAGTCCAATTTTCAAGGTGTCATTGATAAACTGGTATCGTTTTATGGTTTCTTTTTGCTGCAAACGCTTTAAATCGGAATGCGATTTTGTGAACGAATTTCGAATTTCATTACGCTCCAAATTCAAAAAATTCACATCCTGTGTAATCACTAACCAAAGTTTGTATAGCAATTGATTCGGAAATGCTTTTCTGAGTTTATTAAAATATTCTTCATCAATGCTTGATGCGTTCAAACATGGCTCAGTTGACAATGATTTATAATCGACAATTTGATTTTTCAGCTCGTCAATTCCATAACCTTTTCGTGTGCTGACTAAAATAATTTTAGTTTTTAATTGTTCTTCAAGATGTGTAATATTTAGCGAAATTCCTTTTGATTTCATTCTGTCTGCCATGTTAATGACAAGAATTGTTGGGATTTCTAGATCTTTTATTTGTGTAAAAAGTAAAAGGTTTCGCTTTAAGTTTTCAACGTCGGTAATTACAACGGCAATATCAGGAAAAAGTTTGTCGTTTTTATTGAGTAGTAATTCAATAACTACGTTTTCGTCAATTGAACTGGCATTCAAACTATAAGTTCCGGGTAAATCAAGTATATTGGCTTTGATGGTATTGGTTAATTTACAAAAACCCAATTTTTTTTCAACGGTTATCCCCGGATAATTTCCCACTTGTTGCTTCAATCCAGTAAATTGATTGAACACCGAAGTCTTTCCGGTATTTGGATTTCCAATTAAAGCAACAGTGATGTTTTGGATGCTCATGACAGATTATTTCTCATCGATTTCAACTTCAATCTCACGAGCCATTTCTTTTCTTATTGCCAAATGTGAACCATTATTTACATTCAAATAAATTGGGTCGCCTAGCGGCGCGATTTGGACAATTTCCAAGGTATTGTCTGGAAAACAACCCATTTCTAATAGCTTTAGTGGTATTTTGTCCAAATCAATATTTGTAATCCTGGCGATGTCTCCAATATGTAATAAATCAACTGTGGTTTTCAATGCTTATTTAGATTGAATTAAGATTACAAAAGTAAGTATAAATTGAGAATATAAAATAATTAATATCAGTTTAACTACTTTTTATCATTATCACAAAGCCAATTGATATCGTCAATCAAGCGAATGATTTCTTCTTTTTTGGTGCCGTCATAAAAACCACGAACTCGTTTTTGAGCATCAACTAGTACAAAGTTTTCGGTGTGAACCATATCATACAATTCATTTGGTTTACCCAATTTTACGGCCAAATAGGATTTTCGCGCCATGCTGTAAATTTCTTTTTTATCTCCCGTAACCAAGTTCCATTTGGAGTCAACAACACCTTTTTCGAGCGCATATTTTTTCAAAATAGGCACGCTGTCAATTTCCGGAGTTACTGTATGAGAAAGCAGCATCACTTTAGGATTATTTAAAATTTCTCTTTGAACATATACCATGTTGGTGGTCATAATTGGGCAAATAGATTGACAGGTAGTGAAGAAAAAATCGGCAACATAAATTTTCCCTTCATAGTCTTTTTGTGTGATGACTTTTCCGTTTTGATTGATGAATGAGAAGTCCGCGATTTTATGTTCTCGAGCAATATATTGGACGGTTGAATCGACTAATTCAGGATTAACATCGGCGGGATTATAAATAGGTAGCGTTTTACTTGGTTTTAATACATTGTAAAACAACGAGATGGTTATGATAGAAAAAACCACAAAAGTTCCAATGAAAATCCTATATTTTTTTATGATATCAAGCATTCTTTTTTCTGCAAAAGTACAAAAGCAAGATATTCTTTGTAACACATCGAAAGCAAATAAGACTATTTTTTTGTTAAAAAAAATATTTCTTTACTCAGAAAGAATAAATTTGTGTCAATTAAAAAAAACCATCTATTTATGAAGTTCACTATCCTTTCAAAATCATTGATGACAATAGTTCTTTTTACAAGCACTTATCAGATTAATGCTCAGCAAAAAACACCCGGAATTAATTTGTCTTTAATGGACAAAACAGTAAGTCCAAAAAACGACTTTTTTAATTTTGTAAATGGGACATGGTTAAAAAACACTGAAATTCCAGCAGATAAAACTCGTTGGGGAAGTTTTGATGAATTGCGTCAAAACACCGATAAAGATGCACTGGCTATCTTAAACGAAGCTGCTAAAAATCCAAAATACGGTTCAAATACTGATCAAGGAAAAGCCATAAATATGTATAAAGCTGCAATGGATACTGTAGCTAGAAACAAGTACGGAATTGATCCTTTACGTCCATATTTAGCAAAGATTGATGCGGTTAAAAACATGATTGATTTGCAAAAATTGATGATGCAGGAAGAAGCAAAAGGTGGTGGCGTTGGATTCTTTGGGGTTGGAATTGGAGCAGATGACAAAAACAGTAACCGAAATGTGGTTAGTCTTGGACCAGGCGGATTAGGGTTACCTGATAGAGACTATTATGTTTCTGATGATAAAGATTCAAAAGAAAAAAGAGAGAAATATGTTCTTCATGTAGCAAGAATGTTGCAGTTCATAGGAGAAAAACCAGAACAAGCAAAAACAAATGCGGCTAAAATAGTAGCTTTAGAAACAGCAATGTCAAGCCCAAGATTAGATAGAGTTGAAAGAAGAGATGCTAGAAAACAATACAATCCGACAGCTATTTCAGATTTACAAAAAATGGTTCCAGCTATTGATTGGAATACGTATTTAAGAGAAGTTGGATTTAAAAAATTAGATACTATTATCGTAAGTCAGCCACGTTATATGGCTGCTTTGCAAACCATTTTTACCGAAAACAAAGTGGAAGACTGGAAAGAATACATGCGTTGGATGTTGATAAGAAGATCTGCTTCGACATTGTCAACCGATATAGAAACAGCAAACTGGGAATTTTACGGGAAAACGTTAACTGGTGCTTTGAAACAAAGACCTCGTCATGAAAAATCACTTCAAGTAGTTAATGGAACTGTTGGAGAAGCTTTAGGTAAATTATATGTTGAAAAAATGTTCCCAGAAGAAGCAAAAGGGAAAGCAGCCAGAATGATTAAAAATGTTATTCGAGCATATGAAAATAGAATCAACAACTTAACTTGGATGTCGGCAGAAACTAAAACAAAAGCTATTCAAAAATTAAACGGTATAACCATCAAAATTGGATATCCTGACAAGTGGAAAGACTATTCTGCTTTAACGGTTAAAAGTCCAGATCAAGGTGGAAGCTATTTTGACAATGTAAGAAATGTTTCTGAATGGAATTGGAAAAAAGATCTAGAAAAACAAGGAAAACCAGTAGACAAAACAGAATGGGGAATGTCGCCTCAAACGGTTAATGCTTACTACAATCCATCGTATAATGAGATTGTTTTCCCGGCTGCGATATTACAGCCTCCTTTTTACAATTATCAGGCAGACGAAGCTGTAAATTATGGAGGAATTGGTGCGGTTATCGGTCACGAAATTTCACATGGTTTTGATGACGAAGGCTCAAGATATAATGCAGAAGGGAATCTTGTAGATTGGTGGACTGAAGGAGATTTGAAACAATTTACAGCATTAGGAACAGCATTGGCAGATCAATATTCTGCTTTAGAACCGTTGCCGGGAACTCATGTTGACGGGAAATTTACTTTGGGTGAAAACATCGGAGATTTAGGCGGAATCAATGCGGCTTATGATGGTCTACAATTGTATTTAAAAGAAAAAGGGAATCCGGGATTAATTGATGGATATACGCCAGAACAACGATTGTTTATTTCATGGGCAACTATCTGGAGAAGTAAAATGCGAGATGAAGCTTTGAAAAATCAAGTTAAAACCGATCCACATTCACCTGGAATGTACAGAGCCTATGTGCCATTGTTAAACTTGGATACGTTCTATAGTGCGTTTGATATCAAACAAGGGGATGGTATGTATATTGAGCCAAATAAAAGAGTAAAGATTTGGTAATCAATTTCGAATTATATGAACTGTTCTATGAAATAGATTGACCCAGTTGTCAAATTTGCTCAATAAAGGCGAAGTATGAGAAGCCAAAACAGCTTTTTATAACATGATAGCGTTGTAGAAAATGGTTCAGAAAAAATAAAACGGTTATTCTAATAACATAGCAGCTAATTGCTCATCTCTTTCATAAATATCTTTATAGAAATTGATAGTGCCATCATTATCAACCCAAGCAGTAAAATAACCAATATAAACCGGAATTTTATTTTTGAGTGTGTACCAAGATTCTTTTCCCTTATTCATAGCTGCATCTATTTTTTCAGGGGTCCAATTAGTATCTCCTTCCAAAATTAAATTGGCTAACTCTATAGGTTTTTCTACTCGGATACAACCGTGACTAAAGGCTCTTTTCTCTTCATTGAATAACTGTTTTGATGGAGTATCGTGTAAATATATATTATTATTGTTAGGGAATAGGAACTTCACTAAACCTAAAGAATTGTCAACGCCCGGTTTCTGTCTGACATTACCTTTATGCCATTCCATATTATGTTTTGATAAATAGCTTTTATTTTTTTTAATTGCGGGAAGGATTTCTTTTATTAAGATACTCTTTGGCACATTCCAATAAGGGCTAAACACGATGTAACTCATCATGCCGCTAAAAATTACCGTCTTATTTAAGGCGGTTCCAACCACTACTTTAGACTCCAATGCAACCTTCCCTTCTTTAAAATACGTCAACCGATAGGACGGAATATTGACCACAATAAATTCTTTAGCTTTGCCAATATCAGTAGAAACCCATCGGCAGCGTTCCATATTAACAATAATGGTTTTGATGCGACTACTTATAGGCACATTCATTTCATTTATGTGCTTTTGTAAAATAGTCTTATCCAATGCAAATCCATTACGTTTCTTATATTTTAAAACAGCTTGTTGAAGCGAATAGCCATATAATTTATTTCCGGAATCGACATCAATGTCTCCAGTTAAAAACAATCGTGTTCTGATTTTAGCTACAACATCTGAACTGTCTCCAGGCTTAATTGAGACAAAGTTAGCGGGAACAGTAACGGCATTCCAACCGCCTTTTTGTTCGATGTCTCTGTATCTTTTTAAAACGGTTTTCATTTTATAGTATTGCTCAATATGCCGCTCTTTTTTGTCAATGAGTTTTGGGTCAACCAATAAAGAATCTAAATAAGTAATATAGGACTTTTTTTCTCTAGGTAAATACCATCCTAATTCGTCAGATTTTGAGTCGTCAATTCCCTGCAGTACTTTATTGGTATAGTAGAAATAATAATTTGACAAGAACAA
>CANKLK010000101.1 GCA_947482805.1 Flavobacteriaceae bacterium
AATTGTTTAGCAATTATTTTTCTCGAGGTTTCAATAATGGCTTTGGCACTTCTTCCAATACTATGTGTTGATGATGGATTTCCATACTCCGACTGCATAACTTTTACCATTTCATCAATAACTTCTTGACGAATTGGTGTGGTTGCTGCATTATCTAGGTATATATTTTTCATTTTACAAATATAAAAGTACTGTCCTTAATTAAATGATAAAAGACAAAATTAATAGTATAAAAAACTTATTTTTGCTTAAAAATTATACTATCCAGATGAAAAGAATTCTATGTATACTCTCATTGTTATTTTTTATTACTGCCTGTGATGATGGTAATTTAACCGTTGATGTTATCGATTTTTCTGAAGTAGCTGTCCAAAAATGTAGTGATAAAGATGTAATTTATAAAGTTAAAGATGCCGAAATGATTTTTATTGAAATTCCGGCTTCGACTTTTATAAATGATGCAACTGTTGAAGGTGAACCAATTGAAGTAGCAATAAATTCGACAAATAAAGTAACCTACAGAAAATATGACGGAACAGTAAGTTCAGCTAATATTTGCCCAACAATTCCAGATGCCACACCAAATTTAAAAGAACAATGGAATGCTACATCGGGAATAATTCAAATTACATCTACAGCAATTAAGTCGACAAATACAACTGACAATTCCACTCGAATTACTGGTTATACCTATAACATTGTTTTTAAAAATATTACGTTCCAAAAACCAACTGGTCCACAAGTATATGAAACTTTCCCATTTGGAAATTATGCAACAACAGTAAGTCCTTTAGCCTTTGGATTTAATGAAGAAGTTGATAAAAGTGCTTGTAGTACAAAAATTTATGATTTCAGTGGTGGAGAAGTTTTTACCTTAGACGTGGCTGATTTCACTACATTATTTGCAAATGAAGTAACAACGACTCCTAGAACTGCCTTAATTAGTTCTACTAGTAAATTGTCTTATCGATTGTATTCAAGTACAATAACTGATGCCTATTTCTGTGCCGCAACCATTCCGGCAACTCCAACACTAACACAGCAATGGAACGCCATAGATGGAATTGAAGCAACAAGTGGCATTATTGAAGTAAGTACAACAACCCTAACGACAACAACTTATCAGCATACTATTCGTTTAAAAAAAGTTACTTTAAAGAAAGGAAATAGTGAATTTTCTTTAGGAGATGATTATCTTTTTGGAACTTTGATCACCAATTAATTTATTAAAATAATCATGCCAACTGACTGTATAAGCTATCAAAAATCAGGGTATTTCACTAAATTAATTGTAGATTATTTAGATAAAAAAACCGAATTGAAATCGCTTTACAATCGCTTCCCAACTCTTGAAAACTTTAAAGAACAACTAGAAGAAAAGTCACAAAACTATCCGGCAGAAAATAGAATTAACTTGGTAACAGCCCTTGAAAATCAGTACAAAGGTTTTCAAATTTCAGAGGCTACTTCGGCAAATATTTCACTCTTATCCAATTCAAAAACATTCACAATAACAACAGGCCATCAATTGAATTTGTTCACTGGACCATTGTATTTTTTGTATAAAATTGTCTCCACCATTACTCTTTGTGCAACGTTAAAAAAAGAATATCCTGATTATAATTTTGTCCCTATTTATTGGATGGCAAGTGAAGATCATGACTTTGACGAAATCAATCATTTCAATTTTAAAAATGTAAAAATAAACTGGAATAAGGAAAGTTATGGTCCGGTTGGAAGGCTATCAACGGAGGGACTAAAAGATGTATTAGAAGTTTTTGTTTCAGAATTAGGTGCGGGTGAAAAAGCTACTTATTTAAAAGAGCTTTTTGAAAACAGTTATCTTAAACATAACAATCTTGCTGATGCCACCCGTTTTTTAGCTAACGAATTGTTTGGCAATAAAGGTTTAGTTATACTTGATGGAGATGATAAAATGTTAAAACAATTATTTATTCCTTTTGTGAAAAATGAATTAATTCACAAAACGACTTTCCAAAAAGTTTCTGAAACAAATGCAATGCTTGAAAAAGAATATGAAATTCAAGTAAACCCTAGAGAAATAAATCTGTTTTATATAGAAGATGATCTTAGAGAGCGAATAGTATTTGAAAATAATCTGTTTAAAATTAACAATGCTACGCTTTCGTTTTCAGAAAAAGAAATTATAGAATTACTGGAAAATTGTCCCGGAAAATTTAGTCCAAATGTTATTCTTCGCCCATTGTATGAAGAAATAGTTTTACCAAATTTGGGTTACATTGGCGGTGGTGGAGAAATTGCGTATTGGTTGCAGTTACAATCTACATTTGAAGTTAATAAAATAACTTTTCCGATACTCTTAGTGCGTAATTCTGTTTTGTTAGCAACGGAAAAACAAACAATAAAAGCAGACAAATTAAACCTTTCCTGGGAAGATTTATTTTGTAATCAGCTAGAGTTATTTACAAAAAAAACATTAGAATTTTCTAAATTTAACTTGGATTTCTCAGAACAAAAAGAGCATTTAAAACAGCAGTTTGAAAAGTTGTTATTAATTGCTAATCAAACTGACAAATCGTTCATTGGCGCGGTAAAAGCCCAACAAACCAAACAAATAAAAGGGTTGGAAAATTTGGAGAAACGTTTGCTAAAAGCCGAAAAAAAAATGCATGCAGACGAACTCGAAAGAATTATCAAACTACAAAATGAGCTATTTCCAAATCAAGGGCTACAAGAGCGTAGAAATAACTTTGCGGAATATTACAATGAATATGGCCAAGAGTTCATCGATAAATTGTTCAGGCAACTTAAACCTTTGGAACCTTCATTTACCATTATTACCTTATAATCAAACCATTTATTTACAGAAACTTGTGTATAGCTGTTTGATTTGATTTTATATGAAATATGTTTTATTTACAATTAAATCATATAAAAAATCAAAGAACAAAGTTAACAAACTGAGTAACGTATACCAGTTATCTATTTTGTGTAAATTACATACAGATTAAATTTAATTATCAAAATTGATATTCGTTCTATTTTAATACTCATTTAAAAGCATTACTTTTGCACGCGAATAAAAAAACAAATAAAATGGCAACAAATAGAACTTTTACCATGATTAAACCAGATGGTGTTGAAAACGGACACATCGGTGGAATATTAAATATGATTACTGAAGGTGGTTTCAGAATTGTAGCAATGAAATTAACGCAATTAACAGTAGCTGATGCAAAAGCATTTTACGCTGTTCATGCAGAAAGACCATTCTACGGAGAGTTAGTAGAATTCATGACACGTGGACCAATCGTAGCTGCTATCTTAGAAAAAGATAACGCTGTTGAAGATTTCAGAACCTTAATTGGTGCTACAAACCCTGCACAAGCGGCAGAAGGAACAATCCGTAAAAAATATGCAACATCCGTTGGTGAAAATGCTGTTCACGGTTCAGACAGCGATGAAAATGCTGCTATCGAAGGTGCTTTCCACTTTGCAGGAAGAGAGCAGTTTTAATCTCATAAAAATTATATCTTAAAAAAATCCCACATTAATTGTGGGATTTTTTTTATTGCAAACTCTTTAAACTCTGCTCTATAGTTGCAATCTTAGCCAATGCATCGGCTTCTTTTTTGCGTTCATTTTCGAGTACTTTTTCGGGAGCGCCACTAACAAACTTCTCATTGGATAATTTGCCTTGTACACTGCGTAAAAAGCCTTGTGTATATTTTAGTTCTTCTGTTAGTTTCGCAATCTCGGCTGCAACATCAATAGTTCCTGAAACCGGAATAAAATATTCGTTTGATTTTACTCTGTACGTCAACGCTCCATCAATCTTTACTGTTATATATTCTAAAGAAACAATGTTACCTAGCTTCATTATTACGCTGTCAAAATAAGTCGAAACTTTTTCGCTGTTTACCACTTTTAAATCAATAGCATCTTTCATAGCTATATTTTTTTCTTTACGAATGGTTCGCAAACCAGCAATAACTTCTATAGTAAATTCGAAATCAGCTATCAATTTAGCATCAAACGAAGTTACTTTTGGGTATTCAGCAATAATCAATGCTTGTTCCGGAGTTCTTTCGGCTATGTATTGCCAAATTTCTTCCGTTAAGAATGGCATAAATGGATGTAATAATTTCAGATTGGCCTCCAACATTTCAATGGCTTTATTGAACGTTGCTTTATCGATTGGCTGCTGGTACCCGGGTTTTATCATTTCCAAAAACCACGAACAGAAATCATCCCAAACCAATTTGTAAATCGCCATGAGCGCATCGGATAATCTGTATTTTTCAAAATGATCTTCGATTTCTACTAAGGTTTGCTGTAACTTAGATTCATACCATTCGATAGCGACTTTAGAACTTTCCGGTTGCGGAATATCAGCAACTTCCCATCCTTTGATTAATCGGAAAGCGTTCCAGATTTTATTGGCAAATGCTTTTCCGTTGTTACACAATTCTTCATCGAACATAATGTCGTTTCCTGCTGAAGCACTCAAAAGTAATCCAACACGAACACCATCAGCGCCAAATTTTTCAATCAGTCCTAATGGCTCAGGAGAATTCCCTAATGATTTTGACATTTTACGACGTTGCTTGTCTCGCACTAAACCTGTTAGGTATACGTTAGAAAACGGTTTTTTTCCTGTATACTCATATCCTGCAATAATCATACGTGCTACCCAAAAGAACAATATATCTGGACCTGTTACTAAATCATTCGTAGGATAATAGTATTTGAAATCTTCATTTTCCGGATCCATGATTCCACCAAAAACAGCCATTGGCCATAACCAAGAGGAGAACCAAGTATCGAGTGCATCGGGGTCTTGTTTTAAATCGTTTATGGTTAGTTGTTTATTGTTTGTGGTTTCTTGAGCTAATTTTAAAGCATCTTGAATATTTTCAGCCACTACAAAATCTTCTTTTCCATCTCCATAGAAATAGGCCGGAATTTGTTGTCCCCACCACAATTGACGTGAAATATTCCAATCGCGGATATTTTCTAACCAATGACGATACGTATTTTCAAAACGCGAAGGATATAATTTGATTTCTTTGGTTTCCAACACTGCTTTAATCGCTGGCTTTACCAATTCTTCCATACTCAAAAACCATTGGTCAGATAAGCGAGGTTCAATCACAGCTTTGGTTCGCTCAGAAGTTCCTACTTTATTTAAATGAGATTCTGTTTTGGCTAAAGCTCCAATAGATTCTAATTCTTTGGAAATTTCTTCCCTTACTACAAATCGGTCTTTGCCTTCGTAATGCATTCCAAAAGAATTTAAGGTAGCATCTTCATTGAAGACATCAATAATTTCTAGGTTAAATTTATCCCCCAGCATTTTATCATTGACATCATGAGCAGGAGTAACTTTTAGACTTCCTGTTCCAAATTCTCTATCAATATATTCATCAAATACTATAGGAACTTCTCGATTGCAGATGGGTACTATTGCTGTTTTTCCTTTCAAGTGCTGATACCTTTCGTCTTCTGGATGAAAACACAAAGCAGTATCGCCAAAAATAGTTTCAGGACGAGTAGTTGCTACTACTACAAACTCGTTGGTTTCTTTAATTTTATATTTTACATAAAATAATTTGCCTTGTTGTTCTTCGTAAATCACTTCTTCGTCGGACAAAGTAGTTTTTGCTTCCGGATCCCAATTTACCATACGGTAACCTCGATAGATATAACCTTTGTTGTATAAATCTACAAACGAACGAATTACAGATGCCGACATATCGGGATCCATAGTAAATTTGGTTCTGTACCAATCACATGAACATCCTAATTGTTTGAGTTGTTCTAGGATAGTTCCGCCATATTTATCCGTCCACGCGTAAGCATGAACTAGAAATTCTTCACGGGTTAAATCGTTTTTGTTTATACCATCACTTTTTAATTTGGCAACCACTTTAGCTTCGGTCGCAATCGAAGCATGGTCTGTTCCTGGAACCCAACAGGCATTGAAACCTTTTAATCGCGCACGACGAATCAAAACATCCTGGATAGTGTTGTTTAACATATGTCCCATGTGCAAAACTCCTGTCACGTTTGGTGGTGGAATAGTTATGGTATATGGTATTCTATTGTCTGGTTTGGAATGAAAATAGTCATTTTTCATCCAGTAATCGTACCATTTTTTTTCTACCGCTGCGGCATTGAATTGAGCTGGAATCATATGATTATTGATTGAAGATTTTTGATTGAAGATTAAAAATTGACGATTTTTGATATTGTTATTTTTATTGATTTTTGTTATTCATATTGATTTTTTAATTTACAAAAGTGTAATACCTTTATCTTCTATCCCCGATTGTAGAATTCTCCTCTTTTGGGACGAGACCCGAAAAGCGGGAAGCTACCTGCCGGCAGACAGGAATGGACAACTCATAAAAACTAACCATTCGCTCCTATATATTATGGTATGTCATTTGTAAACTGCACAGCAAAAGTAATTAATAAAGACTTTAGAAAAAATTAAGAATTAAATTTTTGTGTATTAAATTAAACAAGGTAAATTTACAAATCATTTAAAATATTTGAGCTATGAAAAAGTATCTACTTTTAACTGTACTTTTAATAAATGCATCAGTTTTCGGGCAAAAGGGGCCAAAAATTGAGTTTAAAGACAAAGACAATACTATCGATTACGGAACGGTCTATAAGGAAGATGACAGTGGTGTTCGTACTTTTGAGTTTACAAATACTGGTGATGAACCTTTAATTATTACCAATGTTCAATCGACTTGTGGTTGTACGGTACCATCGAAACCTACTGAGCCTATTTTGCCGGGAAAAACCGGGAAAATTGATGTGAAATACAATATGAATGTCGGACCAATCAGAAAAACAATTACAGTAGAAAGTAATGCCGTAAATGTTGAGGAAGGCCGAGTAGCAATAAAAATAAAAGGTGAAGTTATTCAGAAACCATTGGAGAATCTCTTAGAAAAAAAGAAAAAAAGTCCGATGATGCAATAAAATAATATCCTCTCTTTCCAATAAAGAGGGGATTTTTTTTAAATAATCTTCTTTAATTCAAATTTGAATTTATAGGTTTTATTATCTCTTTCCACATCTATTTCTATTAACTTTCCTTCTTCTGACTTGAGTAATTCATTTATCATTTGAATAGTATAATTGTGGGCTGACTGATGTCTTATATTTATGATTCTATCACCTACTTTTAGTCCAACTTTTTCAGCATCAGAACCTACTCTAACACTTGCAATTTTAAAAATTGGTTTTAGTTCAAAATGTATTTTTAGATTGTTCTGTATTTGCTCTTCAGTTGAATTTGTGTATATTTTAATGCCTTGATTTTGTCTGACTTCAATAGTTTCTTTTACCCATTCCAAACCAGCATGCTGTACTTCAATCCCGCTCATATTAAAATGAAATGGAGAATTTATTTGGCTATTTGGTTTTGTGTAGATTGCACTATTTAAATAATCAAAAACAATTGTAAATCTTGAAATAATTTCGCTTCCCACCGATCCAATTCTGTTTGGGACAAAATTCACGCTTTTTACTGATGTCGAATCCGGAAAAGTTACCAAAGGAAAATCGAATGTTTTTTTACCAAACTCAAAGTTACTTATCCTAGCTCTTTTACCATATACATTTCCGCTAAATCCTCTGCCTAGATAGTCTTGTACATTTTTTTCGGGCAATTTGATTTGATTAACTTTGTTTAAAAAGATCCAAACAGCATCACTGTTACCAGTATCAACCAATAGTTTTGAAGGAATAGTAAGTCCCCCGGTTTTAATTTTTGAAATGCAATATGGTTTTTTTTCTTCAATCGTTATTGAATCTTTATTGAATTTCTTTCGAAGTTTACTTTTTATTTTATTGTGTTTTTGATCATAAACAATAATTCTTTTTCTGTCATAATCTATTTCAACAATATGATTTTTAAAAAAATTATAGCCAATAATTCCGTTTACCGGAATTCCAACATGGGAAGAAAAATTAAACTCTTGGTCAAGAACAATATAAATTTCATGATTATAATCAACGAAATCATTTATTTCTACT
>CANKLK010000102.1 GCA_947482805.1 Flavobacteriaceae bacterium
CAAAACTACTGTTAGTAATATCATTAGAGTCTATCTTTTTACCCAATGTTTCATCTCCTAAAAGCATCTTTATTTCTTTTGGTTCTGTCAACACTTCGTAAAACTTAATGTTAGCACCACCATCGTTGTTGACTAGTAGCACTTCATACAAAGGTTTTTTCTCTATATTTTTAGTTGATGAACAAGAATATAGTAATGCAATTGCTAGTATTGAAATTATTTTTTTACTCATTTGGAATTGTTGATGGCTTCGTGGTACAATGCTTCATACAATGGAAGTATTTTTTTAATATCAAATTGTTGGGCAATTTCCAGGGCACTTTCTCTAAATTTAGCCAAAGTTGCATCGTCAGTAAGTATTTTTAAAGCATTCTCAGCCATGCTATCAACATCGCCAACATTGCTAAGATATCCGGAAATTCCATCAAAGTTTACTTCTGGCAAACCACCCGAATTACTTGATATTACAGGCACGCTCCAGGCCATTGCTTCGAGTGCAGCCAAACCAAAACTCTCGGTTTCTGATGGCAACAGAAACAAATCGGAATAGGAAAGAATTTGATCTATCTCACTACTATTTCCAAAGAAAATTACTTTTTCTTCAATACCCAATTCCTTACAAAGTTGTTCCGCTTTTACCTTTTCGGGACCATCACCAACCATCATTAATTTAGCCGGGATTTTCTCTTGAATTTTATAGAATATTTTGATGATATCCAGAATGCGTTTTACTTTTCGGAAGTTACTGATATGAGTAACAATTCGTTCTTCTTTTTTAGCCATAACAGAACGATGACAAGAAATTTGACTCTCATTTCGTATTTTATCCAACTCAATAAAATTCGGAATTACATGTATTTCCTTCTTGATATTGAAAAGTTTATAGGTATCATCTTTTAAACTTTGGGAGACCGAAGTTACTATATCTGATTTATTGATACTAAAACTTACTGCCGTCTTATAAAATGGATGGTTTCCTACCAAAGTAATGTCGGTGCCGTGAAGCGTTGTTACCATTGGAATAATTATACCTTCATCTTTCAACATTTGTTTTGCCATATAGCCGGCATAAGCATGTGGAATAGCATAATGCACGTGCAACAATTCTATTTTATAGAGCTTAACCATGTCAACCAATTTGCTCGACAATGCTAACTCATAGGGTTGATAATGAAACAAGGGATATTCAGGCACATTAACTTCATGGTAATGCACCTTTGAGTTTAATAGTGCTAATCGCACAGGTTGACGGTATGTAATAAAATGTATTTCATGTCCGCGATGTGCAAGTTCTAATCCTAATTCAGTAGCAACCACTCCACTTCCGCCGAAGGTTGGATAGCATACAATGGCAATTTTCATATGTTATTTTTAGTGTTACGAATTTAAGCAAAATGGATTGTCTTTGAGTAAGTTTTTATTAAAAATGATTTTGTAACTGAATTTTGTTATTTTAGTAAAAGAAAACAAAACTCAATCTAATTCACCTAAACGAATTTAATATGACTATTTTGAAAAATATTTTAGCAATAGTTCTTGGTCTATTAATCGGAGGAACAGTAAACGCGGGAATCATTATGGTAAGCGGATACATTATTCCACCACCTGCTGGTGCTAATCTAACCACTATGGAAGGTTTACAAGCCGCCATGCCATTAATGGAACCTAAACATTTTCTAATGCCTTTTCTTGCTCATGCGTTCGGAACATTAGTTGGTGCAATACTAGCTGCAAGTATGGCAGTTAATTATAAAATGAGATTTGCAATGATAATTGGCATTTGCTTTTTAGTTGCTGGCATAATGAATGTTTATATGCTTCCTTCTCCAGTTTGGTTTACCATTGTTGACTTAGTGATTACCTATGTTCCAATGGCATATTTAGGCGGAAAAATTGTTTTTAGAAAGAGCAATTAAAAAATTATAACAATCCGTTATATTTTCTAATAAACCACTCGGCAGCCAGAGAAATAGCAATCAAAACCAACAGCCAAATCCAATCTATCAAAGGCGACTTTTTGACCAATGTTTTTTGAATGGCTTTATAGCTGTCGTCAGCAAGCAATTGTTTAATTAATAAATCTGTTTGATTTGGCAGGAAAGATTTACCTTTAGTTTGTGAAGCCAATTGGTTTAGTTTGTTCCAATCGGGATTTACAAATTGTTTTTCAATATCAAAATCCAATACTTCAAACCTACTGCTGTAAACCGAATTTGAATTCAATTCTTTAACGGTAAAAGCGTAATTTCCAGCAACTAATCCGTCTAAGTTAACCAGAAAAGCATTCGTAGTTCGAAGTAAATCATAATTTTTTACTTGTTTCGTTTTGGTATTTGTAACAGCGATTGTCAAACGTGCTTTTTCATCCAGTTCGTAATTTTTATTAAAATATTGAGCCGTGATTTCAATTCCTTCTCCCGAATTATAGAAGCGTTCATGGGTTACTATCAATGATTTTCGAGCATTGTTTGATGCCAAATACTGTATAGTTTTGTCAAGGAAGACATCAAAATCAGTAAAGCTTTTTTTATCAACATATGTATTTGCTCTCCATTTCCAAATGTTTTCACCAAATAAGAAAGCACTTCGTTTCCCTTGATTTTCAACAAAAGTCATCAATGGCTGATTGGTTGCGATGTTGCGAATGGTAGAAGACAATAACGTATTAGTATTTCCATTGGCAGTTATCGCTCCAAAAGGATTTTCCAACGGTGGAAACTGTTCAAAACCAATATTATCCAAAGCAAATAAATTGAACTGATTGTCAAACGAAGCCAAATAATCCTCTTTACTTCCGCTCATTTTGAAACTATAACTGTTTTGATTTTGATTTAAAAAATTATAATCAGTATCGTTTCCTGTGATTGTCCATGTATTGATTTTGGCATTTTCGTTTTGGTCATAAATAGCTTTAAACTCAGCATTAGGCTGATATAATATCAAAACATCGTAATCTGTTAATAAATTGATTTTATTAGGTTTAAGTATAGTTACCTTTCTTTGTGCATTAGATTCAATACTTCGTTTAATGGCTCCTAAATCAGGATGTGAAGTTGATGAAATTAAAGCTACTTCTGTTTTTTGATCGATAACTTCTACAGCAAAATTCTTGGTGTTATTATAGGTATTCTTCTCTTGTTCTTTTGATGAAATAGTAGCTTTCAGTATCTGTAGTCCAACCTTATCAGCAGGCAATAAAACATTGAGTAGAGCCGATTTCTTAGAAGACGAAAAGACAATGGTTTGTTCATTCAGAACACTATTGCCTTGTGAGATTTTAAATGTAGGATTGATACTTTTATTTCCTGAATAATGCAGAAAAACTTCTACTGGAAATTTATTCTTGTGAAAAGCATATTTGTTGACATTCAACTGCGAGATTCTCAAATCTAAATAAGTCGCTGTGTCACCAACAACCAATGGATAAACGGTATTATCGGGATTAAATCCAAAAACATAATCTTCACCCGAAGTCTGGTTTCCATCAGAAATCAAAACCGTTGGGTAGTGCTGGTTTTTGTAGATATTCTTTAGATTTTTGGCAACAACATCAATATTAGATTGTTTACCTTTAAAATCAATTGTATCTGCCGGAAGAAAATCAGTATCAAACTGATAGGTCTGAACATCAAATTTATCTGCTAAGTCATTATTTTCAGAAAGCTTTTTAAATACTTCCATCGCTGTTTTATCAGCTTTCAGATCGGATATAGAGGCTGAATTGTCCATAACAATTGGCAACGGAGTTTTAACCGTTTCGACAATTTTTTTGGAAATAATTGGATTTATCAATAACAGCAGTAATCCGAAGATGCTGAAGAAACGCAAAAAAGCCAAAAGCAAAGTCGAATTGGACTTGCTTTTGACTTGATAATAATATTGGTAAAATGATAAGGCAAACGCTATTCCTATAGAAAGCAATATCAATAAAACAGTGTTTGTGGTCATAAATATAAAGTCAGTATTTAAAATAAGTCTCAGTTTACAGTTTAATCTGCTAACTGAGATTGAAAACATAATACTAAGTTAACATTCCTCCACAAACATTCAAAACTTGTCCTGAGACATAGGCACTCATATCAGAAGCAAAGAAAAGACAAGCATTCGCTACATCTTCAGGGGTTCCTCCACGTTTTAACGGAATAGAATCTCTCCAACCTTGAACTACATCTTCGTTTAATTTTGCGGTCATTTCCGTTTCGATAAATCCGGGCGCAATAGCATTACAACGAATGTTTCTTGAACCTAATTCCAAAGCAACCGATTTAGTAAAACCAATCATTCCTGCTTTGGAAGCTGCATAATTTGCTTGTCCGGCATTCCCTTTTACACCTACTACACTACTTATATTAACGATAGATCCTTTGCGGTTTTTCAACATTATTTTCTGAACTGCTTTGGTCATATTAAATACCGATTTCAAATTGATTTCAATTACTTTATCAAAATCTTCTTCCGACATACGCATTAAAAGATTGTCCTTTGTGATTCCGGCATTGTTAATTAATATATCTACATTTCCAAATTCAGCCATAACATCATCGACCAATTTATGAGCTTCATTGTAATCGGCAGCATTTGATTTATATCCTTTCGCTTTTATTCCCATCTCCGATAATTCGTTTTCTAAAGCCAAAGCTGATTCGGCAGATGAACTATATGTAAAAGCAACATTTGCTCCGTGTTGTGCAAAAACTTTTGCAATTCCGCTTCCTATTCCTCTACTTGCGCCAGTTATTATGGCTACTTTTCCTTCTAATAATTTCATATTATAAAAATTAGTTTTGATTTATTCCGCTGCGCTCCATACAATTGCTTCGCCAATTCGCTAAAGCTTCGTGTCGGCTTCGCCTCGGGTGTTTGATTGAAAGTTCAAATATAGAATAATTTATAGTTAGTAAAAAATCATTTAGTATCATTGCAAGTCAAAAGTTGACATTTTACCAAATGATTGAAAACCAATTCCATTTTGAAAAATTATATCATGAATACAAAACACTCGTGTTTAATGTGGCGCTGAATTATTTGCAAAATATTGAAGATGCAGAAGAAATCACTCAAGATGTTTTTGTTAAAGTATATAATTCTCTGGAGAACTTCAATCAAAAGTCATCTTATAAAACCTGGATTTATCGTATTACCATTAACCAATGTTTGGATTATATAAAGCAAAAGAATAGTCAGAAGCGTTTTTTTATTTTTGGAAAGAAAAGCCAAAACGAAGCTGAATATCTTAACATAACTACATTTGAACATCCTGGGGTTTTGATAGAAAATCAAGAAGAAGCTGCAATTCTTTTTGCAGTAATCAATACGTTAACCGAAAATCAAAAGACTGCTTTTCTCTTATCTAAACTTGACGGATTAAGCAATCCTGAGATTGCTGAGATTATGCAAGTCAGTATTTCATCGGTAGAATCCTTGGTTTTCAGAGCAAAAGTGTCGCTACAATATAAATTATCTGAAAAATTTAATCACTACCGCAAGAAAAAATAACAACATTCGTCAAAGTAAATACTGAACTTCTGAAATGAATTCAAAATAAATAAATTCAGCACAAGCATGGAAAAAAATAATTGGATTACAACCATTTTAAACAGCACTAACGGAATTAAATCTGTTGAACCAAGTGATGATTTATTTTCAAGAATTCAACAAAGAATTCAAAAAGAGAATAAAGTTTCCTCAAAAACTGTTTGGCTTGTTGCCGCATCAATTGCCGTTTTAGTGCTTTTGAATTTTACAATTGTTATTACAAAAACAAAAGAAAGAAAAACATCATCAACTGCTTATTTTGAAAACATCCTCAATAAAAGCAATCAGCTTTATAAATAATCATGGAAAAAACTAAATTATTAACCATTACAGTAATAGGTTTGTTGTTGCTCAACTTTGCTATTCTTGCTTTTTTATTAGTAAGTGGTCCGAGAGGACATAAACGACCAACTGATAGACCAGAAGGAAGACCAAATCCTAGAGAAATTATTATTGAAAGATTACATTTTGATGACAAACAGCAAAAAGAATATGCGGAATTAATCAAATGGCATCGAGGAGAAATCAAAAAACTTGATACTAATATTCGACAAACTAAAAACGAATTGTATTCGCAATTAAACCAAACGGAAGTCAATTTAAAAACAAAAGACAGTCTGATTAATTTATTAAATTCATATCAAAAGCAAGTAGAAGAAACACATTTCAAACATTTTGTTGACATAAAAAAACTATGTCATCAAGACCAATTAGAAGGCTTTTATGAATTGACGGAAGATTTATCCAAAATATTTGCACCAAACAAACCAACAAGGCCGAGACATGATTAAAAAAGGAATACATATTGTTTTCCTTTTTTTCTTTTGCTTTCAGATTAATTCTCAAAGTAAAAGTGATTCGCTTGCCCTAAATTTTAGGTTAGAATATAACAAACTTCCGTTTGAAGTAAACAAAAAATATGTTTCATCAAAAAAAGACACTTTAACAGTTGAAACCTTTAAATGTTATATTTCAAACATTCAGATTCAGTATGATGACCAATCTGTCTTTACACAAAAAGATAGTTATCACCTACTCGATTCAGACAATCCCGATTCCTTTCAATTTCATCTAACCAAAAACAATGATAAGATAATTTCCAAAGTTACGTTCAATATTGGCATAGACAGTTTAACAAATACTTCCGGAGCAATGGCTGGCGATTTAGATCCTATAAAAGGAATGTATTGGGCTTGGCAAAGTGGATATATTAATATGAAAATAGAAGGCAAAAGTTCAAGCTGCAGGACTAGAAAAAATGAATTTCAGTTTCATGTAGGTGGCTATCTTTCACCCTATTATGCCATCAGAAAAGTAGCACTGACTTACGATAAGAAAGCAACACAAATAAATATTGGTATAGACTTATATAATTTTTTTGCTAACATTAACTTAGCTAAAACTAACAGTGTCATGATACCCGGAACACTAGCTATGGAATTAGCTGATTATAGTAAATCATTATTTTATATAGAATGAGAATACATTGGAAATACTATTCAGTATTAGGATTTCTTATCTTAATTTGTTTGGCATTCTCCAAGCAATTTACCACGCCTTTATATTTTGAAGTTCCCAAGGGTTGGCCAAAACCAATTTACGATTTCAAAAAAAACTCATTATCAGAAGAAGGATTTCAACTTGGACGACATTTATTCTACGATCCAATATTATCTAGAGATAACACTATTTCTTGTTCAAGTTGTCATTTGCAACAAACCGGATTTACCCATGTTGATCATCAATTGAGTCACGGAATAGAAGGAAAAATTGGTACACGAAATTCAATGGCGCTTGTCAATTTGGCTTGGAATAAAAATTTTATGTGGGATGGTGCAATAAATAATCTTGAAGTACAAGCTATTAATCCGATAACGAATCCATTAGAAATGGATGAAAAATTAGAAAATATTATAACAAAATTACAAAATAGCGCAAAGTATAGAGAGTTGTTTACTAAAGCGTTTGGCGATGAAAAAGTAACAAGCCAAAGACTTTTTAAGGCGTTAGCTCAATTTACAATAATGTTAAAATCTTCAAACTCTAAGTATGATAAAATGATTCGAAATGAATTAGAATTTTCAGAGCAAGAAAAAAAAGGATATAGTTTATTTAAAACCAATTGTGCCTCTTGTCATAAAGAGCCATTGTTTAGTGATGATAAGTTTGAGAAAAACGGATTGGCATTAGACACTACTTTAAATGATTTAGGAAGAATTAAAATCACTAATAAAAAAGAAGATAATCTTCGTTTTAAAGTTCCTACTTTGCGAAATATTCAATTCACA
>CANKLK010000103.1 GCA_947482805.1 Flavobacteriaceae bacterium
TTCCCAAACAGGCAACCTTCCGCCTTGTTCGTATTGTTTCAGAAAAGTATTTATGAAATCAGCCGTTCTTTTCTTTTCTATCAAAGTATACAAAGGATGTGCTGCTCGAAACGTGTCCCAAAGCGAGAAAACCGAATAATAATCGAACCCTTCAGCTGTGTGGATTTGGTTGTCACGACCACGGTATTTCCCATCTATGTCTTGCGCAATATTGGGCTGTACCATAGTGTGATATAATGCTGTATAAAAAATTGCCAATTTATCCTTATCAGATTCTGTTACATCAATTTTTGATAATTGTTTGTTCCAAAGTTGTTCTGCATCTTGTTTAACTTTTTCAAAATCCCAGTCTTTTATTTCTGAACTATTCAATTTTGCTCCTTCATAACTTGTAGGAGAAAGAGAAACTTTTACCAATATTTTTTCCCCTTTTTTGACATTTTTTGAAAAACTTATAGCAACTTCAGTTCCTTTGTATAAACCTTCTAGTTTTGTGTTTTCACCTTTAACTTTCCCAATTTTTAGAGGCACATTAAACTCAATACGAGCATAAATGTATTGATCTCTTGCCCAAGCCTCACTTCTTCGCAAAACTTCAAGAGTTTTATCATCAATTACTCTAATTCTTCCTTCCAATAATTTGTCGCGATGATTTAAGTCCAAAATGATATTGGCCAGACCACTTTCATTAAAGGTATATTCATGAAAACCCACCCGAGTTGAGGATGTTAATCGAACATCTATATTATTCTTATCAAGTTTAACAGAATAAAATCCTGCGCTAGCTTTTTCATTATTATGAGAAAAAGTAGAACTATAAACTTTTGAATCTAAAGTCGGTTCGCCCATCGTTGGCATTAACATGATATCTCCATAATCTGAGACACCAGTTCCGTTAAGATGTGTATGTGAAAAACCGTAAATCACATTATCCGAATAATGATAGCCTGAACAGCCATCCCAACTTCCATCAATTCTAGTATCAGGAGAAAGTTGAACCATACCAAAAGGAACAGTTGCGCCAGGATAGGTGTGACCGTGGCCACCAGTTCCAATCATTGGATTGACATATTGATGGAAATTCTGACCAATAGCTATAAATGAAAAAAGCATTAACTGTAATGAAAGTAATTTATTCATTGCGTATTTGTTTACCTATCAAAGATAAAAAAAACGTCCCGATGAATCGAGACGTTTTTTGGATTAAATCTATTTGTTTATTATCCTTTCAAACTTGCGGATAAGTATTCTCTATTCATTCGAGCAATATTTTCCAAAGAAATGCCTTTTGGACATTCTACTTCACAAGCTCCTGTATTGGTACAGTTTCCAAAACCTTCTTCATCCATTTGGCGCACCATATTTAAAACACGTTCAGTAGCTTCTACTTTTCCTTGCGGTAATAAAGCATATTGTGAAACTTTGGCACCAACAAATAACATAGCTGAACCATTTTTACATGTTGCTACACAAGCACCGCAGCCAATACAAGCAGCAGCTTCGAATGCTTTATCGGCATCGTATTTTGGAACTGGAGTTGCATTAGCATCAATCGTTCTTCCGGAAGTATTTACCGAAACAAAACCACCAGCTTGTTGAATTCTATCGAAAGCAGAACGATCAACAACTAAATCTTTCACAACTGGAAAAGCTTTACTTCTCCATGGCTCGATATAGATAGTGTCACCATCTTTAAACTTACGCATGTGCAATTGGCAGGTTGTTGTTCCAGTTTCTGGACCATGTGCTCTACCATTGATGTATAACGAACACATCCCACAAATTCCTTCCCGACAATCATGGTCGAAAGCAACTGGAGATTTTTTATCGTTGATTAATTGCTCGTTCAATTGGTCTAACATTTCCAAAAACGAACTTGCAGTAGAAACATTATCTAATTTATAAGTTTCCATGCTTCCTTTAGATTTAGCATCTTTCTGACGCCAAATTTTAAGGTTTATATTGATGTTTTTTGCTGCGCTCATAACTTCTTATTTGTAATTTCTTGCGGCTATTTTTATAAACTCGTATTTTAATTCTTCTTTGTGAAGTTCCGATTGACTGATGTCGTTTCCTTTGTACTCCCATGCCCCAACAAACGAGAAGTTTTCATCATCACGTAGTGTCTCTCCCTCGCTGTCTTGATATTCTTCTCTAAAATGTCCCCCACATGATTCGTTACGTTGCAACGCATCCATAGCCATTAATTGTCCTAAATCAATTAAATCAGCAACACGAAGTGCTTTCTCTAGTTCAGGATTTAATTCTTCGTTACTTCCAGGAACATATACATCTTTATAGAATTCTTCTTTCAAGGCAGCAACTTCTGCAATGGCTTGTTTTAATCCTTTTTCGTTTCGAGCCATCCCCACTTTATTCCAAATAATAAGCCCTAAACGTTTATGGAAATGGTCAACCGATTTTGAACCGTTATTATTTAAAAAAGTCTCAATTGTTGTTTTTACACGATTTTCTGCTTCAGCAAATTCAGGTAAATCAGTAGAAATTTTTCCAGTTCTGATTTCGTCTGCTAAATAATTAGAAACAGTATATGGTAATACAAAATAACCATCGGCCAACCCTTGCATTAAAGCAGAAGCACCTAATCTATTGGCTCCATGATCAGAGAAATTAGCTTCGCCTGCTACGAAACAACCTGGAATTGTAGACTGCAAATTATAATCTACCCAAACGCCGCCCATGGTATAGTGAACCGCTGGATAAATTTTCATCGGAGTTTCATATGGATTTTCATCTGTAATTTTTTCATACATCGCGAAAAGATTACCGTATTTTTCTTCTAACCATTGTTTTCCTAAAGAAGTGATTTCATCCGCTGTTGGATTATGATTTCCTTTCGCATAAGCAGCCTGCTTGCCTTTGTTTTGAATTTCGGAAGAAAAATCTAAATATACACCTTCATTCGTATCATTCGCTTCAATTCCGAAACCTTGATCACACAATTCTTTTGCAGCTCTTGATGCTACATCACGTGGAACTAAATTACCAAAAGCAGGATATCTTCTTTCCAAGAAATAATCCCTTTCATCTTCTTTTAGTTGTGTTGGCTTTAATTTTCCTTCGCGGATTGCTTGTGCATCTTCTTTTTTCTTTGGAACCCATATACGACCAGAATTCCTAAGCGACTCTGACATTAAGGTTAATTTTGCCTGATTGGTCCCGTGAACAGGAATACAAGTTGGGTGAATTTGAACAAAACAAGGATTAGCAAATAAGGCGCCTTGTTTGTGGATTTTCCAGGCAGCCGTTACGTTACTTCCCATAGCATTTGTGGAAAGAAAATATACATTTCCATAACCTCCAGACGCAATAATTACAGCATGAGCTGCATGCCTTTCTAATTCTCCTGTAACCAAATTACGAGCAATAATTCCACGCGCTTTTCCATCTACTTTTACTAAATCTAGCATTTCATGACGACTGAACATTTGAACACGTCCCAGTCCTATTTGCCTTGATAAGGCAGAATAGGCTCCAAGTAATAATTGTTGCCCAGTTTGCCCTGCAGCATAAAAAGTCCTTTGAACTTGTGTTCCACCAAACGAACGGTTATCTAATAATCCACCATAGTCACGAGCAAAAGGAACGCCTTGAGCCACGCATTGGTCAATAATATTTGACGAAACTTCAGCTAAACGGTGAACGTTAGCTTCTCTTGCTCTATAATCACCTCCTTTTATAGTGTCATAAAACAATCTAAAAGTACTATCGCCATCATTTTGATAATTTTTCGCAGCGTTAATTCCTCCTTGAGCAGCGATTGAGTGCGCTCTTCTTGGTGAATCTTGAAAACAAAAGGCTTTAACATTATAGCCCATTTCTCCTAAAGAAGCAGCAGCAGAAGCTCCAGCCAAACCAGTACCAACAACAATAATGTCGATTTTTGGACGATTATTTGGAGCAACTAATTTTAAATGATCTTTATAGTTTGTCCATTTATCCGAAATTGGACCTTCAGGTATTTTTGAATCTAGTTTCATCTGTTTATTTTATTATTTTTTATAGGTCAGATGTAACGCCTTTGGGCGTTTCATTAAACTTGAAATTATTGATTAAAATGGTGAAACAATGCAATGAAAATGAATCCGAATGGAACTATTACTGCGAATGCATATCCTAATTTATGTAATGATTTTGAGAATTTATTGTTAAATCCAACTGACTGCATTGAAGAATTGAAACCATGCCATAAATGCAAAAACAATAATACAAAAGACACACAGTATATGCCTGTTCGAACCGGGCTTTCAAATTTATGAACCATCTCACCGAAATATCTTGACGGTTCAAGCGGATTTACCTCAACATATTTATAAACCATCTCTGGAATCCAGAAATCATAAAAATGCAATCCTAGAAAAGCTAATACAACTAAACCAGAAATAATCATATTTCTTGATGCCCAAGAAGAATTGGCAGCACCATTGTTTTTTGCATAACTAACTGGTCTTGCTGCTCTATTCTGAATTTCTAAAACAAAACCCATAACAAAATGAAAAACGACACCAGCCACAAGTATGGGTTGCATTACAAATTGAATTATCGGATTGTTACCCATAAAATGAGAACAAACATTGAAAGTTTCAGCGCTAAATACAGAAGTAAAATTTATAAAAAAATGAAGTGCTAAAAAGGTTACTAAGAAAAGTCCAGAAAGTGCCATGGCAACTTTTTTTGCAATGGACGAACTCAAAATAGAAGATTTTGCCATAAGATTGAATAATTTATTTAATAAAATCAGACAAAAATACAGCTATTTGCTATTAACCACAACCTTTTCGTTGTAATTTATAATGAATTTAAAATGGGTTTAACAGTTGTTGATTTATATCAGTTTAAAACGACTTTTTGAACAATAACTGTTAAACAAATTATTTTACATATGTAGGCACCAATCCACGTAATCCCATATCAACAACACTTTCGCCAATAGATGGTTCGTATTTCCCGTCAGCAGTAATCTCTTGCCATTCAAAACTATTATTAATAGAAAGTGAAAGTGTAACCACTACATCATTAGTTTCGGCGCCATCGATTACTAAATTGTTAGCAAATCTTCCTGTTACGACGCAAGAACCTGCTGGAATTGGAGATGTTGAAGCAATCGGATTTGGAACTGTTGTCGCGCCGGCCGGTGCTTGCCCCGAAGTAGAATATGGATAATCGTTCAAGGCAAAGGCCCAATATCCCTGTGCTCTATTTCCGTTAATAGGGAAAGTAGCATTTTCTATATCAAAAGATGTAATGTAAGTTTTAAAACCAACAAAACTGGCTAAAGTTCCTGCATAATCAACTCCTGCATTACGGACATTAATTTGATAGTTTTGATACGATAAAGAAACACGCATCCATTCATAACTACCCGCCGTTACCTGACTCAACGGAATTTTTATAAAAGTTTCTCCTTGAGAAACAATTTTTGACTTACTAAAATCGATAGCGACAGCTCCTCCCATAGTAGTTTCGGGAGCATGATATAATATAGTTCCTGCGCCAAGTAGGGTATTTGCATTGGGAGTCATTTCAAGATAGTGAGCAGAGATGATGTTAAAAATAGGCGATTGAGCCGCATTTCCTGGCCCTATCGTAGATGGTTGACCCAAATTGTCAAGTCTTGCCTGATTAGGATTAAATTGAAATTTAATAATAAGCATGGGTTCGTCCTCTTTGTCTTCACTGCAAGAGAAGAAAGGAGCCGCTATTGTTAGTAATAAAAGTAAAATAAAATAACTCTTTTTCATTTGATTTTTCTTTTTTTCCTTAGCCAACAAATGGTTAAGCTAGCGTAGGATTAATTTAATTTGGCAAGACTTTGCTAGTGTGTTTTTGTTACATCTTCATCTATAACGAGAATATAGTCTGCTTTATTATAATCTTCTGTCGATATTTTTTTTAATTCCTTTTGCTCGATGGTAGCAATAGTTAAAATTTCCAGGTTTGGCGCCGTTTTTTTTAAATACCAATAGATCCCTTCAAAATTATCAGAATGATATGTTCCATTAAAATGAATAAAGATAGATTTTTCTTTTAAATTCTTTTGAATAAAATAGGCCATCGTTGCGTCTTTAATTGCTTGCGCTTTCGGCATATTTGCACTCGCATGATCTCCCATCATTTTCATCATGTTAATATAACCTGGTAATTCGGAATCGTAAACAATTGGCAAAGGAGCAATCCATGTCTTCTCCTGCGAAGTTAAATTTTCCAAGCCTTCAAAACCCTTTTTGGAAACTATTGAAGCAAATCTTCGGGGAATATTAGTTGCAATAAATGGTATATTGTTTTCCTTGGCAAATTCAACTAAAGGTTTGTAGTCTGTTTTATAATTGGGCCAAAGTCTGGCAGTTGAATCCAATTGCTTCTGATTGATTTCTCCTTTCAGAAATTGGTCTAATTGCTTTTGATTATCTGCTTCAATCATCTCGGCTCCTAAAATTATTTTATTTTTACCGGCTAAATCTATAGTTAATTCTAATTCTAACCAATGTGAAATGGCATTGTTATGATATTCGCCAAACAAAACCACTTGCGATTTTTCAGCAGCTTTGAGTAGTTTACTATAGTTTACTTTCTTTCCGTTTTTATCAAAAAGTTGGAACGCTTTCTTGTCTTGAGAAAACCCATTTAAAGTTGTGAGTAAAAAAATAACAACAAAAATTAATCGTTTCATAGCAGCTCTTTTTAATTCCAATGTTTTAACTTTGGGACATACAATATTAATAATTTCATAATGAAATACCATCAAATAGACCGCCAATTATTCATTAAAAACAGAGCTAAATTCATTGCTCAAATGAAACCTAACAGCGTTGCTGTTTTTAATTCTAATGATATTTATCCTATTTCTGCCGATAGCACTTTGCCATTTGAACAACATCGAGACATTTTTTATTTATCTGGCGTCGACCAAGAAGAAAGTATTTTGTTGCTTTTTCCGGATGCACCTTATGACCATTTGAAAGAAATCTTATTTCTAAAAGAAACCAACGAACACATTGCGATTTGGGAAGGCGAAAAACTAACCAAAGACAGAGCTTTTGAGGTTTCCGGAATTAAATCGGTGATTTGGTTACAGGATTTTCATAAGACCTTGAAAGAAGTTATGGCCTACGCCGAAACGATGTACATCAACACTAATGAGCATTATCGAGCATCAATTGAAACCGAAACTCGTGAAGCACGATTTGTAAAATGGTGGAAAGAAAACTATCCGGCACACAAAGTAGAAAAATCGAATCCAATTTTGCAACGTATTCGTTCTATCAAAGAAAGTGAAGAATTAGATTTAATTCAGGAGGCGTGTAACATCACTGAAAAAGGCTATCGTAGAGTATTGCAGTTTGTAAAACCAAGTGTAACCGAATATGAAATTGAAGCTGAGTTTGCTCATGAATTCCTAAGAAATCGTTCTAAGGGTTTCGCCTATACCCCAATAATTGCTTCAGGAAACAATGCGAACGTATTGCATTATATTGAAAACAACCAACAATGCAAAGCTGGTGATTTGATTTTGCTTGATGTTGGTGCTGAATATGGCAATTATTCAAGTGATATGACGAGAATGGTACCCGTTTCTGGTCGCTTTACAGACCGCCAAAAGCAAGTTTACAATGCGGTTTTACGCGTAAAAAATGAAGCAACAAAAATGTTAGTCCCTGGTAATTTTTGGAAGCAATACCATATAGAAGTTGGAAAAATAATGACTTCCGAATTACTTGGTTTGGGATTAATCGACAAAGCCGATGTTCAAA
>CANKLK010000104.1 GCA_947482805.1 Flavobacteriaceae bacterium
ATCCTGGTGCGCATCATACTCGTTTTCATCATGCTATCGGTGCTATGCACATTATGCAAAAAGCAGTTGAAGTGTTGCGTTTTAAAGAAGTTTTAATTTCAAAAGAAGAAGAGAACGCTTTATATATCGCGATACTTTTGCATGATATTGGGCATGGACCGTTTTCACATACGTTGGAACACAGTATTGTTGAAGTCCATCATGAAGATATTTCATTATTGTTCATGGCGAAATTAAACGAAGAGTTTGGTGGTCAGTTGAGTTTGGCAATCCAGATTTTTAAAGGAGAATACCATAGAAAATTCATGTTGCAGTTAATATCCAGTCAATTAGATATGGATAGAATGGATTATTTGAAGCGCGATAGTTTTTATTCAGGTGTTGCCGAAGGGAATATTAATTCTGACCGGCTAATTCAGATGTTGAATGTGATGGATGATGTTTTGGTTATGGAAGAAAAAGGGATTTATTCAATAGAAAAATTCCTTATGGCAAGACGTTTAATGTACTGGCAGGCTTATTTACACAAAACAAGTTTAGTGGCTGAACTGACGTTGACAAATGCGCTAAAAAGAGCCAAAGAACTGCTTCATAAAGGTATTGATTTAGAATGCAGCAAACCATTAAAACATTTTATGGAGCACAAAGTTACACTCAAAAATTTCTCCAATAGTAATTTAGATAGCTTTTCACAACTAGATGATTTTGATGTTATTAGCGCCTTAAAAAATTGGCAGCATCATGATGATTTTATTTTAAGCAGTTTGAGCAAAATGATTATTAATAGAGATTTACCAAAAATTAAACTCAATAACGAAAAATTTCCAAAAGAAGTATTAGAGGAAATGACCACCCGTTTTGCAAAAGAGCATAATATAACAGTACAGGAAGCTAAGTACTTTATATTTAAAGGAAAGATTGAAAACCAAGTTTATAGCAAAGACGCAGAACCAATTAGGATTTTAAAGAAAGACAAAACCATTGAAGATATTGTTGAAGCTTCTGATCAATTGAATTTAAAAGCGTTGTCAAAACCAGTAACCAAGTATTTTATATGTTTTCCAAAACTACTTGATGAAAACTATCTTTAAAATTGATTTTTTTATACTTTTGTGACGATGAAACGAACTTCACATAATTTAGATATTTCAAATCAAGTAGTTGTTATGTTCCATCTTATACCTATAAAAAATTAAGTAGCATAAGATGAAATTTACAGCAGCTCAAATAGCGGGAATTCTTGAAGGCGAAGTGATAGGTAATCCTGACGCTTTAGTCTTTAAACTAGCTAAGATAGAAGAAGGTACTGAAGGATCGCTAACATTTTTAGCTAACCCAAAGTATGTTAATTTTATTTATACTACTCAAGCTACAATCACCATTGTCAATAATGATTTTATTGCTGAAAATGAATTATCTACTACTTTGATTAAAGTGGAAGATGCCTATCAGTCTTTTTCAAAAATTTTGGAATATTACAACCAGGTAAAGCTTATGAAATCAGGTATTGAACAGCCGTCAGTAATTTCAGAGAATGTGACTTATGGAGAACAACTTTATTTAGGTAGCTTTAGTTATGTTGGAAAAAATGTAACAATTGGCAACAATGTAAAAATTTATCCTAACTGTTTTATTGGTGATAATGTATCTATTGGTGATAACTGTATCTTTTTCGCGGGTGTAAAAATATATTCTGAAACAGAAATTGGAAACAATTGTAACTTTCATTCAGGTAGTGTTGTAGGTTCAGATGGTTTTGGCTTTGCGCCAACAGAAGACGGAACTTTTAGTAAAATCCCTCAAATTGGTAATGTAATTATTGAAGATGATGTTGAGATAGGAGCTAATACCACTATCGATAGAGCAACATTAGGTATAACATTAATCCGAAAAGGTGTAAAACTAGATAATCATATACAGATTGCACATAACGTTGAAATAGGTGAAAATACGGTAATTGCTGCACAAACAGGTATTGCTGGCTCAACTAAAATTGGAAGCAATTGTTTAATTGGTGGACAGGTTGGTGTTGCCGGTCATCTCACAATTGGTAATAATGTTAGAGTTCAGGCACAATCGGGAATCGGGAAAAACATACCTGATGGAGAAATTATTCAAGGATCACCTGCATTCAATTATAGTGATTTTAGCAAATCTTATGTGCATTTTCGAAATTTACCTAAAATAGTTTCAGATTTAGAAGAATTAAAAAGTAATAATAAAAACCAAATTTAAATAAGCATAATAATGGTTAAACAAAAAACCATCCAGAACGAAATTTCCCTTACTGGCGTTGGACTTCATACTGGAAAGGAAGTAAAAATGACTTTCAAACCTGCACCAGTTAACAATGGCTTTAGTTTTGTAAGAGTTGATTTAGAAGGTTCTCCTGTTATTGAAGCAGATGCCAATTATGTTGTAAATACACAAAGAGGTACCAATCTTGAAAAATTAGGTGTTAAAATTCAAACTTCAGAACATGTTTTAGCTGCTTTTGTAGGTTGTGATGTTGATAACGTAATTATAGAACTGAACGAATCAGAACCGCCAATCATGGATGGTTCTTCAAAGTTTTTTGTTGAAGCAATCGAGAAAGTAGGAGTTATTGAACAAGATGCTGAACGTAAATATTATGTAGTCAAAGAAGTAATATCTTTTACAGATGAAGCAACAGGAAGTGAAATTCTTCTTATGCCATCTGACGAATATCAAATAACTACAATGGTTGACTTTGGCACAAAAGTTTTGGGAACTCAAAACGCAACGCTGAAAAACATTTCAGAATTTAAATCTGAGATTGCTGATGCCAGAACGTTTAGCTTTCTTCACGAATTAGAAACTTTATTAGACAATGGTTTGATAAAAGGTGGCGATTTGAATAACGCAATCGTTTATGTGGATAAAGAAATCTCACCTAAGACCATTGAGAATCTTAAAATTGCTTTTGGAAAAGATTCGATCTCGGTTAAACCAAATGGGATTTTGGACAACCTGACTTTGCATTATCCAAACGAAGCGGCACGTCACAAATTGCTTGATGTCATAGGTGATTTAGCTTTGGTTGGCATGCGTATCAAAGGAAAAGTAATCGCTAATAAACCTGGACATTATGTAAATACTCAGTTTGCGAAGAAATTGTCCAAAATAATTAAAATAGAACAACGCAATCAAGTACCTATTTATGATTTGAATTTGGAACCACTAATGGATATTCATAAGATTATGAGTATTCTTCCGCACAGACCTCCTTTTTTATTTATAGACAGAATCATTGAAATGTCAGAAAGTCATGTTGTTGGAATGAAAAATGTCACCATGAACGAAGGTTTTTTTGTTGGACATTTTCCTGAGGCACCAGTTATGCCGGGCGTAATCATTGTAGAAGCCATGGCGCAAACAGGAGGAATATTAGTATTGAGTACTGTTCCTGATCCTGAAAATTATTTGACATTCTTTATGAAAATTGATAATGTAAAATTCAAACATAAAGTATTGCCAGGTGATACTTTAATATTTAAATGTGATTTAATAACCCCTATAAGAAGAGGGATTTGTCACATGCAGGCTAAAGCTTACGCTAATGGAAAATTAGTAGCCGAAGCAGAATTAATGGCACAAATTGCTAAAAAACAATAAGATATGAAATAAGCGTTTTATAATTGAAATCAATTATAAAACCGAATTACATTTGACTAATTAAAAAAAATAAAAAAGACAAATGAATCAACCGTTAGCATACGTACATCCGGGAGCAAAAATTGCAAAAAATGTTGTGATTGAACCTTTTACCACTATTCATAACAATGTAGTCATTGGCGATGGCACTTGGATAGGCTCCAATGTAACTATCATGGAAGGCGCGCGAATTGGAAAAAATTGTAACATCTTTCCAGGTGCAGTAATTTCGGCAGTGCCTCAAGATCTAAAATTTGGTGGAGAAGAATCACTTGCGGTAATTGGAGATAATGTAACTATTAGAGAGTGTGTTACCATTAACCGTGGTACAATTGCTTCAGGCCAAACTAAGATTGGAAATAACTGTCTTATCATGGCTACAGCGCATATTGCACACGATTGTCATATTGGCGATAATGCTATTATCGTAAATGGTGTGGCTTTAGCCGGACATGTAATTGTTGGGGATTATGCCATCATCGGGGGATTAGCAGCTATTCATCAGTTCATACAAATTGGTGATCACGCCATGATTTCAGGTGGTTCTTTAGTTCGTAAGGATGTTCCGCCGTATACTAAAGCTGCAAAAGAACCACTTTCTTATGTTGGAATAAATTCAGTCGGACTAAGACGAAGAGGATTTACAGCAGAAAAGATTAGAGAAATACAAGATATTTATAGAATTCTGTATCAAAAAAATTACAATACATCACAAGCAGTTGGAATTATTGAAGCGGAAATGTCGGCTTCACCAGAACGTGATGAGATTTTAGATTTTATCAGAAATTCATCAAGAGGAATCATGAAAGGTTACTCTGGAGCTTAATAAAAAAGTTTGTGGTTTATAGTTTATAGTTAACTTTAATAGATACAACCACAAACCATAAACCATAAACATCAAACCATAAACATATAAAAAATGGCATCTACATCAGATATTAGAAACGGATTATGCATCAAGTTCAATCACGATATTTATAAAATTATCGAATTCCTTCACGTTAAACCAGGAAAAGGGCCGGCTTTCGTTAGAACTAAATTAAAAAGTTTAACCAACGGAAAAGTATTAGATAATACTTTCTCAGCTGGACACAAGATTGAAGAAGTTCGTGTAGAAACACAAAATTTCCAGTATTTATATGCAGAAGGAGATCAGTTTCATTTTATGAATACGGAGTCATATGAACAAATTACTTTGGATAAGAAAGTGCTTGATGCTCCCGATTTATTAAAAGAAGGAACAATTGTAATGGTTCAGATTAATACCGAAACCGAATTACCACTTTCTGTAGATATGCCGGCTTCTATAGTTTTAGAAGTTACATATGCTGAGCCAGGAGTAAAAGGAAACACGGCAACAAATGCTACTAAACCTGCGAAAGTAGAAACTGGTGCTTCTGTTAATGTTCCTTTATTTATTAATGAAGGTGATAAAATTAAAATAGATACTGCAACTGGTTCTTATATGGAACGCGTTAAGGAATAGTTTATAGTCACAGTTTACAGTCACAGTATTGTGGCTCTGAATACTGCGACTGCGACTGAACACTACAGAAAATGAAATTCCTAAAAACACATACATTAAAAGATATCGCTGCTATCATCGGGTGCCAATATGTTGGTTCTGATGATTTTCCTGTTGAAGGCATGAACGAAATTCATGTGGTTACTCCTGGAGACATTGTTTTTGTTGATCATCCAAAATATTATGACAAAGCATTACAATCGGCTGCTACTATTGTTCTAATAAACAAAGAAGTGGATTGTCCAGAAGGAAAAGCGCTGTTGATTTCTGATGATCCATTTAAAGATTTCAATAAACTATCTAAACATTTTCGTCCATTTGTGTCGGCAAATGGAAGCATCTCTGACTCCGCAACTATCGGTCAAGGATCAGTAATTCAACCCAATTGCTTTATTGGCAATAATGTAACGATAGGCGAAAATTGTCTGCTTCATGCCAATGTAATAGTATATGATAACACTTTTATTGGTGATAATGTGATTATTCATTCAGGGACAATTTTAGGAGCAGATGCCTTTTATTATAAAAAACGTCTAGAAGGTTTTGATCAATTGTTTTCTTGCGGAAGAGTGGTAATTGAAGATAATGTTGGAATAGGGGCATTATGCACTATTGACAAAGGGGTAACCGGAGATACAACTATTGGTGCTGGAACTAAATTAGATAATCAAGTACATGTTGGTCACGATACCATAATTGGAAAAAAATGTTTAATTGCAGCACAAACCGGAATTGCAGGTTGTGTGATCATTGAAGATGAAGTAACACTTTGGGGACAAGTTGGTACAACCAGCGGAATAACGATTGGTTCTAAAGCTGTCGTTTTAGGACAAACAGGTGTAAGCAAATCGATAGAAGGTGGAAAAACTTATTATGGAACTCCAATTGATGAAGCGCGAGAGAAAATGAAGCAATTTGCTAATCTTAAGAAAATACCAGAAATTTTAAATAAATTAAAATAAATCATGGCTGCTAAAAAAATCGTTCAAGATTTTTATAAATCGGATGTGCTTTTAGATTCAGAAAAAGTTAGTACCTTTTTACATCCAGATGTTGTATTGGAATGGCATAGTAGTAAAGGATATCATAAATTAAAGTATAATCAAATTATTGATTTAAGTAAAGAATTTAGCAAAGCATATATTCGCTCCAAAGCCAGAATAAGTCATATTTTAGTTAAAGGAAATATGGTTTCTGTTCGTTATGCGCATTATATAAAAACAATTGAAAATCCAAGAGAAGAAATGTTGTTAGCCCACTTTATGGTGATTTGGGAATTGAAAGACAATAAGCTTTACAGAGGTTATCAGATGAGTCAATTATAGTAATAAAAAAACTAATTACATATCACTAATTACTAATTACTATTTTCTACTTTTGCAACACAAAAAATAAACAAATACAAACATGAGCGTTTTAGTTAATAAAAATTCAAAAATAATAGTTCAGGGATTTACAGGAAGCGAAGGAACTTTCCACGCAACACAAATGATTGAATATGGTACCAATGTAGTTGGTGGTGTTACTCCGGGAAAAGGAGGAACTACACACCTTGACAAACCTGTTTTTAATACGGTAAAAGATGCCGTTGAGAAAGTTGGAGCTGATACTTCTATAATATTCGTACCGCCAGCTTTTGCTGCAGATGCTATAATGGAAGCTGCTGAAGCCGGAATTAAAGTTATTATTTGTATTACAGAAGGTATTCCTGTTGCTGATATGATTAAAGCGTATGAATATATCAAACAAAGAGATTGCCGATTAATTGGTCCAAACTGTCCTGGAGTTATCACACCTGAAGAAGCTAAAGTTGGAATCATGCCGGGCTTCGTTTTCAAAAAAGGAACAGTTGGCATTGTCTCTAAATCGGGAACATTAACTTATGAAGCGGCTGACCAAGTAGTGAAACAAGGTATGGGAATTACAACAGCAATCGGAATTGGTGGCGATCCAATTATTGGAACTACCACAAAAGAAGCTGTTGAATTACTAATGAACGATCCTGAAACCAAATGTATTGTTATGATTGGAGAAATTGGTGGTCAATTGGAAGCTGATGCTGCCAAATGGATAAAAGCTGATGGTAACCGCAAACCGGTTGTTGGTTTTATCGCCGGAGAAACCGCTCCAAAAGGAAGAACAATGGGTCATGCTGGAGCAATTGTTGGCGGAGCTGATGATACAGCTGAAGCAAAGAAAAGAATCATGAGAGAATGTGGAATTCACGTAGTAGATTCTCCTGCTGAGATTGGTAAAAAAGTAAAAGAAGTGATGGGGTAATTTATCC
>CANKLK010000105.1 GCA_947482805.1 Flavobacteriaceae bacterium
ATGTTTTATTTTTGACATTTTTTTAAATTAATTCTAATTGAACAGTTTTGTAAAATATTGCAAGAATTTAACTAGAAATCATTTTTTAATAACGATTGTAAATAGAGTTTTTAAAGTCTTTAGATAAAATCAATTTTGTATAACATAAAAACTTAAATTTATGCTATTATTAATTTTAGAAATTTTTAATTATGAAACAACTGATTTTAGTTAGACACGCCAAATCAAGTTGGGGAGCACCACTTCAGGATATTGATAGACCTTTGACTAATAAAGGTATTCAGGACGCACATTTAGTTTCTTCTCAAATTAGTAACCAAATTCCAAAATCATTTTTGGTTTGGAGTAGTATTGCCAAAAGAGCCTCAGAAACCGCCATTATTTTTGCGCAAAATATTTCATTTCCTATCGAAAGCATCATTTTTAAAGAAGAATTATACACTTTTGATGAAAGCAAGTTGGAAAAAATTATCAAATCATGTCCAAATGATTATGATAACTTAATTCTTTTTGGACACAATGAGGCAATTACAAATTTTGTCAATAAATTTGGAAACATTTTTATTGATAATGTTTCTACTTCCGGATTTGTAAATATTATATTTGACAATGACTCCTGGAATGACATTGAAAAAGGAGTTACAAAAAAAGTTATTTTTCCAAGTGATTTAAGATAATATGAGTACAGATTCCCGTTTTCGTTATATAGATAGAGAAAAAAGTTGGTTGGCATTTAACGCCAGAGTTTTACAAGAAGCAGCAGATGAATCAGTTCCACTACTAGAAAGACTTCGATTCATAGGTATTTTTTCCAATAATTTAGATGAATTTTTTCGAGTAAGATTTGCCGCTATTCGTCGTCTTAGTTTGTCAGGCCAATCAGGCGAAAAAATTCTTGGCGGAATTTCTGCTCAGCAATTGGTTAAAGAGATTACAGAAATAGTGATTAAACAACAGGCTGAAAGTTTGCGTGTACTAAACACTATTGAAAAGGAATTAGTAAAACAGAACATCATTATCATCGACGAGAATGAAGTTTCGGAAGAACACGAAAATTTTATAAAAGATTTTTTTATCCAAAAAATAAGTCCCGAACTCGTTACTATTATCTTAAATGACTTGGCAGAATTTCCTTTGTTAAAAGATACTTCAGGTTATTTGGCTATTAAATTGGTAATGAAATCGGAGCAGAAATCGAGCATGTTGGGTATAGTAAAAAAAGCAAAACACGAAGTGCGTTATGCCATTATAGAAATTCCAAAAAATACCAACCGAATTGTTGAACTTCCGAACAAAGACGGAAAACAATATTTGATAATGCTCGATGATTTAATCCGCTATAATTTGACTAGTATTTTCAACATTTTTGATTATGAAAGTATCTCAGCTCATATGATAAAAATCACACGTGATGCGCAACTCGACATCGATAGTGACATGAGTAAGAGTATGTTAGAAAAGATTGCTACTTCTGTTAAGGATAGACGTATTGGCGAACCTGTTCGGTTTGTATATGATCAGCATATTGAAAAAGATACGCTTAAATTTTTCCTTTCCAAAATGGGAATCGATGCTTCCGATGGTGTGATTCCGGGTGGAAGGTATCATAACCGCCGTGATTATATGAACTTTCCCAACCTTGGCCGTTTTGATTTATTATACCCACCAAGAGTGCCACTTCCAGTAGAAGGCTTATCCCTTGATGGCAGTCTTTTGAATAAAATAGCCCAAAAAGATTATTTGATTAATGCTCCTTTTCAGTCATTTTCTTATCTGATAAAATTCCTTCGTGAAGCCGCCCTCGATCCAAAAGTAACTTCGATAAAAATCACCTTATATCGTTTGGCAAAAAACTCTCAAATTATTAGTTCGCTAATAAATGCAGCAAAAAATGGAAAAAAGGTTACTGTTCAAATAGAGCTTCAAGCACGTTTTGATGAAGCCAGTAATATATCATATGCAGAGCAAATGCAACAGGAAGGTATTGAACTTATTTTTGGCATCAAAGGATTAAAAGTGCACAGCAAAATATGTTTGATTGACCGAATTGAAGACGGAAAACTAAAGCGATATGGCTTTATTTCTACTGGAAATTTCAACGAAAGTACGGCCAAAATTTATACCGATTTAACGCTATTTACTAGTCATCAGCAAATCTTGAAAGACGTCTCTAAAATCTTTGATTTCTTCGATGTAAATTATAGAATTCATCGTTATAAACACTTGATTGTTTCACCTCATTATACGCGCTCTAAATTCTATAAGTTGATTGACAGAGAAATAAATAACGCTATTATGGGACGTCAAGCATATATTAATTTAAAAATGAATAGTATTTCAGATCACCCAATGATTGACAAACTATATGAAGCTAGTAATGCCGGTGTAAAAATTAAATTGCAGGTGAGAGGAATTTGTTCCTTAATTCCAGGCGTGAAGGGAATGAGCGAAAACATAGAAGCCGTTAGCATTGTGGATTACTTTTTAGAACATACCCGCTCATTTATTTTTTGTAATAATGATGACCCGGAAGTGTTTATCTCATCAGCAGATTTTATGACGCGTAATTTAGATGGTCGTGTAGAAGTAGCTTGTCCTATTTATGATGATACGATTAAAAAACAGATAATCGACACCTTTAATATAGGATGGAAAGGGAACGTTAAAGCGCGTTATCATTCTGAAAAATTTGAAAACAAATACCGTGTTCGTGCTGAAGGAGAAACTATTTTTAGAGCCCAACATGAAACCTATAATTATTATAAAGAAAGGTTGGAAACCTTAAACGATTAAATTAAACTACTGCCTATTGGCTAATTACTATTGCCTCAAAATATGATTTCAATTAAAAAATATGCTGCTATTGACATTGGTTCCAATGCTATGCGGTTGCTTATAACTAATATTGTAGAACAAAAAAATAAGGAAACCCAATTCAATAAAAGCTCTTTAATTCGGGTGCCAATCCGTTTAGGGCAAGATGCGTTTACCGTTGGTGAAATCTCAGATGAGAATATTGACAGAATGGTTGATGCCATGAAAGCATTCAAACTGTTGATGAAGGTTTATAAGGTAGAAAAATATAAAGCTTGTGCTACATCAGCCATGCGTGAAGCTTATAACGGTAAAGAAGTGGCAGATATAATTAGAGAAAAATGCGATATTGATATTGATATCATCGACGGAAAAATTGAAGCTACTATTATTGCGTCTTCTGATTTGCACGATTTCTTAAAAACCGACCTAACCTATTTATATGTAGATGTTGGTGGTGGAAGCACTGAATTTTCTCTGTTTGCGAATGGCAAAATGATTACCTCCAAATCGTTCAAAATTGGAACCGTTCGTATGTTGAACAATATGGTAAGTGATATCGTTTGGGAAGAAATAGAAAAATGGATAAAAAATAGCACAGCAGAATATGAAAATGTTATCCTAATTGGTTCCGGTGGAAACATCAATAAGCTATTCAAACTCTCGGGTAAATTACAAGACAAACCTTTGTCTTATTTATACTTGAATTCACAATACCAATATTTGAATTCATTGACTTACGAACAGCGTATCGCAGAGTTAGCCCTAAACACTGACCGTGCCGACGTTATCATACACGCAACCAAAATATATTTAAACGCTATGAAATGGAGCGGAGCTCGTCAACTTTTTGTACCAAAAATAGGTTTGGCTGACGGAATTGTAAAAGCGATGTATCAGGGAAAATTATAATCAGTGAAGTTTACTCATTAATCTCTAGGCCAAACAAATTTCGCATCAATTCTAAGTTCGGATTGAGTTCTGCCAATCGATTGTATTTGTCTTGTGGGGTATAACTCTTTTTGAGCACCAAAGTTTCATTCACTTTTACATCGATTGTAATATCATGATTATGTAATTTTCCTCTCAAATAACCTAAAAGTTCAGGCTTTTCTTTTTCAAAATCTATTTTAGAACTTTCATTCGGTAATTCGTGAATGATAGTTGTGCCTTCAAGAATTGGGTCATTAATGGTTAATAAAGAAGCCACAATGCGATATCCTTTATCTTCAATGCGTTGCGCATATTTAAGCCATTGCTCAAGCATTTCCGTTTCGGTAAAAGGCTCGCTGGCTAAATGCACTACATCTTTTACAGTCGACTTTTGAACTTCTGCCATTTCTTTCTTCGCACGAATACTAGCCAAAGACATGGAAGAAACTTTGGGTTGAAGGTTGTCGGTTATCGGTTGTCGGTTGTTGGTTGTCGGTTGATTGTTGATATTTACCTGTTTATCAACAATTTCTTCTGCTTTTTGTGTTGTGGGTTCTGTCTTCTGAATTTCTTCGGCTAATGGCTTTTGGCTTTTGGCTAATGGCTCTTTAACTTCCGAAATGGAATAATCATTCCTGCGGTAATACGTTGGTGGAATTATAAAGTCAGACTTTTTTTTTTCTCCATCAAAACCGATAGAGCATAATTGCATTAGCGCAAGTTCTACCAAAAGACGTTGGTTCTGAGATACTTTATATTTCAAATCACAATCATTTGCAATATCGATGCCTTTTAACAAAAACTCCTGTGATGCTTTTTGCGATTGTTGTCCGTATAATTTTTGTGCGGCTTCACCCATTTCCAATAAAGTAAGGGTAGCCGGGTTTTTAGCCACTAATAAGTCTCTGAAATGCGATGCCAATCCGGCAATGAAATGATGTCCGTCAAAACCTTTAGACAAAATATCATTATAAGCCAACAAGACTTCAGGGATTTTGTTTTCCAAAATCAAATCCGTCATGCTGATATAGGTCTCATAATCCAAAACGTTCAGATTCTCTGTAACCGCTTGACGCGTTAAGTTGTTTCCGCAATAAGAAACCACACGGTCAAAAATGGATAACGCATCACGCATGGCGCCATCCGCTTTTTGTGCAATAATGTGCAATGCATCATCTTCAAATTCCACACCTTGACTTTTAGCAACTTCAGCCAAATGTTCTTTAGCATCTTTCACCGTAATTCTTTTAAAGTCAAAAATCTGACAACGAGATAATATAGTTGGAATTATTTTGTGTTTTTCGGTCGTAGCCAAAATAAATATAGCATGTTTTGGCGGTTCTTCTAGTGTTTTCAAAAATGCATTAAAAGCACTTGTTGTAAGCATGTGTACCTCGTCAATAATATAAACTTTATATTGTCCGGTTTGTGGCGGAATTCTAACTTGGTCAATTAGATTTCTAATATCATCAACAGAATTGTTGGAAGCAGCATCCAATTCAAACACATTAAAAGCAAAATCTTCATTCGGATCATCATAACCGGGTTGGTTAATTTTGCGGGCTAAAATCCTTGCACAAGTAGTTTTTCCAACGCCTCTCGGACCGGTAAATAATAGGGCAGAAGCCAAGTGATTGCTTTCTATGGCGTTGAGCAAAGTATTGGTAATAGCTTGTTGACCAACAACGTCTTTAAACGTTTGTGGGCGATACTTCCGCGCTGATACTAAAAATTGTTCCATTTTTTTAATCGAAAACAAATATAGAATTTAATATTTAGATTTTATATTTTTAAATGCTGTAAAGTCAAATTAAAAATGTTAAAATAAATTTAACATAAGTATGAATATAAGGTAGTAGCTTGCAAAACTTTTATAAAACAACAAAAATCTATGAGTTTTAAAAACAAAATTTCAGTAATCATGTCTGTCTATAATACCCCTTTTGCTTTGGTAAAAAGAGCAATTGATTCAGTTTTAAATCAAGATTTTACCAATTTTGAATTCATTATAATAGACGACGGAAGTAATAATGATACCCATACTCAAATTCTAAATTATGCCATAGAGCATGAAGATATTATTACGTATTTACGACATAAAAATTGTAGTCAATCTGAATCTATAAATAGAGGAATTCTAATCAGTAATAGTGAATTTATTACGGTTATTGATGCTGATGATGAATACAAACCCAATCATTTGAGCACATGTTTGTCTGAAATGAAATCACATGATTTAATTGCGTCAACAACCGAAACTATTGTCAATCAAGAATCAGATTACTACGTTCCAGATCGTTTTAATACCAATGAAGTAGTGCATGTGGATGATTGCATCTTATTTGCTACTCTATTTGGAAAGAAAGAGGTTTTTACAAGTTTAAATTTTCATGATATGTATGGTGCAGATGCTCATTTTTATGAACGAGCAGAACAGCAATTTATGGTTCAAAAGCTTGATTTGCGGACCTACATATATTATCGAAACAATCCAAATAGTGTAACGGCAAAGGTGAAAAATAATAGTTTAAACTAATGGTTGATTTTAGATTGGAACAAAATCTTATACTATCCGCTCATTTTACTGGCGTATATGATGTTAACCGAAATGTTACTTTAACCGACGACGATTTTTCAATTGTTTCCGAGTGGGCGAAATCTGTTTCAGAATTGCGATTGCACGGTATTATTTTTCACAATAACTTTTCAGAGCAAACTTGCAAAGCAAATCAAAGCGAGTACATTCGTTTTATTAAAGTTGATTATGATAAGAATTTCAAACCCAATGTGTATCGGTATTTTGTATATGAGCAATTTTTAAAACAACATGCTCAATCCATAAAAAATGTTTTTTTTACGGATGTATCAGATGTTGTTGTTTTAAGAAATCCTTTTCTAGAACCATTATATTTAAATAATCCAAATGCTATTTTTTGTGGTGATGAACCCGAAATTTTAAATAATGAATGGATGGAAAATCATTCGCAACATTTACGAAATCGTATTATAGATTATTCCACATTTGAATCCCATTTTAAAGATCATACACTGCTTAACTGCGGAATAGTAGGAGGAGATATTGCTACTATAAAACCATTTATAGAAAAATTATGGGCAATTCATCAACAATTCAATAGTGATAATCACACCCTTTATACGGGTGATATGGGTGCTTTCAACTATTTGATTAGAACACAATACAATAACAAAATCATACACGGAAGCCCTGTAAATACAGCGTTTAAAAAATATGAAGCGGAAACTTCTTGTTGGTTTAAACACAAATAGTCAAAAAATAGTAATTGCAAATTCCGAATTACGATAAATGTATCAATTTTTAATCCGTAATTCTTAATTCGTAATTGTTACCTTTGCCATGCAGACCGCCTTATCGTTTCATGCTGGACTCGTTTCAGCATCTTTTGATTTCAAGTCAAAAGGTTCCGAATCAAGTTCGGAATGAAGAGGAAAGTCCGGACACCAAAGAGTAGCATATTGGGTAACGCCCAACCGTCGTGAGGCGAGGACAAGTGCAACAGAAAGTATGTACAGATAATGCTGTAGTGAAACCAGGTAAACTCTATGCGGTGAAATTCCAAGTATATCGGCATTTAAGGATTACTCGTCCGTTGCCGAAGGGTAGGAAGCTTGAATCAATGAGCAATTGTTGGTCTAGATAAATGATAAGGGTTCACCA
>CANKLK010000106.1 GCA_947482805.1 Flavobacteriaceae bacterium
AAAAGCATTAAATCTTTTCCGGCATCAAAGAATTTCTTTTTGGCTTCATCGTGATTGATAACAATAAATCCAAACGTATCGTAATGACAACCCAAAATCTTTTCACAATCCACAAAATCAGCAGCCATAATAGCATCTTCAACATCCATAGTGAAGTTATTTCCAATAGGAAAAATTGCTAAATCCAGCTTTGTGCGCATTGGAATTAGTTTCATATCCATTGTAAGCGCTGTATCGCCAGAGATGTAGATGTTTTTGTGCTCACCTTCGATTACAAATCCACCGGGATTTCCACCATAAGTACCATCAGCAAAGGAACTCGAATGCACTGCGGCAACATATTTCACTTTTCCAAAATCAAATTGCCAGCTTCCACCGTGATTCATAGGATGGTATTGAAAACCTTTATTACCATAATAAGTAGCAATTTCCCAATTGGAAACAATCACCGCATTGGTTATTTTAGCAATTTCCTCAACATCTAAAGTATGATCTTGGTGCGCATGTGTAAGCAATATGTAATCGGCTTTTATTTCGTTGACATCAATGTTAACCGCTTTTTCATTAGCTGTAATAAAAGGGTCAACGAGTATGTTTTTCCCACTTACTTCAATTCCGATGCAAGCGTGTCCGTTGAATGTAATTTTCATATCAAATAAATTAAATATAATTAACCAACAAATCAGAAACAAAATAGATTAAACTCAAAGCCAGTAAAATCGAAAGAAAAAAAGTACTCAATGCCAATTTCTTTAACTCAGGATCCAATAGTTTTGGATCTCTGTTTTTACCAACTCTGATTAGATGCCCTGTTAACGGGAAATACGCGGCTACAAATAGGTACTGATCAAAGTGGAAATCATTTAAGTACGCAAAAGCAATAACCAAAACCATAGCAGAAATAACTAAAAAGTAATGGTATTTTTTTGCCCATTGACCTCCTTTTTGAACAACTATCGTATTCTTTCCAGCCTTTCTATCGCTTTCTTCATCACGCATATTGTTTAAGTTTAAAACGCCAACACTCAGAAAACCAATGGCCGTTGCAGGCAATAATAACAGCCAATCTATTTCTTTTGAAAACATAAAATACACTCCAAAAGTGCTTACCAATCCAAAGAAAATAAAAACAAAAAAATCTCCATAACCACGATATCCATAAGCACTATTCCCAACCGTATAACGAATAGCTGAAGCAATGGCTAAAATTCCCAAAAACATGAAGATAAAGGAATAAAGCAGGTAACTTTCTTTAAAGGCAAAATAGATTAGTAAAATAGCAAAAAATAAGGTGATTACCGAAGTTAAAATCATGGCGTTTTTCATTGCAAATGGTGTAATAACGCCTTTTTGAATCGCTCGTTTTGGACCAACTCTGTCTTCATTATCCGTTCCTTTAATGCCATCGCCATAATCATTGGCGAAATTGGAAAGTATCTGTAAACCCAATGTAGTTAATAAGGCAAAAAGCACTATATTCCAATTGAACATTGCTTGTGACATAGAGTAAAAACTTCCGACTATAATTCCAGATACCGAGAGTGGTAACGTACGCAACCGTGCGGCTTCAATCCAGTGTTTCATTTTTGATATTAGATTTTAGATTATTGATATCAGATTCATTTTTTTACTGCCAACTGCAACTGAATACTGAAAACTAATTACGGTAACCACTTTTTTTCAAAATTCGGCTTTCTTTTTTCTAAGAAAGCATCTCTTCCTTCTTTGGCTTCATCAGTCATGTATGCTAATCTTGTAGCTTCACCGGCAAAGACTTGTTGTCCCACCATACCATCATCAGTCAAGTTCATGGCAAATTTTAGCATCTTAATGGAAGTAGGCGATTTTGCCAATATTTCCTGAGCCCATTCATAGGCCGTATTCTCTAATTCAGCATGCGGGATTACTGCATTGACCATTCCCATATCAAAAGCTTCTTGTGCGTCATAATTTCTTCCCAAAAAGAAAATCTCACGCGCTTTCTTTTGACCAACCATTTTTGCTAAATAGGCCGAACCATAACCTCCATCAAAACTCGTTACATCAGCATCGGTTTGTTTGAAAATAGCGTGTTCTTTACTTGCAAGGGTTAAATCGCAAACTACATGCAAACTATGTCCACCACCAACGGCCCAACCGGGAACAACAGCAATTACTGCTTTTGGCATAAAACGTATCAATCGTTGCACATCTAAAATGTTTAATCGGTGATAACCATCTTCACCTACATATCCTTGTTGCCCTCTGGCTTTCTGATCGCCTCCAGAACAAAATGACCAAACTCCATCTTTAGAACTTGGCCCTTCAGCCGAAAGCAATACTACACCAATGGAAGTGTCTTCCTGAGCATCATGGAAAGCTTGTAATAATTCAGATGTAGTTTTCGGGCGAAAAGCATTGCGAACATCAGGTCTGTTGAAGGCAATTCGGGCTACGCCGTTACATTTCTTATAGGTTATATCTTCAAAATGGTTAACTGTTTTCCAATTAATTGAATTCATGTAAATGCTAAAATTTGTTAAAATAAAAGTTATGAAAAATAAATTGCTCTATTTTAGCGTAAAAATAAATCATTTTTTACTCTTAACTACAAAAAACAAATAGTAAATCCATATGAACAAGCCACTATTTTACGTTGCATTCTTCCTAATTAGTCACACCGGATTTTCTCAAGCTTATGAATTTCATACCATTAAAGATATTGAAACAACACCTGTAATCTCTCAAGGTCAAACGGGAACATGCTGGAGTTTCTCTACTACCTCGTTCTTAGAAGCTGAAATCATTCGTTTGACAGGTAAGAAAATAGACCTTTCAGAAATGTATAATGTGCGCAATACCTATCTTGACAAAGCGGAGAATTATGTAATGCGTCAAGGGAAAGCGCAATTTAGCGAAGGTGGTTTGAGCCACGATGTAATTAATAGCGCTCGTAAGTATGGCATTGTTACTGAAAGTAATTTTACCGGAAAAACTAATCCTGAATTGAACTTTAATCATTCTAAAATGGTGGAAGAACTAGAAACTGTTGTTAAAAAAGCAGTGGCAGAAACTCCTAAAAAGTATCCTAATTGGAAGAAAGATTATGCTGCTATACTTGATACTTATATGGGTAAGTTTGATGAAAACTCTTTATTAATAACTCCTAGCACATCTATTGATACTAAAACAGTTACAGCAGACAAGAGACTTACTCCTGTGCAGTTTTTAGGCACTACTAAACTTAATTTAGATGATTATGTTACGATTACTTCATTTACCAATCATCCTAATTATTCTAAATTTATTTTAAGTATTCCTGATAATTTCGCTAATGGAAGTATGTACAACTTGCCTTTAGATGAATTTATACAAAACATTGATAATGCATTAGATAAAGGTTTTACACTAGCGCTAGATACTGATGTTAGCGAAAGTACTTTTTCAGATAAATTTGGAATAGCTGTTGTGCCTGAAAATGACAATGATGCTTCAACTATTTTAAAGGAAATCAAACCTGAGAAAAAGATTTCTGCTGACTATCGTCAAGCGGAATTTGAAAATTATGACACACAAGACGACCACTTAATGCACATAGTGGGTAAAGTTGCTGACCAAAAAGGAAATTTATATTACAAAGTAAAGAATTCTTGGGGCACACAATCGGGGAAAGATGGTTTTGTTTACATAAGCATTTCCTATGTTCGATTAAAAGCAATTTCAGTAATGCTACATAAAGATGGGTTAGTTAAAAAAACAAAATCCGCTTTGGGCGTATAACCCATAAAAAAAATTAAGTATAACTTACAACATTGTCTTTCCGGAAGAAAACTGAATTCTAAAATCAACAAATCTTCTAACTACATTCTTTATCTTTGTAACGCAAAAAATTTACTGATGGAAACGATCCTAGATAATAATTTACCTACTGGCACACGAGTTAAAGCCGAACTAACTGGAGCTAAACCAAAATGGCTAAAAGTAAAATTACCAATCGGACAGAAATATTCCGAACTCCGAGGCTTAGTTGACAAATACAAACTCAACACTATTTGCGCTTCGGGAAGTTGTCCAAACATGGGCGAATGCTGGGGAGAAGGCACTGCAACATTTATGATTCTGGGAAATATATGCACGAGATCTTGTGGTTTTTGTGGTGTAAAAACCGGTCGGCCGGAAACAGTAGATTGGGATGAACCCGAAAAAGTAGCGCGTTCTATCAAAATCATGAAAATAAAACACGCCGTTATTACTAGTGTTGATCGAGACGATCTAAAAGATATGGGTTCTATCATTTGGTTAGAAACGGTTCAGGCCATCCGCCGAATGAATCCGGAAACAACTTTAGAAACTTTAATACCAGATTTTCAAGGTGTTGAAAGAATTATTGACAGAATTGTTGAAGCTAATCCTGAAGTAGTATCGCACAATGTAGAAACCGTTCGTCGTTTGACTCGTGAAGTTCGTATTCAAGCAAAATATGATCGAAGTTTAGCAGTTCTAAAATACCTAAAAGACCAAGGAATTCGTAGAACCAAATCGGGAATTATGCTTGGTCTTGGCGAAACTGAAGAGGAAGTGATACAAACCATGCGAGATTTGCGTGATCAAAATGTAGACATAGTTACTATCGGTCAATATTTACAACCAAGTAAAAAACATTTGCCCGTCAAAGAATTCATTACTCCGGAACAATTCGAAAAATATGAAAAACTAGGCAAGGAAATGGGATTCCGTCATGTAGAAAGTGGTCCGTTAGTGCGTTCGTCCTATCACGCAGAAAAACATATTCTTTAAATTTGAAAACTCAAATTGCCATCAACGGTTTTGGACGCATCGGAAGAAATATTTTCCGGTTGTTGATCAACCATCCTTCGATTGAAGTTGTTGCTATCAATGATATTGCTGATAACAAAACGATGGCGCATTTGATTAAATACGACAGTATTCATGGCATTTTACCTTATGACGTTTTCTTTGATGACCAATCGATAATTGTTGACGGAAAGCCGTATTTGTTTGTTCACGAAAGAGAAATCACAAACCTTAAATGGAGTAACATTGATTTTGTAATAGAAAGCACGGGCAAATACAATACTTTTTCAGATATCAACAAACACATTTTAGCTGGTGCCAAAAAAGTAATTCTCTCTGCACCATATGAAGTACCTGACTTGAGTGTTAGCGAGCAGGAAGGACAAATTAAAACCGTAGTTCTTGGCGTAAATGAAAATATATTAGACGGAAGCGAAAAAATAGTTTCAAACGCAAGTTGTACAACCAACAATGCTGCTCCAATGATAAAAGTTATTAATGAGCTTTGCGGCATTGAACAAGCTTATATCACAACCGTACATTCCTACACAACAGATCAAAGCTTACACGACCAGCCACACAAAGATTTGCGTCGCGCGCGAGGTGCAAGTCAAAGTATTGTTCCAACAACGACTGGTGCAGCAAAAGCTTTAACAAAAATCTTTCCAGAAATGGAAGGAAAAATTGGTGGAAGTGGAATTCGTGTTCCTGTTCCAGATGGTTCTTTAACTGATATAACTTGTTATGTTAAAAAGGAAGTCTCTATTGCTGAGATTAATGCTGCCTTTAAAAAAGCGTCGCAATCATCACTGAAAGGAATACTTGATTATACTGAAGATCCAATTGTATCTGTAGATATTATTGGCAATAAAAACTCGTGCCTTTTTGACGCCCAACTAACATCTGTTATTGGAAAAATGGTTAAAGTTGTAGGTTGGTATGACAATGAAATTGGATATTCGTCGAGAATTATCGATTTAATTCTTTTATTAAAGAAATACATTTAATAAAATAAGGTACTGACTAAAGTTTATTGAAATGTAGTTCAGCAAACCTATTGAACAGAAAAAATGCTATAAATTGATACGTGAATTTGAATTAAAATTGAATAATTAATTCCTTAATTAATTTTCTAACGTGAGGTTCTGCTTTAGCGGCAGCTTTTAAAACTTCTTCATGGCTTACATCTTCCATGGCCGTTTCAACATCGCCCATATCGGTAATTACAGAGAGCCCAAAACAATCAATTTCCATATGTCGGGCGACAATAACTTCTGGTACAGTTGACATTCCAACACAATCGGCGCCTAAAACTTTTACCATTTTATATTCAGCAAAAGTTTCAAATGTTGGGCCTTGCAAACCAAGGTAAACCCCATCATGAACCGTGATATTATTTTCAACCGCTATTTCTTTTGCTTTTTTAATCATCGCTTTGTTATAAGCTTCGTTCATATTTAAAAATCTTGGCCCAAAACGCTCGTCATTTTTTCCACGTAATGGATGCTCCGGAAACATATTAACATGATCCTTAATTATTACAACTGAACCAACTTCATAATCTGAATTTACGCCACCAGAAGCATTTGAGACTATCAATTTAGTTACCCCAAGATATTTCATCACACGAACAGGAAAAGTTACTTGTTTCATATCATAGCCTTCATAAAAATGGAAGCGACCTTGCATGGCCATTACTTTTTTATCACCAATAGTACCAAAAACAAGTGCGCCTTTATGCCCTTGAACAGTTGACACAGGAAAATTTGGAATTTCATTATAAGGCAATGTAAATTCAATAGAGATATCATCGGTAAAACTACCTAATCCAGAACCTAAAATAACACCGTATTCAGGATTGAAATTGGTTTTATTTTTTATATAATTAACGGTTTCTTGTACGAGGTCCCACATAGTTTAAAATGATTGCATCAAAAGATTCATGATTACTCAAAAAATTACTTTTGATTGGTAAATAAAATAATTGTTTTCTTAAAATTATAGCGTTCAAACGTACAAAATCTTTTTCGGTTGTAACGATGATTTTATCAATAGCCTGACTTTTAATATTTAAAATATCGCTTTCGCTAAAATGATGATGATCAGAAAATGTCATAACCTCATCTTTGTCGGTTTGTAAATAATCAAAAAACGGTTTTGGTTTTGCGATTCCGGCAAGTAAAATTTTCGGCGTTAATTTTAAATCGCTAACCGCTAGACTCCCGGTATCGTTATAAACCTTATCATCATAATCAATACTGTTAAAATAGATAGGTAAATCAACTGCAAGTTTGTTTTTGATGTTTTGCTGTTCAAGTTCAGTAATATCAAGCGGACACTTGGTCACTATAATTAAGTTAGCTCTTTTAGCCCCATTTCTGCTTTCGCGAAGATTACCTGTTGGCAACATAAAATCATCGCAGAATAAATCTTCGTAAGCCGTCAAAAGTATATAAAAACCTGCTTTTACTTTGCGATGCTGAAAAGCATCATCCAACAAAATAATTTCAGG
>CANKLK010000107.1 GCA_947482805.1 Flavobacteriaceae bacterium
ATTTTAGAAATCGCTAGATTAGCTCGATTTATTCCTTTATAATGATCTCTCCAAATTGGCAAAATTACTTCAACATTGTCTGCTGTGAAAGAGTACAAGTTTACTCCCGAAAGCGGTACTTTTGATCCAGCATTATGTTCATCAGTAGTAAAAAGAGTTTGGCTTTTTCCATATACACCTTCCAGTTGCAACGAATTATATACACCTATAATTGCAGCTTTGGCATCGGCTTCTGTATTAAAGGAATTTTCAACTGTAAGATCTGAAACAGGAGCTTCTTCTAAAATGTCACTACAACCCAGAAAACTTGTAAACAATACAAAAAGAAATAAATATTTGATTTTATTTTTCATTTTTATAGATTAAAAATTAAGTGAAATTCCTAATGTTATGGAAGTGCTTCGTGGATAACTACCAAGATCTACACCTCCACCAACTCTTCCTGCTGTTCCTCCTATAGCATTAACTTCTGGATCAAACCAAGAATATCTAGTAATCATAAAAGGATTATTTATTCTGGCAAACAGTCTAAATTTATTTAAATTCAATTTATCTGAAATTGATTTAGGAATTGCATATCCTAATGTTATGTAATCACATTTTAAAAAAGAGCCGTCTTCTACATAAGCACTTCTAAATAAAGAAGAATAAACTCCATTACTATTTTCACCATGAAAAGTACCGGTAGGATTATAGGCAGCGCTATAAGAATTATCGGACATGGATTTTAATGTGTTCCAATTATTAATACCTCCCTTATCTAAATTTCCAATATTTCCATTTATTACATCGTTACCATAAGAAAAGCGTAAAAAGAAACTAAAGTCAAAATTTTTATAAGTGAATTCATTATTTAAACCGCCAATGAAATCTGGATTTGTATTCGCTATTGGCACTTTGTCATAACTATCAATTAATCCATCTCCATTGACATCATAAATTTTGACTTGTCCGTTATTATTTATATCTGGAATTCCAACACCAATTTGTAAAGGGCTATTTGCCGCTTCTGTCTGATTGTTAATGATTTGATCTTCAATGTATCCATAATAAATACCAGTTGACTCTCCTACACGAATTAATATTTCATTCATGAATTTACTTGGAAAAATATTAGCATTAAAATAAAATTCAAACTTATCTCCTAAATCTAGCACCTTATTTCTATTAAATGAAAAAGTAAAATCAGATCTCCATTTAAAACTGCTATTATCAATATTGACTGAATTAACGGTTAATTCAAACCCTTTATTACTAAAAGAACCAATATTCTTTAATGCAGTTTCGAAACCTGATGACAAAGGCAATTGAATTTCTAACAATAAATCAGTTGTTTTTTTATAATAAACTTCAGCAGTAATGTTTAAACGATTTTTTAAAAACCCTAAATCAACACCATAATTGTATTGTGCAGTAGTTTCCCATTTTAAGCCAGGATTAGAAACACTGTTCTGAGCTATTCCTGAATAAAACACATCATTAAATACATAATTTGCTGCCCCAATTAAACCTATAGAGCTATATGCAGGTATCTGGTTGTTACCAGTTACGCCATACGATGCTCTCAACTTGAAATTATCAAAAATATTCATATTTTTGATGATTGACTCTTCCGAAAGTGTCCATCCCAAAGCAACAGAAGGAAAGTATCCCCATTTATTTTCATTCCCAAATTTAGAGGAACCGTCTGCTCTAATGGATGCAGTTAAAAGGTATTTATTATTATAACCATAAGCCACTCTGCCTAAAAAAGACATTAAGTTATCTTTTGCGATATTGTTTTTAGGTAAAGTTGCTATTGTTGCACTTGATAAGTTATTGAAGCCATTAGTTTGATTACTAAAACCAGTTGCCCCAAAAGTGGATATACTTTTCAGATTACCTGAAAATTCACTAACTGCTGTAGCATTAATATTGTGCTTATCAAATTCTTTCTTGTAATTTAATCGAGTTTCAAATACTTGATTTATCGTTTCAATTTTTTCAAATTCGGCGATTCCATTTTGCCGATATCCTTTCAATACAGTTGAGGGTAAAAATATTTGGTTATTAATATACCCGCGATTAAACCCATAACTAGTATAAAAAGTCAAATTACTATCTAATTTTGTTTCATAAAATAGATTTCCTATAACTCTGGTACTTTGAGTTTCATTTTTCACATCTTTTAAATAAGTAATAACATTCTCATTGTCTCCCGTATCAAGTTCTGGTTCAATACTAGTGTCTTGTCCGAGTTGAAAATTAAGAGGCTGAAAAGGATTTGTAGAAAAAATCTTTTTAAAAATACCATCGGCATCTTTATCAAGACTTCTTCCAATATTTTTAGAAAATGCCAATTTAATATTGGTCCCAATTCTAGTGTTACTTCCAATAGATTGAACTAAGTTCGAATTTAAATTATATCTTTTAAAATTAGTACAAATGACTACACCTTCTTGATCTAAAAAATTTCCTGAGATTTGATAATTTAATCCTTCTTTAGTTCCGCCACCAATGCTAAGATCCATCCTCTGTGTTGATGCAAGCTGAGTTGCTTCTTTTGCCCAATCTACCCCTCGTTCGTTTGCATCTTTTTTATCTTGCCAATAGGTGCTTAAATTGTCAGTGGTGCCATTTAAATAATTGATTTTATCTTCAATTATTTGTCTATCGAGGTACTCTAAATCAGTAAGTGTCCTAGGAAATTTTGATACAAAAGAGGTTCCAGAGCTTAATGTTGCAGTTATTACGGGTTTTCCTTCCTTTCCTAGTTTTGTTGTAATAATAATTACTCCATTCGACCCCCTTGCGCCGTATATAGCTGTTGCAGATGCGTCTTTTAAAACTTCGATGGACTTGATCTGACCAGGGTCTATATCCGATAATGGATTTGATGACACATTATCATCTGGAACAATTGGAAAACCATCAATTACATATAAGGGCTGATTACCACTAGTGAGTGAACTACCACCCCGAATAATTGCCTTTACACCTGATCCTAATCCGTTGTCGTTTTGTGTTATTTGAAGACCAGCAACACGACCCGATAAAGCTGTTTGAAGATCTATTGGATCTCCTTTCTCTATACTTGTTGCTCTCACGGATGAGACAGCTCCTGTTAAATCCTTTTTCTTTGCTGTACCATAACCAATTACCACAACTTCATTCAAAGCTTCATTTAATTCTCCAAGAACAATTTTAATAGAATTTCCCTGTATTTTTAGTTCTTTTTTATCAAATCCTAAACTTGAAATAATTAATACGTCACCGATTTTCGCCTTAATTTTAAAAATCCCATCAAAATCAGTTAATACTCCATTTTTTGTTCCTTTTATAATTACATTAGCACCAGGCAAGGGTAATCCTTTAACATCACTAACAATCCCTTCAATCATAGTTTGAGCAAACGAAGATAAAAAAGATGTTAAAAAAATAATTGTTAATAATTTAAATTTCATTTTGCGAGTTAACTAATAAGTTGATTTTTTTAAAAATTACGAATAAGTATAAATTTCAAGACCTCTAAAATACAAATTTTTATTGAAGGCATATTAAAATTTCAATCTTAATCAAAAATAAGCTTCTAAGAAGATTTATGCTAGTACAAAAGTCTCTTTATTAGTGTCAATTTGTCTCAATTTATACAGTCTGCGATTTATTTGAATTATACAACCGCTAATATAACCTCAAAATACAATTGTTTCTACAGTAAAATATTTATTGAATAATTGACTTTACTCCCAAAAAAAAACTTCCAGTTTCCCGGAAGTTTATATGCGTGTTGAAAGATTTGGTCTTTATTCTTTACCTTCTTTTTTTCCTTCAGCTTTAGCTTTCTGCATATTGGCTTTCTGAATTTCTAATTGTGCAGGTGTTAACAAGGCGTTAATTTTTTTTCTAAGTTCTTTTCCTTTTTCTTTGTTAGCATCTGCATGATCTGGATTTTCCTTGCTGTCTTTTTTAAGAGCCGTTTGTTCTTCAACAATCGGTCTTATTGCTGCTTGTTGATCAGCTGTTAAAGATAATTCTGTTGTCATTTCTTGCAACTTTTTATCAGCACCACCTTTTTTACCTGCTTCTTGAGCAAATCCATTTAAACCTGCAGCTAATAAAGCTGCGAAAATCACTTTTTTCATTTTTATATTTGTTATATGGTTAATGTTTTTTTAGACTTTCAATAAATAAAAAGGTTTAATGTTTTTAAAATTAAAAAGCCATTGCACTATTTTTAAGTATAGTAACTGTTATTCTTTAATTATTTTCTTTGTTAATACGCTTTGTTTTTCTTTAAGAAATACAATAAAATAAATCCCTTTTTCTAAATTTATTAGGCTCAATGAATTGTTTTCAGATTTTTTGATATTTAAAACTACTTGCCCTTTTGAATTATAAACAATAATTTCATCAAATATAATATTTTTATTCCAATAAAGATCAGACGATGTTGGGTTTGGATAAATTAATGTTTCAGAATTATCAGGATTATAATTTATTGAATTTAAGGAATTTGCTCGCGTAATATCTACTTCAATACCGTGAAAGATATCATCAATGTTATCTGTATTTACCAACATAAAATCAGAACCTAAAACTCCATTTTGATTAATTATTGGATTTTGAAGCGTTACATTAGTTGTTTTCCATTGATTGTCACCAATACCAGTTATATTTAAGGCAGTCTGTAAGCCAGATGAATTATAATATTTTAGTGCCCAAGTCGAATTTTGATTTTTGTCTAGCCACGTAATTTTAAAGGTTAAACTGGCAGGAGCCGAAAGTGAAAAAACATCGGAATGAAATTTAAAATACATTGTGTTTTTGCCACTACTGTTTTGAAAAGATCGTGCAAAACGATCATATTTAGATGAATTTGAATTGATATTTCCTCTTACCCTGAAAAGACCAATTGATGTTAAATCTGGATTTATTTGAGTTATCCATCTCTCGTAATTTCCTTCTTCAATATTCCATCCAGCATCGTTATAACCTGTTTGTTGATCACGCTGATAAACTTGTCCTTGAGTAGCCGCAGACACATCATCCATTCGAGCACCACGGCTTGAATAGGCATTGCAAATAGCAGTATATCGTGACTGATTTTGCTGATTGGCTTGACCATAGATATTAACTGGAAATTTAATAGTATTTTGAGAATTTAATCCTTCATGAAAAATGGAATATGCAGCATCTGCCGTACTAGGATATACTTGTTTGGAATATTTATTAAACATCTTAAAAACATCATGTAATTCTGGTCTTGATTGTGCTTCTTGCAAAGCACTTTGGGTAACGAGCCAAACGGAAAGACCTGTATTAAGTCCACCTAATGCACCCCAATAAAACCCTAATGGGACATTAATTTGGTACAATGGTTTAGTCCAAGTTTGATCCATTTCGGCAGCAGAAAACAAATGTAACCCTTGAGGATTAATTAGATAAGGAGTCCAAGTAGTTTTAAAATCTAATTCGTCTGAAAGATGGTGTCCTCTAGCGTACGCTCCGCCTTTTATTCCAAATCCATAGGTAACATTATTATTTACCCATTGCCACTCTGAGGGTTCGTCAACAGGATCAATATTGTTAAATAGAAGCCCAATTTTTGTGGAAGTATTTCCTGTATTAAATGCTAATCTAAATTTCTCGAATGTATCTAAACGGAATGTACGCCATTGATTATCGGAAATAATATAAGAGGAAATATTGGGTGTTCCCTTATAGGCAACTTCATCTCCAGTGCATCCAGTTTTTACTTGAACATATGCAATTTGATTGAATAGATTTGCTGGTAGGGATCGTAAGAAATTTCCAAAATTACTTATCATATTGTAATAATACGTTTTATAGTCGCTATCTAAATAATAAGGATATTTTGTCCAATTTGGATGTTGTGTATCATTAGTAATCACACTAGGGACACCATTAGCGTAAATCCAAGCTGGGGCATCGGGACCAACACCTACGCTTATGTTAACCATCTGATTGTTGTTGTAGGCAGTTTGTAATATAGTCTGAATTTCAGACCAATCGTATTGAAGGGAGTTAATTGACTGTACATCTTCCCATTTTACATCGGCACTTATTCCTTTCAAATAGTTGTAATCAGTATTAACCGAAATGTCATATGCATTTGATCTGTCCCAAACGCCATAGGAATTAACTGGTAAAATGGTGCTTTGAGCATGAACAGAAAGCGTCCAAAATATGAATGTAATTATGTTTATTAAATAGTTTTTAACTTGTTTTTTCATTTAGATATAATTTTTAGTCAACCTCTGATCTTACTGACGCTTCGACTTACTTAATATAAACATCTTATAACGATTTCATGTTCTCGCATAGTTCATCAAATGATTTTTTCCCTTCGTATTTTATGATTTGAGAATGACGCCCTTCTAAAAGCACGGGGCTTGTTTTTCCAAAAGCTTTCAATTTATACTCTTTAGGTTTATCACCCCAATTGAAAACCCCAAGATAAATATCCTTATCCTTTCGGGCAATTATCAACTCGAACCCATCTTGCTTGTTAGTTCCATGCTCCCAAAAATCCAACGGCACGGTTTCTTCCATTGCAGGAAACTCAAAAACTTCTTTTGCTAATGCCTTACGTTCTGGGCGAAGTGTCATCAAATTATCACTTTGCAAACGGGTAGTGCCATATAGTTTATTAAAATCGGCCCACATTTGAGCTTCATTCATCGTCATACTATGTCCGTGTTTTACATCTTCTTGAGACACTGTTGCGTCTTCGTCTATGGCTTCGCGGAAAACAAGGTAATCGGCATCGCCATTGAATACTTTACCACTTAAGTAAAAGTTACTAAGATTACCCAAACAGCGCTCAGGAAAAGCTTGGTAAATAGGATTGATGTCTCCACCCGTTCGCATACCGTCTACAAATCCAATAGTTGGCCCAAAAACAGCTGAACAACCCAAGAAATAGATATCGTCTCCCATGGCTTCCCGCATAGTTTTCATTCCCAAACGAAAACGTTCTACCCCTGTGATTGTTGGATCGTAGGCTTTGAAACTTTTAACATGTTTGTTTTTAAGTTTGGTGTCATTCTCGAGTCCGTAACGCATAAAATCCACCTTGAAATACCGAATTCCCCAACTATCCTTCATGTTTTTTATGCAATCTGCGATATGTGCTCTTGCTCCTGGATGGGAGTAATCAAAATAAATATAACGCATAACTTTGTCTGCTTTTTTATTCTCTTCGACAACCAACTTTCCATCCTGATCGTGAAGGAAGTACTCAGGATGCGTTTTATAAATTTCAGATGCTTCATCCCCTCTAAACCCATCA
>CANKLK010000108.1 GCA_947482805.1 Flavobacteriaceae bacterium
GAATGCACTTGCTTGCATTGCACTTTTAGATTGTTTGGGAATGAGTGAATTGGAAATTCGAAATGGACTTTCAAGTTTTACAGGTGTGAAAAGACGTTTTGATTATCAAATTCGGACTGAGGACTTGGTTTTTATCGATGATTATGCACATCATCCAAATGAATTGAAGGTTTTAATTGAATCAGTACGAAATTTGTATCCCAATAAAAAAATTACAGGAATTTTTCAGCCACACTTATTTTCTAGAACGAGAGATTTTGCTATGGAATTTGCTGCAGAATTATCAAAATTGGATGAATTAATCTTATTACCAATTTATCCAGCAAGAGAAGAACCAATTTATGGTATTTCAAGCGCTTGGCTGTATTCTAAAGTGGAATTACCAAAGAAATATTTATTGTCGCCTTCTGAAGCCTTACAATATTTTATTCAATTTGATAAAGGAATTGTACTGACGATTGGAGCTGGTGACATTGATAAAATAGTTGCTCCCTTAAAGGAAATATTATCTTCAAATTTAACTACTGCAGAATGAAAAAATGGTTGAAAATTCTTTTATGGATATTTCTTGGAGCTGGTGTAATTACCGTTTTTGTTTTTTCAAATCAGAATGAAAAAAATAAAAAAATTAAAAATCCTGAAATTTCGATACACGTTGAAGGTGAAAATACATTTCTAACAGAAAAGGAATTATGTGAACGTTTAAAATTTATGAGTTTGGTATATAATGGACAATTAAATAATGCTATTGATATTCAAAAAATTGAAAGGGCAATTACAAACATGGATGAGGTGAAAAATGTGAAGGTTTTTAAAAACATAGGTAATCGTTGGTATATTAAAATTACTCTGCGAAAGCCTATTGCCCGAATTTTCAATTTATATGGTCAAAGTTACTATATAGATGAGGATGGTTTTATGATGATGAGATCTAATTTACACACAGCACGAGTACTGATTTTTTCAGGATTCATAAAGGATAAGTTTTCACTTAAATCTGTGCCTGAAATTATCAACAACGATTCATTGAAAAGTATTAAAAAAATTGATGAAATCTATCACATTTCAAATTATGTTTGTAATGATACATTGTTAAGCAAACTTATAAGTCAAGTTTACTTAGAAAAAAACGGGGATTTTATTTTAATACCCGTTGTTGGTGATCAAAAAATAGTTTTCGGTCCTGTTTTTTCAAAACAACAAATGGACGAAAAGTTTGATCGCTTGAAGATTTTTTATAATGAAGCAATGCCCTATGAAGGTTGGGATAAGTTTGAAGAAATAAGTGTAAAATATGAAGGACAAATCGTTTGTAGAAAAAGAAGTGAATAGTCAAAGTAATACAAGTAAAATTGTTGTTGGCTTAGATATAGGAACAACAAAAATAGCTTGTTTTATAGGTCGACGAAACGAACACAACAAAATTGAAATTATTTCACTTGGAAAAAGTGAATCTTTGGGTGTAATGCATGGTGTTGTAGCTAATATTGAAAAAACTGTACAATCCATCCTTTCTGCAGTAAAACAAGCACAATCTTGCGAAGAAGGCTCATTATCAATAAAAAATGTGTATGTTGGAATTGCTGGACAGCATATTAAAAGCATGCAACACCGTGGCATGTATACGAAACGAGATAATAAAAGTGAAATTTCTCAAGAAGACATCAATTTTTTTCTTGAAGATATGCATAAAATGGTAATGCCTCCTGGAGAAGAAATTATTGATGTTATACCGCAGGAATATATTATTGACGGTTCTCCAGAAATAAAAGATCCAATCGGAATGGAAGGTGTTCGCTTAGAAGCAAACTTTCATATCATAACTGGTCACTTTAATAATGTAATGAATATTAAAAGATGTATCGAACGCGCAGATTTGAAAGTCCGAGATATTATACTAGAACCAATTGCATCAGCTGATGCTGTATTAAGTGATGAAGAAAAAGAAGCTGGAGTTGTTTTAGTTGATATTGGCGGAGGTACAACTGATATTGCAATTTTTCAGGACAGCATTATTAGACATACTGCAGTTATTCCTTTTGGGGGAAATGTTATTACTAATGATATAAAAGAGGGCTGTCAAATTATGCAGCGGCAAGCTGAAGTATTAAAAATTCGTTTTGGAAGTGCAAGTGCATCTGAAAACAGAGAAAATGAAGTTGTCTGCATTCCAGGACTAAGAGGTAGAGATCCAAAAGAAATTACTTTAAAAAACTTGTCAAGAATTATTCAAGCAAGAATGGAAGAAATTATAGAATTAGTTAATTATGAAATTAAAAATTCAGGTTATAGTAAAAAATTAATTGGAGGAATTGTTGTTACAGGTGGAGGTGCACAATTAAAGCATCTAACTCAGTTGTTTGAATACATGACAGGCATGGATACTAGAATTGGATACCCAACTGAACATCTTTCTAATTTAAATAATATTGAAAGTTTATCTAGCCCAATGTACTCTACAGGAATTGGCCTAGTATTGCAAGGATTTCAAAAAATTGAAAATAAAGGACAAACAACGCAGGTGGATCAAAATAAAGATTCAGTAATTACTCACTCGGAGGGAAGACGTGGTACTTTCTTTGAAAAACTATTGCCCTCTTTTAAGGAATTTTTTACCGATGAACATTAATAAATTTAAAAATATAAATTATGTCAGAAAATATGCTCTTGATGGACTTTGATCTACCTAAAGATTATAGTTCAATTATTAAGGTTATTGGAGTTGGTGGTGGTGGAAGCAATGCAGTAAATCACATGTTTAAACAAGGGATTGTTGGAGTAGATTTTATTGTTTGTAATACTGATAGGCAAGCACTTGATATTTCTCCGGTTCCATATAAAATACAATTAGGACCTCAATTAACGGATGGTCGAGGTGCAGGAATGCATCCGGAAGTTGGAATGGCTGCTGCAAATGAAAACATAGAAGAAATCCGCGAATTACTTTCAAAAAATACAAAGATGGTCTTCGTTACTGCAGGAATGGGCGGAGGAACAGGAACAGGCGCTGCCCCAGTAATTGCTCAAGTGGCAAAAGATTTAGGAATCTTAACAGTTGGTATAGTAACCATTCCATTTAATTTTGAAGGAAGAAAACGTAGACAACAGGCCGAAGAAGGTTTAAATAAAATGAGAGAGAATGTTGATACGCTTTTGGTAATTAATAATGAGCGATTGAGAGAGTTAGGTAAAAATATGTCTCTTACTGAAGCTTTTTCTTATGCTGATGATATTTTAACCGTAGCAGCTAGAGGAATTGCTGAAGTTATTTCTGTAACTGGAGTTATTAATGTTGATTTTAATGATGTAAATACAGTTCTTAAAAATAGTGGACATGCAATAATGGGAAGCGCTGCTGCAGAAGGAGAAGATCGTGCTATTGAAGCTGTAAAATCAGCTCTTACCTCTCCGCTACTTATGGACAATGATATTGCGGGTGCACGATATGTACTATTGAATATCACATATGGATCTAAGGAAGTAATGATGGATGAGATTACTGAAATTACGGATTATATTCAAGAAGCTGCAGGTGCCACTGCAGACGTTATTTGGGGACATGGTTTTGATGAGACTTTAGGAGAAAAATTAAGTATTACATTGATTGCTGCAGGTCTTGAAGGAGAGCCAATAACTGGTTTTGAAAAAATGCCAGAAAGAAATTTAGTTGATCTTCATGATGAAATGAAAAAAGAAATTACTAGCCCTTTAAATAAGCCTCTTGAGTCTAATCGTGAAGAAGACCATGGAGAAAATGAAGTTACTTCAGAGCCTTTTTTGAAGTCATCACAAATTATTGATAACACTACTATTCTAGATGAATCCTCAAAATCTAGTTTAGACGAGAAGAAATCGTATGATTTATTTGATTCTGTTTTGGAGGTTAAGCCAACTCAGATATTTGATGTTTCTGATGACACTAATTTTGTTGAGGAAACTAGCATGACACAAACGGAGAATAAATCTGAAATTGATGCTGATTTGTCTATTCAAGAAGATTTTTCTTGGGATATCAATACGAATAATCAGGAAACTTCTTCAAATGATCTTGATGCCGAAAAAGAAATCATTGTTAAATATATGCTTGAAGAGGATTTACCAGAAAAAATTGAATTAGATAATACAAATATGTCTGCTTCTCCTGAAGAGCGGCAAAAAATAGCTCAGGATCGTGTTTCTAAAATCCAAGAACTGACTTCGAAATTAAAAAATGCTGAAGTTCTTGCAGAATTTGAAAATGAACCAGCCTTCATGAGAAGAGATATATCAATTGATGAAAGTACTCCAAGTTCTGAGGAATCTTTATCTCGTTTTGGTTTATCTGAAGATGAAGACGGTCGTTCAGGATTACGAAGCAATAATTTTTTACATGATAACGTAGACTAATGAGTTTTACTAGTATGATTAATGAGGCGATTAAAAAAGCAATGCTTGCAAGAGATAAAAATCGTTTGGAGCCATTAAGAGATATCAAATCAAAACTATTGTTAGAAAGCACATCTGGAAATGGAGAAGTTTCTGAAGAAACAGCACTCAAAATCTGCATGAAATTACACAAACAACGAATTGAAACATATGAATTATATGTTTCTCAAAATCGTGATGATTTAGCTCAAGAAGAATTTTTTCAGGCTAAAGTTATTGAAGAGTTTTTACCTAAAATGCTTACAGAAGAGGAGGTGAGGATTGAAGTTTTAGCTGCTATTACTCAAACAGGAGCTAATAGTGCTCAAGATATGGGGAAAGTAATGGGTGTTTTATCATCCAAATTAGCTGGAAAAGCTGACGGAAGGATTATTGCTTTGCTTGTTAAAGAGGAGCTCTCAAAGATTTAAATAATAAATTGGCATTTATGCTGCTTTTTATCAATTTATTAAAATGGACAAGGATTCAATTATAGAAGAGCTTATTCAAACTATTTCTACTTATCATTCTTGGGGTTGGTCTCCAGCTACCTCCACTAATTATTCATTTGTTGATGAAACTTCTAAAATATGGGTTACAATATCAGGAATTGATAAAAGTAGAATAACTAAAAAAGATTTTATCTCTATTGATTTAGATAATACTATTTTATCTGAAGATTTTAAGGGTTCTCCTTCTGCCGAAACTTTAATTCATTGTACTATATACAAACTTTTTCCAGAAACAAAAGTGATTCTTCATAGTCATGGTTTGTATCCAAATTTACTTTCTTCTCGGGCAAAAAATGAATTTATATTTAATGGACATGAAATTCAAAAAGGATTTCAAGGCGAGATTTCTCATTTAAATAGTGTAAGAATTCCGGTAATTGAAAATAGTCAAGAAATGCTTTTCTTTCAAAAGGAGCTCTATTTGAGGAAATCAGAACTGATTTATTCATGTTTTGCTATTCGTAATCACGGAACTTATGCATGGGGAAGGAATATTTTGGAGGCAAAAAGACACCTTGAAACATTGGATTATTTATGTAAATATGAATGGAATTCAATTAATAAATAATGGCAGTACTTTCAATTCCTTCAAAAAAAATTGAGATAAACGTTGTCGCGGATATTCATTCTTTTTTAAAAAGTAGAGGTGTTTTTTTTGATCAATGGGTCTGTGATATTAAATTTGACGATTCAGCGTCTCAGGAAGAAATTTTAGAGGCATATGCAAAAGATTTAGTACCATTTATGAATAATTCAGTTTATAAAACTGCAGATGTTATTTCAATTAATGAAGGAACTGAAAATTACGCTGAATTACGTGCTAAGTTTCTCGCGGAACACACTCATTCTGAGGATGAAATCCGTTTTTTTGTCGACGGAAAAGGTTTGTTTTGGTTTAATTTTGATAATGAGCCAGTCTTTAACTTACTTTGTGAGTCTGGTGACTTAATTAGTGTCCCTGCAGGGACAAAGCATTGGTTTGATGCTGGAGAAAAAAATCCTTTTGTTAAAGCAATACGTATTTTTATGGATGTTAGTGCTTGGGTTCCAAATTATACAAATTCATCTATTGAGTTAGATTTTTTAAATTTTAAAATGCCGAATTGTGAAGATTGATTGCGATTATATTTTAACTGATATTGAGGGAACAACAACATCTATTTCGTTTGTTCAGGATGTGCTTTTTCCATATTTTTTATCCCATATAAATGAAATCTATTTATTATCTGATATGAGTGAGGTAAAATATATTTTTGGGAAAGTAATGAGAATTGTTAAAAAAGAGGAAAATAAAGACATCACGACAAGTGAGGAGGTTATAGAACAACTAAAAAAATGGTGTAAAGAAGATCGAAAAATTACTCAGCTTAAAACATTACAAGGTATTTTATGGCAAAAGGGTTATCAATCAGGCGAATTATTCGGTCATATTTATGATGATGTTCCAATCATGCTTAAAAATTGGGAATTATTGGGAAAGAAAATGGGCGTTTTTTCTTCAGGTTCTGTTGTAGCACAAAAATTACTTTTTAGTCATAGTACAAAGGGTGATCTTTCAACCTTTTTCTCCCATTATTTTGATACAAACACAGGTCATAAAAGAGAAACTGATACATATTCAGTAATAGCAAGCGAAATTTCTCTTCCACCAAATCGTATTTTATTTCTTTCTGATGTTGTTGAAGAACTCGAGGCAGCTGAGAAAGCTGGGCTGCAAACAATTCAAATTAAAAGAGAAGGAAATGAACAATCTTGGAAACAATCGGTATCAGATTTTTCTGAAATTATACTCATATAAATTTTAATAAAAAAAAAGACCACTAGTTTTAGTGGCCTTTTAAAAAATCAATAATTTTTTATTTAGTTATTAGTTGGTGCACCTGTATTATTAACAGGAGTTCCACTTTCTGGAGCAGGACCAACTTCACCTTTTATTCTTATAACTGCGTCATAGTAGGTAGGATTACCTTTATCATCTTTACCAGTAACTACATTTGTAGAGATTGTAACACTCTTATTTATAGGTCCAGGTCTGTTAGTATCATATTTTACTTTGATTACTCCAGTTGCTCCCGGTGCTATTGGTTCTTTTGGCCAATCTGGAACAGTACAACCGCAAGATCCTTTTGCATTAGAAATAATCAAAGGTTCATTTCCAGTGTTCTTAAACTCAAATGTGCAATTTGGTTCTCCACCATATTTGATATTTCCATAATCATGAACTTCTTTACTGAATTCAATTTTTGGACCTTTTTCAATTTGTGCATTTACTAGAACAGAAGTTCCAAAGATCAATGCGAATGATAAAATTAATTTGTTCATAGTTTCTATTTTTATTTTATGTCTTTGATGTAAATCTA
>CANKLK010000109.1 GCA_947482805.1 Flavobacteriaceae bacterium
CTATCCATTTTTCTTTGAATTTACTGGGTTACCGTCTATTTTTTCGTTGTAATCGATTTCAGCCATACTGATTTTTTTGCGGTCGATATCTCTTCCTTGCAAAATTCCTTTTTCGGTATCGATAACAACTGAGTCTAATTTGCCAAAGTGTTTATTTTGGTTTATAACTGAATCTTTTTCGAATTTTCTTGGCCCTTCAATTACCCAATCAGCAACGTCTTTTTTGTCGAAACGACATGTATTACAGATAAATTCTTCCACTTCATGGAATTCATCTTTACGAGCTGTTACTCTTTGAATTTCGTTACCAAACATCCATAATGTAGTTTTTCCACAACATTTGTCACAATCTCTGTGTGCATTGAATGGTTTGTTAAACCATACTCTCGATTTAAAACGGAAAGTCTTATCAGTTAAAGCACCAACCGGACAAACATCAATCATATTTCCGGAGAATTCATTGTCAATGGCTGCCGAAACACAAGTCGAAATCTGTGAATGATCGCCACGATTTAAAACGCCATGAACCCTTCCGTCAGTTAATTGGTCAGCAACTTCTACGCAACGTTGACAAACAATGCAACGGTTCATGTGCAATTGTATTTTGTCACCAATATTTTCAGGTTCAAAAGTTCTTTTATCTTCAATAAAACGCTGTTGTAATTTTCCGTGTTCGAAGCTTAAATTCTGCAAATCACATTCGCCTGCCTGGTCACAAACCGGGCAATCTAGAGGGTGATTTATTAAAAGGAATTCGGTTACCGCATTTCTAGCATCGCGAACGCGTTCAGAAGATTTACTGGCTACTTCCATTCCGTCCTGACAACCGGTAACACACGATGCCATTAATTTTGGCATTGGTCTTGGGTCGGCTTCGCTTCCTTTGGTAACGTCTACTAAACAACAACGGCATTTTCCGCCGGTACCTTTTAGTTTAGAATAATAACACATGGCTGGCGGAACAGATTCTCCACCAATCATACGAGCTGCTTGCAGGATGGTTGTTCCTGGAGCTACTTCAATTTCTTGACCGTCTATGGTTACTTTCATAATAATAGTTGTAAGTTGTCGGTTGTAAGTTGTCGGTTTGGCCATCAACTATCAACGAGAACCTTTTTTTACTTATACTGGTTGCTTTGTAACTAAATGTTTTACTTTTTCAAAAGGTTCGTGAACGAAATGGTCACGGTTCTTTACTTTTTCAGGGAAACGGATATGGTATTCAAACTCGTCTCTGAAGTGACGGATTGCCGCAGCAACTGGCCATGAAGCCGCGTCACCTAAAGGACAAATCGTATTTCCTTCAATTTTGGATTGGATGCTCCATAACAATTCTATGTCTTCTTCGCGACCATGACCGTTTTCAATTCGATGCAATACTTTTTCTAACCAACCTGTTCCTTCACGACATGGTGTACATTGACCGCAAGATTCATGATGATAGAAACGAGAGAAATTCCATGTATTACGAACGATACAAGCTCGGTCATCATAAACGATAAATCCACCTGAACCTAACATCGAACCGGTTGCAAATCCACCATCTGAAAGACTTTCGTAGGTCATTAATCTGTCTTCACCTGCAGCGGTTTTGTAGATTAAATGCGCTGGTAAAATTGGCACAGAAGAACCTCCAGGAACCAATGCTTTTAATGGCCTGTCTGTTTGCATTCCACCACAATATTCATCAGAATTCATGAATTCATATACGGATAATCCTAAATCTATTTCGAAAACACCTTGATTTTTGATATTTCCAGAAGCCGAAATTAATTTGGTTCCTGTTGAACGACCAATTCCTATTCCGGCATAATCAGCGCCTGAATTGTTTACAATCCATGGCACAGCTGCAATTGTTTCAACATTGTTTACCACAGTTGGATTAGCCCAAAGTCCTGAAACCGCTGGGAATGGTGGTTTAATTCTAGGATTTCCACGTTTTCCTTCTAAGCTTTCAATTAAAGCTGTTTCTTCTCCACAGATATAAGCTCCGGCTCCAATTTGAACGTATAAATCCAAATCGTAACCCGAACCTAATATATTTTTACCCAACCAACCGGCAGCTTTTGCTTCGGCGATGGCTCTTTCTAAAATTTTATAAACCCACATATATTCTCCACGAATGTAGATGTAAGATAGGTTGGCGCCTAAGGCATAACTTGATGTTATCATTCCTTCAATCAAAAGATGTGGAATGTATTCCATCAAGAAACGGTCTTTGAAAGTTCCCGGTTCTGATTCGTCAGCATTGCAAACCAAATGTCTTGGTTTACCTGATTTCTTGTCGATAAAACTCCATTTCATTCCTGCAGGAAATCCGGCACCACCACGACCACGAAGTCCCGAAGTTTTTACTTCTTCGACTACTTCGTCCGGAGTCATTTTTTTCAAGGCTTTTTCTACAGAAGCATAACCACCTTCTTTGCGGTATACTTCATAGGTTCTAATTCCCGGAACGTTTATTTTGTCTAATAATATTTTTCTTCCCATGATATTACTTATCGTGTAAAGTGATTTTTCCGTCTTTACAATCAGAGATTAATTGGTCGATTTTTGCTTCTGTCAAATGTTCTTGGTAGAAATCACCCAACTGCATCATTGGAGCATAACCACAAGCGCCAAGGCATTCAACACCACGCACTTCGAAAAGTCCGTCTGCTGTTGGTTCACCAACTTTTACTCCTAATTTGTTACACGTATAATCCATCAAATCTTCTACTCCGTTTTGACAACAAGGGGAGGTTTGACAGAATTCAAACATATATTTCCCGATAGGTCTTTGATTGTACATGGTGTAAAACGTCACCACTTCATAGACTTCAATAGGTTGTATTTCTAAAATTTCGGCTACTTTATTTTGCAAATCAATGCTTAACCAATTGTCGTGAGCATCCTGAACCTCATGTAAAACCGGCAATAAAGCTGATTTTCTTTTATCTGCAGGATAATGACTGATTAGTTCATTGATGCGATTCATCAAAGTATCAGTGATATTTATTTCTTGTTTAATGTGAGATCTTTCCATTTTTTAATTTGAGATTTATGATTTAGGATTTAGGATTTTTCAATCTGCCTTCTAAAATCTGTATTCTGCAATCTTATTTCTTTTTAAGCGTCTAATTCGCCGGCAATTACATTTAAACTTGATAATATTACGATAGCATCGGATAACATTCCGCCTTTAATCATTTCAGTATACGCTTGATAATAAATATAACAAGGTCTTCTGAATTTTAATCGGTAAGGCGTTCGGCTACCGTCGGTAATTAAATAGAATCCTAATTCTCCGTTTCCGCCTTCCACAGCATGATAAATTTCATCAACAGGAACTGGAACTTCACCCATCACAATTTTAAAGTGATAGATTAAACTTTCCATATTGGTGTAAACATCTTCTTTTGGAGGTAAATAATAATCAGGAACATCAGCGTGGATTGGGCCTTCCGGTAATTTAGCTAAAGCTTGTTTTATGATGCTTAAACTTTCCCATACTTCAGCATTACGTACACAAAAACGGTCATACGTATCACCAGATTTTCCAACAGGGATATCAAATTCAAAATCTTCATAGGAAGAATATGGAGTAGCTTTACGAACATCGTAATCAATTCCAGCAGCACGTAAATTTGGACCTGTTAATCCGTATTGCATGGCGCTTTCGGCAGTAATTGGGCCAACATTAACAGTTCTGTCAATAAAGATTCTGTTTCTTTCAAAAAGATTTTCGAATTCTTTCCATGCAACCGGAAATTCTTCAAGGAAAGTGTTAAGCAATTCAAATGCTTTTGGCGACCATTCTCTTTCAAAACCGCCAATTCTTCCCATATTTGTTGTTAAACGAGCACCACAAATTTCTTCATAGATTTCATATACTTTTTCTCTGAATTGGAATACATATAGAAAACCTGTGTAGGCACCTGTATCAACCCCAAGGATTGAATTGCAAATCAAGTGATCCGTAATTCTGGCTAATTCCATCACAATAACTCTCAAATATTGCGCTCTTTTCGGGATTTCAATATTTAACAGTTTTTCTACGGTCATCCACCAAGCCATATTATTAATAGGCGACGAACAATAGTTCATACGGTCAGTCAATACATTGATTTGGTAAAAAGGACGGTTTTCGGCTATTTTTTCGAAAGCTCTGTGAATATAACCAACGGTTGGTTCAGCATCTAAGATTCGCTCGCCATCCATTAATAAAATATTTTGGAAAATTCCATGGGTAGCCGGGTGAGTTGGTCCTAAATTTAAGATAGAAAATTCACTTCCGTCTTCATTTCGGCTTTGCTCTATGATTTTAGCATAGCGATGCTCTGGTGGTAATAGTAAATCTGACATTTTTTAATTGACAATTGACAATTGATAATTAATAATTAGTTTTTTGGATGCCATTAAATTTTATTCTTTTTTACAATTTATAATTATTCATTATCCATTATTAACCGGTGTTCTTCCGAAGAAACGGTCGTCTTTATCTGTTCTTCCGCTGTCTTCCATTGGAAATTCTTTTCGCATTGGATGCGAAACCATTTCATCCATGTTTAAGATTCGTTTCAGTTGCGGATGTCCTTTAAAATTGATTCCGAAGAAATCCCAGGCTTCTCTCTCCATCCAATTGGCGCATAGAAATAAATCGGTTACCGTTTGTACTTCTGCAGGGTCGGGTAAAAATGTTTTTACTCGAATTCTAAGATTTTCAACCCAATTGTGTAATTGATATACCACGGCAAACTGATGATTTTCATCATTGTCAGGGAAATGAATTCCGGTCAAATCGGTAAGAAAATTGAAGTTTAAGCTTTCGTCTTCTTTCAATGTTTGAATTACTTCATGGATATTTTCTGGAGTAGCCTCGAAGGAAAAAATATCTCTTTTCATTTCAAAATTCAGCACATTATTGCCGAATTTTTTAGATAGATTTTCTTGTATGTATGCAGTTTCTAAAGCCATATTATAGGTTATAAGAAGCTAATAATTCTTTGTATTCGGGTGAATTTCTTCGGCGAACCGATTCATTTCTAACCAATTCTTGTAATTGCATTACACCATCCACAATTTGTTCCGGCCTTGGTGGACAACCCGGAACGTAAACGTCTACCGGAATTACTTTGTCGATTCCTTGTAAAACAGAGTAAGTATCGAACACACCACCTGAAGATGCACAAGCGCCAACGGCAATAACCCAACGAGGTTCTGACATTTGTTCGTAAACCTGACGTAAAATTGGCGCCATTTTTTTAGAAATCGTTCCCATCACCATTAGCATATCCGCTTGACGGGGAGAAAAACTAACTCTTTCAGAACCAAAACGTGCTAAGTCATAGTGCGAAGCCATAGTTGCCATAAATTCGATTCCGCAACAAGAAGTAGCGAAAGGCAATGGCCAAAGCGAATTGGCGCGAGCCATTCCAACAACATCGTTTAATTTTGTAGCGAAAAAGCCTTCACCTACAACTCCTTCTGGCGGAGCAACCATATTTGTTTTTGTATCGCTCATTGCAATTATATTTTTATTCCCATTCCAGGGCTTTCTTCTTTATGATATAGAAGAACCCAACTAAAAGCAGCATCATGAAAATCACCATTTTAATCATTCCTTCAACTCCCAATGCTTTAAAATTGATTGCCCAAGGATATAAGAAAATCACTTCGACATCAAACAAAACAAATAAGATTGCAACAAGGAAATATTTTACAGAGAAAGGAATTCTTGCATTACCAACAGATTCTATTCCGCATTCAAAATTTTTGTCTTTATTTTTTGAATGTCTTTTTGGACCCAAAAAACTGGATCCAATTATCATTAACACAACAAACCCGATAGCTAAACCTGCTTGCATAAGTATCGGTAAATAGTCTAATTGATTAGATTGCATAATGGCTATAATTAGAAGTAATTTTACAGGCACAAATATACATCGCATTATTTAATTCGCAAAAATCAAAGGATAAACGTTTGCCAAATATTACTATAAAATAGTTATTTAAAACAATTATAAATAATCTAATTTGCGCAAAAAAAACGTCCCGAATTTCGGGACGTCATTTAAACTAGGTAATCAAAAAATAATATATATTAATCTTCGATAGCTACTACTTGAGCTGCTACTTTACCTTTTCTACCTTCTTCTTCTTCGTAAGATACTTTATCTCCTTCTGCTAAATTCTCAGATTTAACTCCAGTAGCATGTACGAAAATGTCTTTTCCAGTTTCATCATCTGTGATAAAACCATAACCTTTAGACTCGTTGAAAAATTTTACTGTTCCTGTGCGCATTTTGTATTGTAAAAATAATTAATAATGGTCAAAGATAAATTTTTTGATGACATGACAAACATTTCAGTGTTAAATAATTAAAAATTTGTTAATTTTCAATCATACTTTAAAATATTGATAACGAAATACTTGAAGAATTTTAAATATTAATGTAAAAAAAGCAACTGTTTTTAACTATTTAAACAGTTGCTTCTTAAATTTGTGGGAATTTGATATAAATTACTACAAATCCAATTTAATGTATAATTCTTTTAGTTGATTATCATCAATTGCAGATGGAGCATCAATCATAACATCTCTTCCTGAATTGTTTTTTGGGAAAGCAATAAAATCTCTTATAGTTTCCTGTCCACCTAAAATTGCTACTAATCTGTCCAATCCAAAAGCCAATCCGCCATGTGGTGGCGCGCCAAATTGGAAGGCATTCATCAGGAATCCAAATTGGTCTTCGGCTTGTTCAGGAGAAAATCCTAAAAGCGAAAACATTCTACTTTGTAAGTCTTTATCATGAATTCTAATGGAACCACCACCAATTTCATTTCCGTTTAAAACCATATCATAAGCATTGGCACGAACTTTTCCCGGTTCGGTTTCAATTAATTTCATGTCTTCCGGTTTTGGAGAGGTAAATGGATGGTGCATAGCATGGTAACGACCGCTATCTTCATCCCATTCTAATAATGGAAAGTCAACAACCCAAAGCGGAGCAAAAACTTCCGGATTTCTTAATCCCAATCGTGTTGCTACTTCCATACGAAGTGCAGAAAGCTGTGTACGGGTTTTATCA
>CANKLK010000110.1 GCA_947482805.1 Flavobacteriaceae bacterium
ATGAAAAACGGAGAGTTTCCAAACGGAACCCATATTCTTCGTGCCAAAATAAGCATGGGCGCTAACAATATGCTAATGCGTGACCCTATTATGTATAGAATTTTGCATGCGCATCACCACAGAACCGGAAACGATTGGTGTATTTATCCTATGTATGATTGGGCGCATGGTGAAAGTGATTATTTGGAGCAAATTTCTCATTCATTTTGTACACTTGAATTTTTGCCTCACAGAGAATTATACGATTGGTTTTTAGACCAAGTTTATGATGCTACTAAAGTGCGTCCAAAACAAAGAGAATTTGCTCGCAGAAACTTATCTCACACAGTAGTTTCAAAAAGGAAACTTTTACAATTGGTAGAAGAAAAACATGTGTCTTCCTGGGACGATCCAAGAATGAGCACCATTTCAGGAATGCGCCGTCGAGGTTATCCTCCAATGGCGATTCGAAATTTTGCCAATACTATCGGAATTGCTAAACGCACTAACTTAATTGATGTTTCACTTCTTGAGTTTTGTGTTCGCGAAGAATTAAACAAAACAACACCTCGCGTTATGGTAGTATTAAATCCGGTGAAGTTGGTTATTACAAATTATCCAGATGGAAAAGAAGAAATTTTAGATGCAGAAAATAGCCAGGAAGACGAAAGTTTAGGATATAGAAAAGTACCATTTTCAAGAGAATTGTATATTGAAAGAGAAGATTTTCAACAAGAAGCCAATAAGAAATTTTTCCGTCTAACATTAGGAACAGAAGTACGTTTAAAGAATGCTTACATTATTAAAGGCGAAAGTGTTGTTAAGGATACAGCCGGAAACATCATGGAAATTCATTGCACTTATGATGAAGATTCCCGAAGTGGAAGTGGAACGGAAGCTTCTCAAAGAAAGGTTAAAGGAACAATTCACTGGGTTTCGATAAATCATGCGATTGAAGCCGAAGTTCGAATTTACGATCGATTATTTACCCATGAAAACCCAGATGGTGATAAAGGTGTTGATTTCAAAGAATACATCAATCAAAACTCATTAGAAGTAATTAAAGGATATTTGGAACCAAGTTTGGCATCAGCTAAAAACGGTGAGCGATTCCAATTTCAACGTTTAGGATATTATTGTGTTGATAAAGATTCGTCAGCACAAAAATTAGTTTTTAATAAAACAGTTGGCTTAAGAGATACTTGGGCAAAAGTGGAAAGTAAAGAATAATTTTAAAATAGATTTCATCAATAGAAAGCCCGCTTATCAGTGGGCTTTCTTATTATTTATAAAACTTATCATTATAAAAACTTTTATAACTTTTAGTAATTAAATTTACCTTTCATAAATTTGTTTTAGGCTATTTTTAAACCTTAGTCGACATTATTTACCATTCCTAATTATATTATTATATGGCTTTAAAATAAGTTTTGCTGATTTTCGTTATTTTAAGGATGTTATCTTATATAATTTTTGTAATTTTAGTGTAATTAAATTTTAAAAGTCATGTCAACTAAAAACGGAAATGGGATTTTAGCACTTTTAGCAGGTGCGGCAATTGGAGCTGCAATAGGAATTTTATTTGCTCCGGATAAAGGTTCAAAAACCAGAGAAAAAATTAAAGAAGGTTTAGATGATTTGAAGGACAGCGCCAAATCTAAATGGAATTCACTAGAATCAGAAACCAAAGATAAGTTCTCAAAAACAAAAGCCGATTTGAAAGACTCAGTTAATGATTTGCTTTCGGATTCAAGTTACAAAGCAGAAGAAACAATTACTTTTTTGGAAGAGAAATTAGCCGAGCTTAAAAAACAAAATGCTAAACTTCAGAAATAATGCTGGAAGAATTAAAAGAAAACGTTGATAACATTCAGGAAAATACCAAAGCGTATATAGAAACTAGTTTAGCTTACTATAAACTTTGGGGTTTTAAGGTTGCCATGAAGTCAACCACATTGATGGTTAAGTTTTTCTTAATCGCTTTTTGTTTGATGATTGTTTTACTCTTTATATCAATTGCAGGAGCGCTCGTTTTTGGAGAAATGTTGAACAGTTACCCTTTAGGGTTTTTGAGTGTAGCAGGAATTTATTTAGTTTTAGCGTTAATTCTATTCTTCGTAAAAGACAGAATTGTTGAAGGACCGATTTTAGCCAAATTTTCAGAAATATTTTTTAACGACTAATCATGCAAACAAATAAATATTCATCCTACGCCGAAATTGAATTGGATTTACAAATCCTTAAAATTGAAAGGGAAATACAGTATCAAAAGATTGTATTAAGCATTGATAAAACTAAAGAAAGCATTCTTCCTTTTAAGAGAGTTAACAAGATTTTGGAAAGCGTTTCAAATTTCTCATCAGGAACGTATGGTACGATTTTGAAAACACTAATTCCAATAGTAATCAATTGGTATATAAATAGAAAAAGAGGCGATTAGGCCTCTTTTTATTTGGTATTATTCGTTTATTAATTAGCTGGTTCCTCTGGATTTGAAGTGTCAGAAGGATTATAATCAAGTGAGGAATGATTTCCTGTTTTCTTCACTTTTCTTGGTTGTCTCTTCATTTCTTCTCCAATGATGTTTGAAGCTGTAAAACTAGTTACCATATTGTTCAACATATCGCTTGCCGCTTGTGGAGAATTAGGTAATAATATCAAGTTTGAATTCGTGTCAGCTCCAATCGCTTGAAGTGTATCATAATGCTGTGTAATTACAATCAATGCAGATGCTTCTTGTGAATTTATACCCACTTTATTTAAAACTTCCACACTTTCAACCAAACCTTTAGCAATTTCTCTACGTTGGTCAGCAATACCTTGTCCTTGTAATTTTTTACTTTCGGCTTCGGCTTTTGCTTTAGCAACAATTCTGATTCTTTGTGCATCTGATTCGAACGTAGCTGCTGTTTTTTCTCTTTCGGCAGCGTTAATTCGGTTCATCGCATTTTTCACCTGAATATCAGGATCGATATCGGTAACCAGTGTATTAATAATGTCATAACCATAAGCCATCATGGCTTCGTTTAATTCGCGTTTGACGGCAATTGCAATGTCATCTTTACGAACAAACACATCATCTAAAATCAATTTTGGAACTTCAGCACGCACTACATCAAAAACATAAGCTGTGATTTGATCATGTGGATATTCTAGTTTGTAAAATGCTTCATAAACTTTTTCTTGAACGACTTTAAACTGAACAGAGACTTTCATTTTGATAAACACATTATCTTTGGTTTGTGTTTCAATCATAACATCTAATTGTTGAATTCTTAAGTTCACTCGACCAGCAATTCTGTCGATAATTGGAACTTTGAGTTGTAAACCGGAGTTTCGGATGCTTAAGAATTTTCCAAATCGTTCAACAACAACAGCAGTTTGTTGCTTTACCGTGAAGAACGACGAAAAAAGAATAATAACACCTACAAATAAAAAAACAAAAAAGAAAATTGGCATAGTTTCTAAATATTTTAAGTTAGTAAAGTTGTTGTACGAAAAAAATGTATGTTTGTTACATATTTAAAGTTATGAATTCATGATTAAAAAATTCTTAATCCTAATTTTGTTTACTACAACTTTTGGATTTGCTCAATATGGTTATCGTGATGGAAACCGAATAGGAATTTCAGCCGGCCTTTCTCAAACCACTTTATTTACCAATAATTTTAACGCTAAACCTGAACTTGGTTTTGCTGGTGGGCTTTCGGTTCGTGGGAATTATTACAACGATTGGAGTATGATTTACGGAATGCAGTTTTTTGCCAACAACTTTTCATTAGAATCTACTTTTGATCAAAAAATAAAGTACAGAATTCAAGGTGTTAAAGTTCGAATTTTATTAAGTTATAACGTAGTTGAAGATCATGTTTCTTTAGATTTTGGTCCAGTACTTCAAATTAATGGGAAATTAGGTGTTGCTTCTTCAGATGAAGATAAAGTAATTAAAGGAACATTTTTAAAAGCAGATCAAATCGTTGATATTTCACCTATAAGCGGCAACTTTTATTTAGGATGTTCGGCAGGAAGCAGAACCGTGCGTGCCGTTATTTTTTACGAATATGGATTTACCAATATATTGAATAAACTCAATAAAGACGATACTTTACAGGCATTGAATGATGGGGATAACTTCAAAGGAAACTTGGGAGTAATAAACGCCCAGGTTATTTTTAACTTGTAAAAAATCCCGAGTCATCGGGAATTTTCTATTTTTATAAAGTCGCTATAGCTTTCTCCAATCGCTTGATGGTTTCTTCTTTACCAATCAGTTCTACAATATCAAAAAGATGTGGACCTTTCAAGGCGCCAACCAAACTCAAACGAAACGGCTGCATTACTTTCCCCATTCCAATTTCAGTTGCCGTCATCCAGTCTTTTACAATAGTTTCAATGTTTGCAGATGTAAAATCTTCAATATTTTCTATTTCAGCAATCAATTTTTCCATTAATTCTGGTGTAGTTGGATTCCAATTTTTAGCGGCTTTTTCATCGTAAGAAGTTGGTGCTTCAAAAAAGAAATAACTTAATTCCCAAAATTCAGAAACAAAGTTCGCGCGCTCCTTTATTAATGAAGTAATTTTTGTCATTTCGACGAAGGAGAAATCACATTTTCCTAATTTTTTGACAACATCCTTTTCAAATATTTCCGCTAAACTTTCATCGCTTTGCTTTTGCAAATACTGATGATTGAACCATTTGTTTTTTTCAGGATCAAATTTTGCCCCTGATTTATGAACTCTATTCAAATCAAATTTTTCTACCAATTCTTCTAAATAAAATAACTCTTGGTCTGTTCCGTCATTCCATCCCAATAAAGCTAAGAAATTAATTACCGCTTCAGGGAAATATCCGTTTTCTCTATAACCTGATGAAACACCTTCTTCCGACTTCCATTCCAAAGGAAATACTGGAAAACCTAACTTATCACCATCTCGTTTGGATAATTTTCCGTTTCCGATAGGTTTTAAAATCAAGGGTAAATGCGCGAATTCTGGTGCTTCCCAGCCAAAGGCTTTGTATAATAAACAATGTAAAGGCATGGATGGCAACCATTCTTCTCCACGTATTACATGTGACGTTTCCATTAAATGGTCATCCACAATATTGGCCAAATGATAGGTTGGCATTCCGTCAGATTTGAATAAAACTTTATCGTCTAATAAATTCGTTTCGAAATTAATATCACCACGAATGATGTCATGCAAATGCAAAGTTTCATTAACAGGTGTTTTAAAACGAATAACATAAGCTTCTCCGGCTGCAATTCTTTTTTCAGTCTCTTCCTTAGAAATAACTAAAGAAGTGTCTAGTTTTTCACGATTGTGCCAGTTATATATAAAAGTTTTTCCTTGTTCTTCGTGTTGTTTTCTGTGAAAATCTAATGCTTCAGCAGTGTCAAAAGCATAATAAGCCCAACCCAAATTTATCAGTTGGTCAGCATATTGTTTGTATAATTCTTTTCTTTCGGATTGACGGTAAGGTCCAAATTTTTCATTCTTTCCAACAGTTTCACTTGGTGCAATTCCTAGCCAATCCAGAGCTTCGAAAATGTATGCTTCTGCTCCGGGAACAAAACGATTTTGGTCGGTATCTTCAATTCGTAAATAGAAAACACCATTATATTTTTTGGCAAATAAATAATTAAATAACGCAGTTCTAACACCACCAATATGTAACGGTCCGGTAGGACTTGGCGCAAAACGAACTCTAACAGGTCTTGACATTTTTTTAAATTTTCGACAAAGATAAACAGAAGTTGGAAGCTAGAAGTTGGAAGTTAAAAGTTTTTAGGATTTCATTTCAGCCGGAATTCTTTTATTCATGACAGCAAACCATAGCGGGGGAACTAAAGATAAAACCATAGAAGTGGGATAACCAAATGGCATTTGTGGTGAAGTATCATGATACTCGAGAATTTGATATTTCTTTTGTGATTTATAATGATGATCACTGTGTCGAGTTAGTTCATAAAGCATTATTCTGCCCATAACATGATTGGAATTCCAAGAATGTTTTTCGCTTACACGTTCGTATTTACCTGAAGGCAAAAGGTTTCTTTTTAAACCATAATGTTCAATATAATTTATGGTTTCCAATAACAGAAAACCAACCATTCCGGCAAAAACTGCAACTAATAACCCAATGTATCCAAAGAAATAATAAATTGTCAAGAGATAACTTATTTGAATAATAGTAAACCAGAACATGTCATTTTTTAAAGCAAAGAAAGAACGGTTTTCAATTTGATTTAGTTTCTTTTGAATTTTCCAGGCTTTAGTGTAGGTTCCAAAAACAGTTTGAATCCAAAACACATATAATGATTGGTTGTATTTTGCAGTCGACGGATCTTCCGGAGTAGAAACATGCAAATGATGACCGTGATTGTGCTCAATAAAAAAATGAGTATAGTGTGACGGAATTAAAAGCAATTTTCCTATAATCCGTTCATATAATTTTTCTCTGTGGCCCAATTCATGTGCAACATTAATTCCGTTAGAACCTAAAACAACGCCTAAACTTAATACAGTTCCAATAATTTCAGAGAAGGAAAGTTGTTCACTAGAAACTTTATGCAAAACAAAAAACAACATTCCAAAAACGATGAAAACATTTAGATACAAAAGCACATCAAAAAAATGATTCTTTAGTTTGTTTTCAATTTCGGTTTCAGTGTGATTTTTTTCATCTGTTGGCAGAATTAACTCTAGAACGGGTATAATTCCAAAGGCAAAAACCACTCCGGAATAAGTCCAAGTCCAAAACCCACCAAAAAATATTCCAAGGAATGCAATTAATGGTAAACTATAAGCCAATAAATATTTCATAATCAACCAGATTTTGTTATAAAATTAGCAAAGTTTTTATAGAATACAATTGTTTGTTGTTTGGCAAATTTTTAACGCTTGGTTATTCAGTAAAAATTGTACATTTATCGGTTATAAAAAGTAATTATAAAAATTGGACAATTCAAAGATTATATATAA
>CANKLK010000111.1 GCA_947482805.1 Flavobacteriaceae bacterium
AAAGGGCTTGCTACGAAGACATGATGACCATGCAAATTGAAGAGTTAATCATACAAAAAGGCAAAGGCGATTTGGATAAATTGTTGAGGGGTAGTGAAACGTGGACAATTGAAAGCCTCCCCTAGCCCCTCCGAGGGAGGGGAAATTTAGTTCGAGGAGTTTGTGGATTTTTATAGTTGTATAAAATGGCGGGGGATTCCTAACCGGTGTCAAAAAAAAGGTAAAAGGGCTTAGTCCTTACAATGAAATTTATAGATTTTTATTCCACTGATTTTAAATAACGTTATCATCCTATCCGACGTTAATCACTCATTTTATTTTGTAGATGATCTCTCTTTACATTGATGTAAATCACATTGTTGTGAATTTGGCTTCTATCAATTTTGCTGAAATAAATTTTTAATTCAGCAGATGAGTAAGTTCAAAAAAATAATAGTTAATGGTGCTGCAATTTCTATAATACATCAACAAAATAACGATTTTATAAGTCTTACAGACTTGACTAGTAATTTCAAAAATGGAAGTGGACTTATTGAAAAATGGATTACAACAAAAAATACGCTCGAATATCTTTCTATTTGGGAAAGTATAAATAATACTGATTTTAATTACCCCGAATTCGGGGTAATTGAGAGATCGTCAGGAGTAAACAGATTCAGTATGTCGGCAGGCCAATGGATTAAGAGAACTAAAGCAATTGGAATTATTGTAAATCCTGGAAGATATGGAGGCACATTTGCCCACAAAGACATTGCTTTTCATTTTGCAATGTGGTTGAGCCCTGAATTTCAAATTTATTTAATTAAAGAATTTCAACGCTTAAAAGCGGAAGAAAGCGATCGATTAAAATTAGATTGGAATTTACAAAGAACACTTTCAAAAATTAATTATCATATTCATACAGATGCAATAAAACAAAACCTGATTCCTAAAGAAATATCTGGAAAGGAGTCTGTAATTGTATTTGCATCAGAATTAAATCGTGTCATCTATATCAGGTAATGCTTATAACTCCAAGTTTTGATGAGTTAATTAAAGTTAATCATCAAGTTAGGATTATATACGAAGTACTGAATAAAATTGATATTCAGCCTATGGTTTAAAATAAAAACCGTCTCAGAATTTTATATCTGAGACGGTTTAATTTTATAAAATAAATATAACATTATAGTTCATAGATACATTTTACCACCAGCCAACTACATTGTAATTAACTGTCTGAGGTTGGTTTTCACCGTAAGCAACTCCAATTGCTCTTACTGCTTCAATTCTTTCGCTTTCTTGTGCTTGCTCTTTTAAAGCATACTTCCATTCACGATTATCAATTTCTTTAACTCGTTTAGCTATCTTATCAGATAATTTCTCTACCGCAATAAATAAACCTGAACTAGGATCAACATTGGCTAACAAAGCTGCAACTTTTTGAGCTGTTTCGATATCTTGACCAGCAGCCCATAATGCATTTGCTTCAGTCAATATTTTCATTGCATCTTTATTAATTTTATCTTTATAAATTGGGCCTACTTCATTCATACACTTATCGTAACAATCTTTACAAACATCGGGAACTGATGTTAGTTTAAAAATTGCTTCCTCAAATTTATCCTGTTTAGCAGATGCTTTAGCTTCACTTATTATAAAATCACACTTACTATTATAATACTCAACAATTTTAGTTTTACCCGTTTCAATAAAAGATTGATATTTTGGATCGGTAGTTTTTAAATTTTTAAGTGCAGAAATATAAGCTTTGGTTTCACTTTCACCAACTCCCTTAACTTGAGTTGAAATACTTGAAAATTTCGTACCAGAAATACCATCTCCAATGTATAAAGTAATATCTAAAACAAATGCTTGCATAGGAGGTGCAGTAGGAGTTAATTCTTTAGATATAACATTGATATTAGCCGTAATAATAAAACGTTCATTAGAAGCTTTACCACCAAGACCATTTTGTGTTGCAATTTGGCTTAGCTTATTAGCAAGACTACTACGAGCGGCTTCAGGCATTTGGTCTATTTGTTGTGGAACAAATGAAGCCAATGTAATTCTAGCCTTATCGTTACTTTTACCTGCTGTGTTTTGTGCAAATAAATTGCAATTAATTAGAATTAAAACGCTTAAAATTATAGATTTCATGTTTATTATTTTTAATAGTTATTACTGACTTTTACCACCAATTACCAAAACTGCTTTACCTGTACCGACAGGATAAGAAGAACAAGGTAACTGATATGTTTTGCGTAAATATTTTCTCAATTTTGTTCCAAATTCATCGGCTGAATACGCATTTCCATCCTCACTTCTTAATGGAATTCTAGCACTTGTCAATTTCAATAAGGTAGAAGTCTTTGATTGGGTAATGAATGCACCATTTACAGTGTTCGTCTTCATCCATTTTTGAATGTCATCAGATAATTCATCACCATCAGTATTAATTTCGCTGTTTAATTTTTTTGGAGAGTTATCAAAAACTTGAATTTCAACCGTGATTTCTCTTCCTTTAGCAACCATTTCATCAAAATAAGTCATTAATTGTCCATTGAAATTATCTATATGAGATAAAACAGCTGTTTCCAGCATTACGGCCATTGAAGCACCAATTAATTCGTTTCCTGTACCACTTGCTGCACCCGCAGGTTTATTCGTACCCGCATCAACTGCTTTTAATGAAAAAGTTACTGATTTTTTTGGACCTAAAGTGTTTACGCTCCATGAAACATACAAAACAAGATGAGGTCTTGCCGTATTTAATAATTTATCTTTAAGACTTGATTGAACGCTGTTACCTTCTTCGCTTGTTTCCATGCTTTTTATGGCTTCAGCGTCTTGTAAAGATTTTAGCGTTTGTGATAAATTTTCCAATGGATAGCCTCTATCTAGCATCATTTTTTCTATGCTAGTAATTACCTGGCCGAGTTCTACATTCAATAATGCTTTTGTAAAATCAGGCACCATCGTTTTTACACCTTGATTATCCACTTCTTTTAAATATCCATTTGAATTCATCCAAACATCATCAGGGAATACCATGATTGATGGTTTATTTACCGCTTGTGAAAAAGCAGTAAAACAAGTTGTGCTTAACAATAGCACAAATAATAATACTTTACTTATTAAGTTTTTCATTTTGTTTTAGTTATTGTTTAAAATTTTGTCTGTAATCATTTGTTTTTTTAATTCGCTTCTCAATACACGAATTATAAAGCCAAACATAACTTCACCATCTCGGCCTAGTGCCCTTTCTTTTTTGGCAAAAGATTCATCTTTGTTAGAAACAAATTTCATATAAGAACCTTTGTCTGTAAAAAAAGCATTGAAATAGTCTGAATTTTTTTCTCTATAATTTGGCATATTAAAAATAGGGCGTGAATCGCAATCAGGCTTTCCATTTCTTATTCCAACAAACAAAACAGCATTTACTGCCTCTTTTCTTGCTTGTTCTAAAGCATCCGACCTATTTTTTCCTTTGCCCCAACTTTTTAATGTTATACTTCCATCTAGTTCTGTTCCCATACATTCTATTTCATGGGTATAGTTTCCTGATATTCTTTTACTTGGTTTGCAACTAAAAAAAAATAAGGAGCAAATCAAAAGCATAAAAGTTATTTTTTTCATGTTTTCTAATTTTACTTTATTAATTAAAACCAGCACCTAATGATTTAATAATTCCTGCATCTTCCAAATCTTTTCTTAATGCAGATACGTTTACTGAAACAATTACACCTACTTTATATTCTTTACCAACTTTCATCCTGTCTTCAGCAGCAACGGCACCATCATTAGACAAAGAAACAAATTTCATATACTTGCCTCCATCATCAAAAAATGGTTTAAAAAAATCTGCTTTTTCTTCTTCTAAATTAACATTGGTTGCTAATGCCTTTTGACCAGGAACTGTTGATTTACCAGTAAACCCTTTAAATATAATGCCATGAACTGCATTCTTTTTAGCTTGTTCAATTGCAACATCTGGTTTTTTAGAGTAAGACCATACCTTAATCAAATAAGAACCTTGTGTGCCGGTTTGAACAACTTCAATTTCATATCTCCAAGATTCAGTGTCTTTATCTGCTTTCTTTTTTGCTTGAGCATTTGTTACAGTCACAATACCAATTATCATAACCAATACAATGCTTATTTTTTTGAAAATATTTTTCATGTTTTTTATTTTTTATTGTAAAGTTTTTTTGTTGTAATCAAACAAATTTTAAAAAATGATTTTCTATTTAATTTGCTTTATTAATAACCCTGAATAAAACTTCTTACCGCCTTTAAATGTTGTACGATCTAAAATTGGTTTTGGTTCTTTTTCTTTTCCTTTTTTTCCTTTTTTTCCATTATCATTTTCCGCTACTTCAGGAACAACTTCTTCTGCTGGTGCTTGGCCATCAGTATACGTATTGTCCCAAACAAGATTTTTATCTACTTTAATTGTTCCAATACTTTTGTACGTTGCTACTCCTGTTTTTTCATCAATATTTTGTTCAAGCACTTCAAATTTTTCGCCACCTTCTAAACCTTCTTTCACCCCAATCTTTGCTGTAATTGGATAACCAGTATACAATGGAGTTTTTGTTTTAAATACATCATATTTTTTCTGAAGTTTAGCATAAACTCTGTCAATAATTCTTGTAGTTGAAAGTGTAATAACTTGTTCTTCTGTTCTTTTTTCCTTTAGTGAAAAAGTAACTAAGCTAGAAGCAGTTTCATCTCCAACGAATTCAAGGTTAAATAAATCTGTATTTTCAAAAAGAGCTTTCTTTTTTGCATCTAAACCACCTTTTTCCATATACATTTCCGTGAAGAATACATTTGATATTGAATCATTCCAAACCAATTTATATAGATAAGACGTTGCTATAATAGTATATCCTTCTTTTGTTTTTTCATAAACAGCATCAAGGCCTTTATTTGATTTGTCTAATAAAAATTGTGGTTTACCCGCTAAAGATTTTGCTACCTCTGCTTTAGCTAAATCTCTTATAATAGCAGCAACTGGTTCATTTGGATAAAATTTAAATTTGTTAACAACTACAAATGTGTTTCCAATTAATTCAAAACCCGCTGTTTTTAACAAAGCCACTCCATCAGAAGAAGATTGAGCAGTTTTTGTTTCTAGAAAAGAAGCATTAAAAACGCCTCTATCAGCAATTAGATTCCAATCAAAACTACCATCTGCTTGTCTGTTAAACCATTTTGAAACAAGCTTATTCGCAACTTTTTCTTTTGTAAAGTATTTCTGAATTCTATAAGGCATTTCTTTTACAACTGAATCTGTAGTTAATGCAGAAGCCATTTGAGATAACATTCCTTTACCATTTGGTTTGTAAACCGAATCTTTTTCCTCGCTTGTCAATGTAAATTTAACTGGATTGAAAGATTTTTGACCTATTGTATGTTCATTATACTTTTCAGGGAAAGGGGCGGTATTGAATGCTTTTAATACTACTTCCTTATTGGGAAAATTTTCTGATTCAATAACCATAGTGTGTAAAGAGCTTCTGCGATACTTTACATCCACTGGTTTGTCCTGAGTTTGGGCGAATGTGCTTATTGCTGATAAGAATAAGCATGTTGTAATAATAGTTTGTTTCATTGTTGATTTTATTTGTGATTGTTTTGTTTTAAAAAATTATAAAAGAGTTTATAAAATTTTATACTTTTTTCAAAAAAGCAGTTTTTAATAACTACTTCATTTTTGAATAAGCATCTTTTATCTCTTTTAAGAAGTTTGGTATTTCATTCACCTGTGATTCAGTCCAAAATTCAATTTGTTCGCCAGAGGCTCCACGACCATCGCCATATGGACCATAATCATTAAGGTGCATTGTAATTCTTAAATCATTTTCATCAATTAAAAATGAAAAAAACATTTCTTTGCATTTATAAACATATTCTTGTGACTTTTTCTTAAACGTAACTTTAAGGTTAGGCATAATGTCTCTTTCCATAAAAGTTATCATTTTACCTACATCTTCTTTATCAATGTAAATACTACGTTGAATAAAGCCTTTAAATTTCCTTCCAATACCACTTACATTATTACCACTTATTTGGATAAGTGTACCAAGTTGTGGTTTTACAAATGCATACATTTGCAATCCAAATAAATTAATTTTTCCATCAGGAGTTGAAAATTTTACAGGAAATACCTGAACGCTTTCGCCAATGCCTGATTCAAAAATTGCTATCTTATTCCAATCTCTACTAAAATTGAACTCGTTGTTTTTTATAATATTGTCTCTTATTATTGAAGTTCCTTCTATAGTTCTTTGAACTTGAGCATTCAATTTTATTACTCCAATAAAATTTATTACAATAAAAACTCCTAGGAAAATGTGTCTTTTCATTCTTAATAATTTATTTATTTCTATTATAATATCGGTTGTTAATTTATTTGCATTTTCTTATATATTGAAAAAAATCAAATGCAATTCAAACTTTTAAATAGAAAATCGTATATAATTATACTCAAATAATTTATGTTACTAATCAATAATTAAAACAAACATATGTCTTACAATTCATAATTACAAAAAAATGTTAATTTTTTCATTAACAGTGTCATATTAATGCTTTAAAAAATGTTTTGGCAAGTTAATTTCAGAATAAGTTGTTGAATGCTTAGTAATATTTAAAGCATCTATATAGTGGTTATTCAAAAAATCATGATGATTTAAAAGATTAATATTTATTTTAAAAAAAATCAGTATTGCAAAATCATTCCTTTTTTAATTTTTAAAATCGGTTTTCTTAACACTAACCACGGTTAATAAACCAAAACCATTCACCGCTTTTTTACCCTAATTTAGCACCCAACAAAAACAATTGATCAATCTCCCATTTTGAACCTCAAAAAAATTGTTGTTATAGGCCCCGAATCTACAGGCAAAAGCTGGCTTTGCGAAAATCTGGCTGCTCACTTCAATACACGTTGGGTTAAA
>CANKLK010000112.1 GCA_947482805.1 Flavobacteriaceae bacterium
ACTTTCCTTATGGAGCATGAGCATTTCACGTATCCTGAAGCGATTCGTTTCTTAGCCAACAAATACAACATCGAAATTGAAGAAACCGAAACTTCTCAAGAAGATAAAATAGAAGCCAATGAAAAAGAAAGCATGTACTTGGTTTCTGAGTTTGCTAAAAGCTATTTTCATGATACACTTTTAAATACTGAAGAAGGAAAAGCTATTGGATTATCGTATTTCAAAGAAAGAGGTTTTACCAATGAAACGATTGCTAAATTTGGTTTGGGCTATTCACCCGAAACTTGGGATGCTTTTACGAAAGAAGCTTTGTCAAAAGGCTATCAATTAGAATTTCTTGAAAAAGTTGGTTTGACCATTCTCAGAGAAGACGGAAAACATTTCGATAGATTTAAAGGAAGAGTGATGTTTCCGATTCAGAGTTTGTCTGGAAGAAACCTAGGATTTGGTGGTAGAATTTTAACCAATGATAAAAAAGCAGCCAAATACCTAAATTCACCCGAAAGCGAAATTTACCATAAGAGTAAAGTGCTTTACGGAATTTTTCACGCCAAACAGGCAATTGCCAAACAAAACAATTGCTATTTAGTTGAAGGCTATACCGACGTAATTCAGTTGCATCAAGTTGGTGTGGAAAATGTTGTTGCTTCTTCAGGAACAGCTTTAACTCCCGATCAGATTCGATTAATAAATAGACTAACCAAAAATATTACGGTGCTATTTGATGGTGATGCTGCCGGACTTCGTGCATCTGTTCGTGGTATCGATTTGATTTTGGAAGAAGGAATGAATGTAAAAGTCTGTACGTTCCCAGATGGTGATGATCCCGATAGTTTTGCCAAAAAGAATTCGTATGAGGATTTGGTTTCATATTTAGAAAATAACGCCAAAGATTTTATCCAATTCAAAGCATCTCTTTTGATGGATGAAGCTAATAATGACCCAATTAAGAAAGCCGATTTGATTCGGGATATGGTTGTTAGTATTTCTAAAATTCCGGACCGAATAAAAAGAGAAATTTACATTCAGGAATGTTCGCGAATTATGGATATTTCGGAGCAAGTATTGTTGAATACCTTGGCCCAATTGGTTCAAAAAGACATTTCAGAAGCCGGGAAAAAGCTTAAACAAGAACAAAAGGCATTTGAAGTTGTTAAAAATGAACCGTTGGTTCAACACGAAAAAGTCAATATTGTTTATGAATTGGAGCGCAAGATTATTGAAATGTTGTTGCTTTATGGATCTCAAGTGGCTGATTTTGATGATTTTATTTTAAAAGCCAATGAAGATGGAGAAATGATAGAAGAGAAAGAATCTAGCACAGAAAAAGTGCATCGACGAATTTATTTAAGTTTGCAGGAAGATGAAGTCGAATTGGCGAATCCTTTGTTTAAGGAACTTTATAATGACTTAATTTCATATTATAATCAGAATGAAGAATTTAATATTGAGCACTATTTAATGCAATTGTCTTCGGAACATTCAGCAATCGTTACCGATATTTTGATGCTTGAGGAAAAAGAGTTACTTCATAACTGGGAAGCAAAAAATATATATGTAAAGAGTAAAAATCAAAACGTAAGTCAATATGTTTCTGAAACTATAGTTTCATTAAGAGAATATCTAATCAATAAGTTGATAATGGATTTAATGCAGAGTTACAGTAGTGAAGAAGAAGAAAATGATTTGCAAGAATTGATGACAACTATAAACGATTATAACAAACTTAAAGTTAACCTTACCAATAAAATAGGAAGAATACGCTCTACTTACTTATAAAAAAACCCTGCTTTTGCAGGGTTCTGTTTTTAAACGATTTCTAACGTCTTTGCTTTGTTAACGAGGTCAACCAAGTTCGTTACATTAAGTTTCGTCAATAAACGAAGTTTGTAAGTACTAATAGTTTTTTCGTTAAGCGCTAAAATTTTAGCAATCTCATTATTTTTTTTGCCATCACTAAGGAAGCGTAGCACTTCGATTTCTCGATTAGAAAGTTTGCGATACAAACGCTCTGATTTGTTTTGTTTAGCGATCAATGCTAAATTTTTCTTGATTTCATCATTTAGAATAATTTGCCCTTGACTTACTTTGACAATAGCAATTCCTAAATTTTCAAGCTTTGATGTTTTGTGAACATATCCAGCACAACCAGCTTTAATTGCATTTGGCGCATAGATTTGTTCAGACAAACTACTAAAAACGACAACTTTAGTTTTTGGAAAATTTTTAATGATCGACTTGAGTTCATAAATACTTTTTAATCCTTCAAGCTCTAAATCAATGATTAAGACGTCAATTTCTTTATTTCTTAATGCATCTGGGACCATAAAAAAATTACCTACGTTTGAAACGACATTTATTTCAGGATGATCCTTAAAATAAGCCTTCATTCCAAAGTGTACAACTGGAAAGTTATCAGCGACACATAGATTTATCATAATTGTGGTATTTGATAAAAGTTAATAAAATTATTAGTAAAGGTAAAAAACATATTTATATATTGTTAAAAAAATCAACAATATTTAATTTCTAGTGGGATTAAACATACAGGAATGGGTTTCATCTTATGTTGGTTTATTGAGTTTAACTTCTTATAAATTTGAAACACTTCTTTTTCTCTTTCAGTGTAATTTTCGTTTTTTTCCTTTTTATCAGCTTCAAGCATTGCCCATTCTAATTCATCATAACTTGCTCCAATTTGCTCTTCATCTGTTCTTGAGTCACCAAATAAACCATCTGTCGGAGCGGCATTTTGAATAGACTCAGAAATTTCTAAATATTTCCCCAAAGCATAAACATCACTTTTCATTAAATCGGCAATCGGACTCAAATCAACACCACCATCACCATATTTTGTAAAAAAGCCAACACCAAAATCTTCTACTTTATTTCCGGTTCCAGCCACCAATAAACCATAAATTCCAGCAAAATAATATAATGTAGTCATTCGTAACCTAGCTCTTGTATTGGCTAATGAAAGATCCAATCTAATGTTATCATTACTAAACGGAACTTCATTTTTAAATGTATCAAAAACAGTTGTAAGGTCGGCAATTTCGCTTTTTACATTTGGAAAACGTTTTTTCAATTGTTCAATATGTTCTCTCCCACGACTTACTTGAGTGCCGTCTTGATGAATTGGCATTTCAACACATAAAGTCATTAAGCCCGTTTGAGCACACAAAGTTGAGGTTACTGCCGAATCCACACCTCCTGAAATTCCGACCACAAAGCCATTCACATTTGCATTTTTAGCATAGTCTTTTAACCATGAAACAATATAGGTATTGGTTTCCTCAACCTTAATAGTACTTTTTTTTGCCATTTGTTATGAAAATTTTTAGAAACTGCACTGTATATTTGCAAATGTAGAAAATCAGATGTTTTTAATTGATTTAACACTTGTTAATTTTATAATGAAGAAATATTTAGTTGCGTTAGTCCTTTTAATTGGTATACTGTCTTGTGATAAAAAATCAAAAGTAGAAAAAGCAGTCGAACAAATTCCGCTTGAACTTAAAGTCTATCGATTCGAAAAGGCATTTTTTGAAATAAAACCAAATGAGCTGGCTAGTTTAAAAGCAGAATATCCCTTTTTCTTTCCCGAAGGTGTTTCGGATAGTGTTTGGATAGAAAAAATGCAAAATCCACAATGGCAAGAATTGTATCAGGAAGTAGAAAAAAAGTATTCCAATTTCGGTAAACAAACTTCAGAGATAGAAGATTTATTTAAACATATAAAGTACTTTTTCCCAAATGCTGTAATGCCCAAAGTTTATACCGTTATTGCAGATATGGATTATAATAATAAGGCTATTTATGCCAATGACAAACTTGTGGTTTCATTGGAGTTATATCTAGGCGCCAATCATAAATTCTATGAATTCCCCAAATATATAGAACAAAATTTTGAAGAGAGACAAATGATGCCCGATATAGTGACGAGTTTTTCCTTAGGAAAAATTCCACCTCCTAGGGAAAAAACATTACTTGCAGAAATGATATATTATGGAAAACAATTGTATTTAAAAGATGAATTATTGCCAGAATATAATGATGCCGAAAAAATTGGTTATTTGCCAGAACAAATTACTTGGTGCCAAGAAAACGAAAGCTACATTTGGCGCTATTTTATTGAAAAAGAATTATTGTATAGTACTGATTCTAAATTGCCTAATCGATTTACCAATATGGCACCGTTTTCTAAATTTTATTTAGAAATTGATAATGAATCTCCGGGAAGAGTTGGGCAATGGATTGGATGGCAAATTGTTCGTTCATTTATGCAAAATAATAAGGTTAGTATGCAAGAAATGATAAAAATGGATGCTAAAGAACTATTTGAAAAATCAAAATACAAACCAAAAAAGACAGATGAGTAAAACAATCACATCCGAAATAAAATTTCTAGTTGAATTAGATGAAAACCGTGTTCCTGAAAAGCTAACTTGGTCTGCAGAAGATGGTGGTGTTGAACTAGAAGAAGCCAAAGCTATTATGCTTTCTATTTGGGACAGTAAGGTTCAAGAAACGCTTCGAATAGATTTGTGGACAAAAGATATGCCTGTAGATGAAATGAAATTATTTTTTCATCAAACTTTGGTTGCTATGTCAGAGACTTTCCAACGTGCCACTCAAGATGAAAAAATGGCGGATACTATGAAAGATTTCTGTGATTATTTTGCTGAAAAAATGGAGTTAAAAAAATAGAAGATTTAAAACTGATTCAAGTCTTTAAAAACTTCAGTGTTTACTTCGTCTATATAATTCAAAACAGTTTCTCTTCCAGTAGTTTCAGTAGCTGAAGTTACAAAATGCTGTGGCATTTCTTCCCAGTTATTTGCTAAAAGGGCTTTTCGGTAAGCAGCTATGTTTGAGTCAATTTTACCTTTACTTATCTTATCAGCTTTTGTAAAAATAATACAGAAGGGCACTTCAATTTCACCCAAATAAGTGATGAATTCCAAGTCGATTTTTTGTGCTTCTAAACGAATGTCAATTAGCACAAAAGCACAAACCAACTGTTCTCTTTTTTCAAAATAATCAGTAATAAATTCTTGAAAAACTTGTTTTGTTTTTTTGGAAACACGAGCATAACCATAACCAGGCAAATCGACTAAAAACCAATTTGAATTAATTTTGAAATGATTAATCAGCTGAGTTTTTCCAGGTTTTCCTGATGTTTTTGCCAAATTTTTGTGATTAGTCAACATGTTGATTAAGGAAGATTTTCCAACATTGGAACGACCAATAAAAGCATATTCTGGCAAACGTTCTAACGGACATTTACTTACATCTGAATTGCTAATAATAAATTCGGCAGTGTTAATTTTCATTTATTGTCATTGCGAGGCGCAAAGGATTCCCGCTATAAGTTGTTTTAATTATAAATGAACTTCTTTTAGCCATTCGTGAAGCAAACGGTTGAATTCATCAGCATGTTCCATCATGGCAGCATGCCCACATTTGTCAATCCAATATAATGAGGAATTAGGCATCAATTTATGAAACTCTTCCGCTACTTCTGGTGGTGTAACCTGATCGTTTTTGCCCCAAATGATACAGGTTTTAATATGCATTTTTGGCAAATCTTTACCCATATTATGACGAATTGCACTTTTGGCAATGGTTAACGTTTTAATCACTTTTATTCTGTCATTCACTACCGAAAAGACTTCGTCAACTATTTCTTTTGAAGCTACTTTTGGGTCATAAAAAACAGCTTCTGCTTTTTTCTTGATGTATTCGTAATCACCACGTTTCGGATAACTATCACCCATAGCGCTTTCGTAAAGTCCTGAACTTCCTGTAATTATAAGACCGGCAACTTTTTCCGGATATACTTTAGCATGATACAAGGCGATGTGACCTCCAAGGGAATTTCCTAAGAGAATTACTCGGTCAAAACCTTTAAAATTGATAAAGTCTTTCACATATTTCGCAAAAGCTTTTACATTGGTTTTTAAAATGTTTTGGGTATAAAGCGGCAATTCAGGAATAATAATTTTATAGCCTTTAGATGAGAAATAGTTGGCAACTCCACTAAAGTTACTTAGCCCACCCATCAATCCGTGCAAAACGACTATCGGCATGCCTTCTCCAGCTTCAAAATAGGAATACCTGCCTTCTTTTCTAAAATTTCCTTCCATGTGACTTTTTTGAGTTTTGCCTCGGGAACAAATATATGATTTTATAGATTAATACCGATTTATATAGGGATTATTTACTATTAAAATCCACAATTTCATTACCACTAAAATAAAAAACCATAAAGTAGTATTTACCAAAAAAACAAATACAAAGAATCCTAATAATCAATTTTTTAACGCTCTTTTATTCGTTCGTCAACAACTTTTTATCATTTTTTAAAATTTAAACCGATTGATTTTCATAGGTTTTTAGCCAAAAAAAGAAGGAAGTGGGAAAACTTATTAACAAAGTGGTATTTTGTGGTAAATTGTGGTAATTATTTTTATATTTTTGCTCGTAACTATAATAAAACCAAATTGAATACCATAATCGGGACATACGAATGTAAAGTTGATGCCAAGGGAAGACTCATGATTCCTTCGGCATTAAAGAAGCAACTTGCTAATTTCCTGCAAGATGGCTTTGTCTTAAAGCGTTCTGTTTTTCAACCTTGTTTAGAGTTATATCCGATGACAGAGTGGAATTTGATGATGCAAAAAATCAACAAATTGAACCGCTTTGTAAAGAAAAACAACGACTTCATTCGTCGGTTTACCGCTGGAGTAAAAGTGGTAGAAGTTGATGATTTAGGAAGGTTGTTAATTCCAAAAGATTTAGTAGGCTTTAGTAAAATCTCCAAAGA
>CANKLK010000113.1 GCA_947482805.1 Flavobacteriaceae bacterium
CCGGCTATAGGAATAGAAGAAGACAATTCGGCATAACATAACCCTGCCAAAGCACAACCAATGGCTGCAACGATGAATCCTATAGTAACTGATGGTCCGGCATTTTGAGCTGCTGCTGTTGCTGTTCTAACAAAAAGTCCGGCACCGATGATTGCTCCAATTCCTAAGGCAACCAAGGACCAAGCGGTCAGTGTTCTTTTCAATCCTTTTTCAGATTCAGACGCTTCAGCAAGTAATAGCGTCATGGGTTTTCTTTTCCAAATAGACATATAGTGTGTTTTTAGTTAAAAAATAATAGCTTCAAATATAGTTTTTTATTTTAATACTGTTAATAAACAATAATATTGGTTTTAAAATGCAAACCCAACATTGAAATAAGCATACCCTCTATTTAATTCTGGCGACCAAGAGTATTTGATTTCAATTGGGCCGATAATAGATTCTAAGGCATAACCTATTGCATATCCGTTATAGGTGGGCTTTGAAAGCCAGTTCCCATTTTCAAATAATTGGTCTTGAACGTTAGCATAATTTGCCGCTAAATTGAAGTGATTTTTCTTTAAAAATTCATAGTCTAAAATAATACACGATTTGAAATAACTATCCCCAGCAATGCTTAAAAAATCATACCCATAAAAGGGCTTGAAATTATTTACTGTATTAAATCCATAGCCTCCCAAAACAAAATCAAAAAAAGGCACACTGTCTTCACCAATGCTAAATCCGACTTCTGACTGAACTTTAACCGTTAGTTTTTTATTTATAGATTTAACTACGCCTATTTCACCTTTTGCAATAGTAAAGCGACTAAATTCATTTGTATAATCAGAAGAAAGAAGAAAAGAATGTATGTCTCCGGTATACGTCCATCCTTTTTTTGGAAATAGTTTATTATCAAACGAATCATAAGTCATATAGCCAAAAACACTTAGATAACTACTTTTTTCGAAAGTTGGATTTATATTCCCTAGGTTGTCGGATTTTATTCTTAATAACTTATGCTCTATTCCTGCCCCAATCAAGAACTTCTGAATAAAAACAGTTTGCATATAGACCTGATTGGTTAGATCTGAAAAATCAATATTGATCGTGTTTAAGCTAAGTTGTGATAATAATTCGCCATTTCTAAAATCGGTAGTTACATTTTTATTAAAAGAATTAAAACGTGATTTTATTCCAAAACTCCAATAAAAACCATTGTCAATATAGTAATCAAAATTATACCGGATATTATCTCCAAGTCCAAGATCAAGAGATGCCACATCATTTTTAAACAACGATTTTTTTTGAGTAATGTTAGCTAAAACTGCACTTTTGTATAAACCATCATAATGTAGTCCGAACTTCAAAAACGTTTTGGTGGGGTTTTCGGTCAAACTTAATTTTAATTCGTCTTCGTTTTCTTTCCTTTCAAGAGTGTAACTAATTCTGCTAAAATTCTGAGTAGCATTGATATTATTTATTCCGATTTTTAAATCTTCATACGTGATTTTTTTGCCATTATTAAAACGAAGTTTCCCTAAAACATAAGCTTTGGTATAATTATCTAATTTGTTTATTGAAATGCTTTTAACTTGTAAAAAATCCTTTTTTACCTTTACCTCATTGAGTTTATAAACTATAGTTGTATCGGCTAGCTTTTTAAGTTGCTGGTAGACTCCAAATGTAGCTTCTTCTCCTTTCTTAACAATTTCCTGCCCTTCACTAAATGAAATTACACCATAGTCTGAAACTTCTGGTTTGATATAAATATCGGTTAGTTTTTGTTTGTCTTTCATTATCTTAATCATTTCCAGATTAGAGATTTGAACTAAAATCCGTGTAGCATCTTTCAAAGAATTACGGTCTTTTAAATCGTCTTGAACATCAACACCAATAACAATGTCTGCTCCCATTTTACGAATTTCTTCAATTGGATAATTGTTTACCACACCTCCATCAATTAGGAGTTTCCCATTTATTTCAACTGGTGAAAATAAAGAGGGAAATGCAGAACTCGCTAACATTGCCTGGGCCAAGTAGCCTTCTTTCAAAATGACTTGTTCTCCTTTTTCTATATCAGTTGCTATACACAAAAAAGGTATCGGTAGCTTATTAAAATCTCTAACATATCTCACTTTATGAGTAAGTTTAGATAAGAGATTATAGTTATACATTCCTTTAGAAAGTGCTATTGGGACTCCTATTTTTAGTTTGTCAAATGGTAACGTAAGTGCATACATTTGATCATTTTGTTTCTCGTAAAAGCTTTTCGAAGAACGAGGAATATAATCTTGCAGTAATTCATCGAAGTCAGTGTTATAAAAAATAGAATCTATTTGTGTGGCACTATAACCCGAAGCATATAGTCCGCCAATTACAGCCCCCATACTTGTTCCCGCAATATAATCAACTTTTACCCCAGCTTCTTCAAGAACTTTTAAAACTCCTATGTGTGCAAATCCTTTAGCGCCACCACCACTTAATACTAAGCCGATTTTGGGACGCTTTGTAGTTTCCTGAGAAAATGAAGTAATTGTAAGTAATAGAAAGGCAATAGGCAATAGGCAATAGGCAAAAGTTAAATATGCTTTACCGAAAAGACTTATTTTAGCTAATGGCTTTTGGCTAATGGCTAACGGCTTTGGATTAATGGCTAATGACTCTTTCTGCACTTGCTATTCGTTTTTGTAAAATTCGGAAATTTTTATGGCTTTTGATACTCCAACAACATCAGAAATTTCTTTTTCAGTGGCTAATTTTAATCTTTTAACACTTTTAAAATGTTTTAGTAACGTCAGCATCGTCTTTTCGCCAATTCCCGGAATCAGTTCTATGGTCGAATTTAATGCGGATTTACTTCGCTTATCGCGATGATGTGTAATTCCAAAACGGTGTGCTTCGTTACGCAGCTGCTGAATGATTTTTAACGTTTCCGATTTTTTATCCAAATATAAAGGAACTGAATCCCCAGGATAAAATAATTCTTCCAATCGTTTAGCAATTCCGATTATAGCAATTTCCCCGCGCAAACCCAGATCATCAATACTTTTTAATGCCGATGATAACTGGCCTTTTCCTCCATCGATAATAATTAATTGTGGTAATGGTTGATTTTCATCTAAAAGCCGTTTGTATCTTCTGTAAACCACTTCTTCCATTGATGCAAAATCATTTGGGCCTTCAACAGTTTTAATATTAAAATGACGGTAGTCTTTTTTGCTTGGTTTGCCGTCTTTAAAGACAACACAAGCCGAAACGGGATTGGTTCCTTGAATATTTGAATTATCGAAACACTCAATATGTCTGGGCTCAAAAGAAAGACGTAGATCTTTTTGCATTTGGGCCATAATTCTATTCGTGTGACGTTCCGGATCAACTATTTGAATTTGTTTTAATTGTTCTAATCGCTGGTACTTTGCATTTCTTTCAGAAAGGTCTAATATCTGTTTCTTGTCTCCGAGTTGCGGAACAGTAACCTTTATTGTAGAACCAAAATCTAAAGCAAAAGGCAGTATAATTTCTTTTGAATTCAACTGAAATCGATCCCGAAGTTCTACCACAGCAAGCTCTAACAATTCTTGATCTGTTTCATCCAGTTTCTTTTTGAGTTCCAATGTAAACGACCGAATGATAGCACCATGTGAAATTTGTAAAAAGTTGACATACGCCATAGTTTCATCTGAAACAATTGAGAACACATCAATGTTAGAAATTTTTGGATTTAAAATGGTGGAACGAGATTGATAATTTTCTAAAACAATAATCTTATCTTTAACTTTTTGTGCTGCTTCAAATTTCATTTCGGAAGCCAAATCTTGCATCATTTTTTTGAAATCGCGCATGCTGTCTTTAAAGTTTCCTTTCAAAATTTGGCGAATGGCATCAACTTGTTTCTGATAATTTTCTAACGTTTCAAATCCTTCACACGGCCCTTTGCAATTGCCTATGTGGTATTCCAAACAGACTTTGTATTTTTTTGAATTGATATTGCTTTCGCTTAAATCATAGTTGCAAGTTCGCAACGGATACAACTCTTTGATTAAATCTAAAATGATATTTACCGTTTTAAAATTGGTATAAGGGCCAAAATATTCCGAGCCATCTTTGGTCATTCTTCGAGTAGGAAATATTCGGGGAAAAGGTTCTTTCTTGATGCAAATCCAAGGATAGGTTTTATCATCACGCAATAGCACATTGTATCGCGGTTGAAGTTTTTTTATCAGATTGTTTTCCAGCAAAAGGGCATCTTGCTCTGAAGAAACTACTATGTGTTTTATTTCGACAATCTTCCTGACCAAGACATTAGTCTTAGCATTATCATGTTGTTTATTGAAATAGGATGAAACTCTTTTCTTGAGATTTTTTGCTTTCCCAACATACAAAATTTTGCCTTCTTTATCGTAATACTGGTACACGCCCGGATTGTCGGGCAATGTTTGTATCTGAAGTTCGATAGAAGGAATATTCATTTGGGATTTAGGAATGAGGATTTAGGATTTCAAAGTTATAAAAATTAAAGTACTTTTGAAGTATGAACAAAAAAGAACTCCGAGCTAAATATAAAGCCTTGCGCCAAGAATTATCGCTAGACGAAATTGATGACAAGAGTTTAGCTATTGCTAATAGATTGTTAGAGCTTAACGTCTGGGAGAAAACCTATTTCCATTTATTTCTTACTATCGAAGAGCAAAAGGAAGTAGAAACTGAATTCATTCTTCAAATAGTAGCAGGAAAAGACAAAGAAATTGTAGTTGCCAAAAGCAATTTTGAAACGCTTGAAATGACCAATTATTTGTTAACCGATAATACTAAATTTCAAAAAAACGAATACAACATCTACGAACCCGTTGATGGTATCGAAGTCCCGAATGCTAAAATACAAGTCGTTTTTGTGCCGCTTTTAGCCTATGACAAATTTGGGAATAGAGTAGGATATGGCAAAGGGTTCTATGATACTTTTTTATCTAAATGCCCTGAAGATGTAATCAAAATTGGGCTTTCCTTTTTTGACCCTGAAGAAACGATAGATGAAGTTTCTCCAACTGATATTCGTTTAGATTATTGTGTTACGCCAACGACTAACTATTCGTTCCTATAGAAGTCTTTTGGGCAAATGCTTTTTTGTTAAACACAATCAAAATTCCAACACCTGTTGAAATCGCCATATCGGCAATGTTAAAAATAGCATTAAAAAATTTGAATGGCTGTCCTCCCCAAATAGGCAACCAATTTGGAAAGTTTCCCTCAATAATAGGAAAATATAACATATCGACCACTTTTCCGTGAAACAAGGTACCGTATGGTTTTTCTGCAAATACTGTTGCTAAATTATTATAGCTGTCATCGAAAATAACACCATAAAAAACAGAATCTATAATATTTCCAACGGCACCTGCAAATATTAAAGCGATTGCGACCATCAAAAATTTAGAACTATGTTTTGTGCTAGAATCATACAACCAATAGCCAATTCCAAAAACTGCTAAAATTCTGAATACAGTTAGGATTAATTTACCATGAGTACCAGGAATTTTTGCTCCCCAAGCCATTCCTTCATTTTCAATTAACAATATTTTAAACCAACTGGCAACATCAACTTGCCCGACTTCGCCATAAACAAAATTAGTTTTTATATAAATTTTGACGAATTGGTCAACCAATAAAATAATAGCAATGATTAAAATGGAATTTCTTAAGGACATTTTTTGGTTTTAGTTACTTCATACAATTCGGCCTTCGGCCTCATGTGTCGCAAAAATAACGCCCCGTTTGGAGCGTAACATTATTAATTGTAAAGTTATTATCGTTGTAAATTTTTAGCTTCAATACTCATTGTAGCATGAGGAACAATACGTAATCTTTCTTTCGAAATTAGTTTTCCTGTTACTTTACAAACACCATATGTTTTATTTTCTACACGGAAAAGCGCATTTTTTAAATCGCGTAGAAACTTCTCCTGACGAATGGCTAACTGTGAGTTGGCTTCTTTTGACATGGTTTCGCTACCTTCTTCAAATGCTTTAAATGTTGGTGATGTATCATCAGTTCCATTGTTTAAGTCATTCATATAGGCACTTTTTATTAGCTCTAAGTCAATTTTTGCCTTCTCCATTTTTTGTAAAATTATTTCTTTGAACTCTGCTAAATCTGCATCTGAGTATCTCATTTTTTCTTCTACCATCTTATTTCTATTTTGAGATTAATATTCTTGTTTTTATGTTGTCAAATTCTATTTCTGTTCCTGTATCCAAATCATCTACAAAAACTAATGTTTCTGTTAGTGTTTCCGATTTGATATAATTTTCATTCGCTGCTACTGCTTTTTCTAAACCATCACTTGGCTGTAAATGAACTTTAATCTTATCTGTAACTTCAAACCCAGAATCTTTTCTTAGATTTTGGATTCGGTTAACTAATTCTCTTGCTATTCCTTCATTAATCAATTCCTCTGTTAAGGTAATATCTAAAGCAACCGTTATTCCGTTAGCATTTGCCACTAACCACCCTGGAATATCTTGAGAGGAAATCTCAACATCATCGGATGTTAAAATTATACTATTTCCCGAAATAACAAGCGCCAATTCACCTTTTGTGTCTAATTCGTTGATTTGTTCAGAAGATAAATTCTGTATCTCTTTGGCTATCAATCCCATGTCTTTTCCAAAGCGCGGTCCAAGTGCTTTGAAATTTGGCTTAATTTGCTTTACTAAAACCCCCGAAGCGTCGTCCAAAAGTTCGATTTCTTTCACGTTTACTTCAGCTTTTATTAGGTCTGAAACTGCCTCAATTTCAGCACGCTGATTTTCGTC
>CANKLK010000114.1 GCA_947482805.1 Flavobacteriaceae bacterium
GTTGTGCCATCAGCAGCTTTTATGGTTTTAATATCGGCACTACCGATTTCGTAACCGTCGTATTTATTTTTGCTTTCTAATAGCGTAGTCGCTTTTAAATTTTTATCATATAATAATGATTTTGAAGGTGTTGAATGATTAGAATATTCGTCAAAAAACCAATTGCCATCCGTTGAAATTACAACGTTATGAACGCCTTCGTCTTTGGTAATCAAAGTTTGTTTTCCTTTTAAATCTACTTTATACGCCAACATATTGATGCCTTTTTCTCCCGTTGCTTTAAAATAAATTTCGGTTCCAGCAGTATTGGTTCCAAGGATTTCACGAGTTGGAAATTTATTGGCTGTCAATTGTTTAATTAATTTTCCGTCAATAGAGTAGTAGTAAAGGTTGTTAAATCCGTCTTTTTCAGAAATCCAAACGAAGTTATTCGATTTATTGTTTGGGAAAAATGTAGGATGTTCTGGTTCAACCCATTTTGGATTTTTTTCGTTGAAAAGTGTTCTCACAAATTTTCCTGAAGAAGTTTCATATAAATTCAAATTCATATCATTTTGACCGCGATTTAACTCAGCAATCAAAATAAATTTTTCATCTGGTGTGAAAGCCAAGTTAGTTAGATAATCGTCAGCATGATTTTTTGGAGTTATAAAAAATAGTTCTCCTGTTGTCAAACTGTAAATACCAACTTTTGGTTTTTCCGATTTTTGTCCAATCATTGGATATTTGGTAGCAACCAATTTTCCTGGTGTTTCATTAATATCTAATAAGGGATAATCAGCAACATCGGTTTCATCCTTTTGATAAAAAGCAAGATAACTTGATTTGGGCGACCAAAAAATACCACCATTAATTCCAAATTCATTTCTAGAAATGGTTTGCCCTGAAACAATATTTTTATCTGAATTATTGGTAACTGCTATTTTTTCTTTGTTTTTATTTAAGAAGTATAAATTGTTTGCTTCCGTAAAAGCTATATTTATTTTTGCATCATCAAAAGTCTGATTCTCGGCAGTTTCAGGAATTTCATGAAGTAGTTTACCCGATTTAGAATTGATGTTATAACTATAAAATTTTCCAGCTTCTGAAATTAAAAGCGTAGAGGTGTCCATCCATTGTATGCCAAAGAAATTTATCAATTTTGTTCCCAGTGCTGAATTGATATCACTTAGTTTTACTAATTCAGTAGCTTCTTTTTTGGCCACATTGGCACTCATCATTTTGGTCCAAGAATCGGTGTAATAACTATAATTACTTGAATTAGGTATCCATTGAAAACCGGTTAATTTATCTGATCCAAATTTTCTGTTTTGCTGTAAAACAGCATCTTCTAATGAGATTTTTTTTAATTGTGCCTGAGTTGAAAAAGTCAGCAGACAAGAAACGAATAGTAGAAAAATTTTATTCATGAAGTAGTTTTTTTGGACGTAAATATAGCATAAAACAGTATTTCAAATTTTAAATTATCATACATTATCAGCTATATCTTTAATAATTTTTAGGTGATGATTTGTATGCAGATTTAAAAACCAAAGTGTTTTTTTTAGATTTAAAGCGCCAAAGTAAGGATGGGTAAAATAAGAATTAGCGTTAAGAGTTTCCAAATCAACTAAACTATTTTTTGCAATTTCTAATTTTGAAATAAGTAGAGTGACTGTCGCGGGTTCGAGAGGTTGAACCACTTTCGGAGCTTTTACTTTTCCTCTCGGAATTTTATTAATGCTTTGGATGAAAATTCTATTAAAATTAAATCGACATTTATAATTTTCAGGATTTGACTTTTTTAATTGGTCTATAATTCCATTTATGACCATCAAACTATGGTCGATATGCCAACCGATAGATGAATGAGAAACCGCTAGGTTTACTTTTTCATAATTAGCGATATATGATTCTAATTGATTTACTAGTGTTTTAAGATTACTCATTTGATAAAAATTAAAATCCCAAACGTTAGTGTTTGAGATTTTTTGTTACTCTTTTATTCTTCACTTTCCTTGTCCAAATATTCTTGAACAATTTCAATAGCATTGGTCACCACATCGCTAAGAGCAGTAATGAAAGTGCCTTCTCCTGCGTTAGTAATTGCATGTTTGATTGCGTCTACCTCTTTAGATATAATTTCGTGAGTGACATCTCTGCCACTAGCAGCAATTCCTTCCATTATCAAACCAATGATTTCATCTTCGGTTCTGCCACGTAAATATTTCTCTTGACGAATGATGATGTGGTCAAACATTCGCGCCGCAATAGTGGCACATTCTTTAATATCTTCATCACGGCGGTCACCTATGCCAGCTATAATTCCAATTTTTTTTGTGGCATCAACACTTTGTAAAAAGTCTTCTATGCCTTTGTATCCTGATGGGTTGTGAGCAAAATCGATTAAAACTTTGAATTTTTTAAACTCGAATATGTTCATTCTTCCCGGTGTTTGTGCAGCACTTGGGATAAATGTTTGTAATGATAAACTAATGTCGTCGGTTTTAAATCCTTGTAAATAGCTTGCTAAAGTTGCGGCTAAAACATTGGCTATCATAAATTTGGCTTTTCCGCCCATAGTTAAAGGAACATGAGTCGCTCTTTCGACTCTGATTTTCCACTCTCCTTTTTTGATAGTTATAAATCCATTTTCATAAACAGCTACAATTTTACCTTCTTTGGAAAACTTTTTTACTTTAGGATTGTTTTCATCCATACTAAAGTAAGCAATATTACAGCTTAATTCATTGGCAATTTTCAAGCATTGCTCGTCTTCGGCATTCAAAATTGCCCAACCATCTTTCTTAACGCTTTTTACAACCGTACTTTTTACACGAGCTAAATCTTCTAAAGTGTGAATATCACTCAATCCTAAATGATCTTCCTGAATATTGGTAATAATCCCAATATCACATCGGCTAAAACCAAGTCCTGAGCGAAGAATTCCGCCACGAGCAGTTTCTAAAACAGCAAATTCTACTGTTGGATCTTTCAATATATATTCAGCAGAAACAGGTCCGGTAGTATCGCCTTTTTCCATCATGTGGTTTTGCACATAAATTCCGTCAGAGGTAGTAAATCCAACTTTATAACCATTATTTTTTACAATGTGAGCCAATAGTCGAGTAGTGGTAGTTTTTCCATTGGTTCCAGTAACGGCAATAATTGGAATACGACTTGGTTTTCCCGGAGGATAAAGCATATCAATAACTGGAGCGGCAACATTTCTTGGTAATCCTTCTGATGGCGCTAAGTGCATTCTAAAGCCAGGTGCAGCATTAACTTCCAAAATACAACCGCCATTTTCCTTCAAAGGTTGTGTTAGATTTTCAGCCATAATATCAACACCACAGATGTCTAATCCGATGACACGGGAAATTCTTTCGCAAAGGAAAATATTTTCGGGATGCATCATATCTGTTACATCAATAGAAGTTCCTCCCGTGCTCAAATTCGCAGTTGATTTTAAATAAACAACTTCACCCTTTTTTGGAACAGTTTCTAAAGTATAATTTAATTTTTCTAATAAATCGGTGGTATCTCTATCAACATCAATTTGAGTTAAGACATTTTCATGACCATAACCACGACGTGGGTCTTTATTGGTTTCTTCAATTAATTGTTGGATGGTATGTTTTCCATCACCTTTTACATGTGCTGGTTCACGTTTTGCGGCAGCAACTAATTTGTTATCAATAATTAAAACCCTGAAATCATGGCCTGTAATAAATTTTTCTACAATAACACGATGACTATATTTTTTAGCATAAGCCAAACCGTCAACAGCATCTTCTCTGGTTTTTACATTGATTGAAGCACCTTTGCCATGATTTCCATCTAATGGTTTAATAACAATTGGAAAACCAATTTTTTGAATAACATCATCTAAATCATCTTCATCTACACAAATTCCTCCATTGGCAACCGGTATAGAAGCGGCGTCGAGCATTTTTTTAGTTTGTTCTTTGTTGCATGCAATATCAACAGCAATGCTACTCGTTTTACAAGTAATGGTAGCTTGAAAACGCATTTGGTTGATACCATAACCTAATTGAACTAATGAGTTTGTTCCTAATCGAATCCAAGGAATATCTCTCGAAACTGCTTCTTCAACGATACTTCCCGTTGATGGGCCAAGACGAACGCGTTCTCTGATTTCACGCATTTTCTGAATATCGGCCTCAAGGTCATAAGGTGTTCCGGCAATTAAAGCCTCTGCAATTGCAACAGCACTTTCGGCAGCAAACATTCCGACATTTTCTTCGGTATAACTAAAAACTACATTATATACTCCCGGAGTTTTGGTTTCGCGTGTTCTTCCAAAACCAGTCTCCATTCCTGCTAAAGTTTGAATTTCTAAAGCAATATGTTCAATTACATGTCCCATCCAAGTGCCTCGTTCAATACGGGAAAAGAATCCACCTGGTACACCTTCAGAACATCGATGCTCTATCATTGTTGGAAACATGGCTTCTATTCTTTCACGAAATCCTTCAATTTTGTTGGTTGGGAATTGTTCCATTTCTTCCAAATCAAGACGCATTTGGATTAATTTCTTACGTTGAACACTCCAAATATTAGGACCGCGAAGTGCTTGTATTTTATCTATTTTCATGATTAGGAATAATTAGTAAAAGTAATAAGTAATGATTTTGTTAAAAATAGGAAATATTTAGTGTTGAATTGTATTTTTTTAACTGAAATGGAAAAAAAGTAAAGTGGTCTTTTATGTTGAATTGATTTTCAGTTTTTTAGAGTGTTAGTAAGTAAAGGAAAACCTTCTAACTAGACCTGACAAGGTGGAAGTGGAATTCCTTTTTTTTCTAGATAACTTGGACTGCCTGTCTGCAGAAATGTATACTCTCAGTAAGACAATAAAAATAGTGTAAATAACTAGTAGGAGTAAAAGTTCTGAAGAATTGAAAATGTTGTGCTTCTATTGCTCAATAAAAGCAACTATTTTTTGATATAAATCGGCGTCATGCATACTGTGTCCTAAACCACTAGTTTCGATATAAATGACATTTTTCCATGTGTCTGCATATTTGCGGCCTTCATCTATAAGCACGACTTTGTCTTCTGTATCATGCGCGATTAATGCTTTTTGGGTAAAGTTTTGCGCAAATTTATGTGCGGAAAATTCATTGATATCGATACTGAATTTTTCTAAATAGTATTTTTCTAGTTTATGTTTTATCCTATTGTTTAAACTCAAAAGTTTGACAAAATTATTTGCAATGATTTTAAAATCGGAAGGAGCTCCTAAAAGTATAACTTTCTCTATTGTTTTATCATTGTATTTGTTGAGATAAAAAGAAACTGCTGCTCCGCCTATAGAATGCCCGATGATAATTTTTGGTTGGTATTTTTGAGCTACTATATTTATGTATTCTGCAAATTTTGGAGCATTGAATTCTTTGCCTTCACTTAATCCATGAGCCGGACCATCAATTGCTACTATGGTTTTTCCTAAAGGATTTAGGTAGTTCAATAATTTTTTCCAGCGTGAAGCATTGCTTTCCCAACCGTGAATTAATAAGATTACTTCACTATTAGCTTCACTCCGTTCTCCCGAAGCTTCGGGATTGCCTCGGGTGCCCTTCCAAATGTAGGCTTGAAACTTTTCATTATGGTATTCAAAAGTTTCCAAAGCGGCACTTTGAAGTGTTTTTGGCAATTTTTCTTTTTGGATTTTTCCTCTTCTGGGTTGGCTAAAAAGTTGGTATGCTTGTGTTTTAGCTTTTTCTAAATTGACATAGCTTAATGCGTTGAGATAAAGCCCAATTGATTTTGTGAGGATTAAATATTGAATTTTCTTCATAAAAAAATCCCGAAAGTATCGGGATTAGTATATTACAGGTGCGCAAATAATTTTTGCATTTTTTCTCTTTCTTCTTCAGCTAGAGAAGCATCTACCAAAATTCTTCCTGAATGCTCATCGGTAATGATTTTTTTTCTGGCTGCAATTTCTACCTGTGTTTGTGGTGGAATGGTAAAGAACGATCCAGCCGAAGCACCACGCTCAATAGATACAACCGCTAAACCATTACGCACGCTTGAACGAATTCTTTTGTATGCGGCTAATAATCTTTCTTCAATTAACGCTTCATATTCAGCAGATTTTTCAATTAAGAAGGCTTCCTCTTTTTGAGTTTCTGCCATGATATCGCTCAATTCTGCTTTTTTATGTTTAAGATGCGTAGTTTTTTGGTCTAATTTTTCTTTAGAATTGGCAATCACTTCTTTTTTGTGTTCGATAGAAGCTTTTAATTCTTTGATTTGTTTTTCGGCCAATTGAATTTCCAATTCCTGAAATTCAACTTCTTTAGTTAATGAATTAAATTCTCTATTATTACGAACTTCTTTTTGTTGTGCGGTATATTTTTTTATAGCAGCTTGATGATCGTCGATGGCATTTTTTTTATTCTTAATTTGCTCTTCAATAATATCCAAGTCACTTTTTAATTTTTCTAAACGAGTGGTTAAACCAGTAACTTCATCTTCCAAATCTTCCACTTCTAAAGGCAATTCGCCTCTTACATTTCTGATTTCATCAATTCTTGTATCTATGATTTGGAGGTCATAAATAGCTCTTAATTTGTCTTCAACATTTAGTTCTTTTGTAGCTGCCATATTTTATAAGTACTTAACTGGATTTGTATTTTCTTCCGAAAAAATGATTGCAAAATTAGGTATTTTTTTCTTAAGAAAATCAACAATATAATTTTTTGTAAATCTTTCACTTTCAAAGTGGCCAATGTCGGCTAA
>CANKLK010000115.1 GCA_947482805.1 Flavobacteriaceae bacterium
GTGGTTACTGAATTGGCCGTTTTAGAAATAACTCCAAAAGGTTTCAAACTTATAGAACGCGCGCCTGGCGTTTCTGTAGAACACATCATCGCTTCGACTGAAGCCGATTTAATCATTGAAGGAGAAATTCCGGAGATGGTTATTGATTAAGATACTCCAACAAAACTTCGGAAGCATTCCCAAAAGTATTCACTTTTTCAGTGATGCTGACTGCTCGTTTTTTATTCAGTTTATACGTCAAATCAAATTCGGTCGTAAACAATATTGCAGACAAGAATGGATTATTGATATACAAAACCAAGGTATCACGTGCATTATCAATAGTATGAATTTCGACTAGTTCTTCTTGCTGGAATTTGTATTTAAGTTCTAGTTTTAAGACACCTTCTTCTACAATTGGGCGAGCATAGATATTCATCAAATCAGTGTTCCCAATGGTTTTTGCCATGGTTAGTTTAGCAAAAGTTCCATCGGCCAAACTTGCTTTAACATGGTTATAAAAATCGGAAAAAGATTCGGTAAACGACATTGGAATTTCTGTTTATATTCTAAAAAAACCAACTTGCCACAAAAATTGCGGTAATCACGCAAACCAAATCAACCAAAAGCATGGTTCCGAGTGTGTAACGTGTGTTCTTAACATTTATTGACCCAAAGTAAACCGCTATGACATAAAAAGTGCTTTCGGCACTGCATTGAAAAATACTGCTCAGCCTGCCAGTTAAGGAATCAGCGCCAAAAGTATTCATTGAATCTATTAAAAACCCTCTTGATCCTGCAGAGCTAAAAGGTCTGAGAAGCGCAACTGGTAAAGCATCGGTAATTTCTTTGGTTACACCCATATTAGAAAAAATAAAAGCAATCCAATTACTAATAATTTCAAATAAACCACTATTTCTGAATAAAGAAATTGCCACTAACATTCCCATCACATATGGGAAAATTGTTACTCCAGTTTTAACACCTTTGTTAGCTCCTTCTACAAATGACTCATAAACTGTAGTATTAGCCTCTGTAAATTTTTTCTCTTTTATAAATGATAAGATTAAAGTAAATGCAATAATTCCAACCAATATCAAGGCTGAAAGATTTGAAGTAAAATAATTTTTACCTATTAGATCTAAATGATTTACATACATCAACAACCCCACAATTGCGGAAATTAAAACCATTAAGCCAATTACTAATGACGCACTTTTGAAATTTATTTTTTGTTTAAATCCAACTATTAGAAAAGCAGCAATTGTACCTATAAATGATGTAATAATACAGGGCAACATAACGTCGGCCGGATTAGTAGCATTGGCAGCTGCACGATAGCCAATTATCGAAGTTGCTATCAATGTAAGTCCCGAGGCGTGTAAACACATGAACATAATTTGAGCATCGCTAGCCTTATCTTTATTGGGATTAATTTCTTGTAAACTTTGCATGGCTTTTAACCCAAATGGTGTTGCCGCAGAATCCAATCCAAGAAAATTTGCTGCAAAATTTAAAGTCATATAGGAAATAGATTCGTGATTCTTAGGCACCGTTGGAAAGACTTTTACGAAAACTGGACTTAAGACTTTTGCCAATTTTTCGGATGCTCCAGAAATGATTAAAAGTTCCATCAATCCACAGAAAAAAGCCAAATAGGCAATCAACGGAATGATTAAATCAAGCAAACTGCTTTTACAAGTTGGTAGTAATCCATCCGATTTTTGAACACCTGAATAAATTTTAACAGTCTTTGCTTTATATATATATGTGGTGTCTGCGTTTAGCGTATCCCTATCGATAATCATGGTTTGTTCAGGTGCATTTTTGATACTGTCCATTACAAATTTCGGAACTTGTTCCAAATATTTTTCTGAAATTAAAATTGGATCATCCTTTTTCCCATTCAAAACATTATCAATGGTATAGCTGTTCCCAATACTCAAACTAACTATTACAAAGGCTATAGATGAAACAAAAATAGCTAGCCAAAATCTACTTAAAATCATGAGTTGTTTTTTTGTAAATATAGCATTTATCGATTTTGAATTAAAAAATTAAAGTCAATTTTTATTCAATGCATTTAGTAAGGTTTAAACAAAACATAAATTTCGATGATTATTTGTTAATAAAATACAAATTTTAATCTAGTGTTTCTATATTAGCTGACTTTTAATTACAAATTATTCATTTCTATAAAACTTATGAAAAAGAATTACTTCTTATTATTGGCAATTTTGTTTGTTTCTTTAAACTTCTATGGCCAATCTCAGGCGGATATAAAAAAAATTATTGCTAACTATGATTTAGAAAAGCTCAATAAAATGGAAGCTTTTTATAGAAAAAAAGCGCATGAAGAAAAAGAAAAAGCTGTCAAAATGGCTCAAGCCAAAAACTGGCCAATCTATACTATAAAAGACGATGGAAGTGTTTCTGAGTTGATGAGACTTTCTCCAGAAGGGTTGCCAATTTATTATTCTACTAACAATGTTGATGCTGCAAAATCTACTAGAACTAATCACTTAAACACTGGTGGTTCTCTGGGATTAAACTTAAATGGACAAGGGATGACTGTAAGAGTTTGGGACGGTGGCAATGTTAGAACTACTCACAATGCTTTTGGCGGAAGAGTAACAATTGGTGATGATGCTTCTAATCCAGCAAATATTTTCCATGCAACACACGTTACAGGAACAATGATTGCTAGTGCCAATCCGGCAAATATTAAAGGAATGGCGTTTCAAGCCAATGCGAGAACTTTTAATTGGACAGATGATAGCTCTGAAGCTATTTCTGAAGCTATAGGCGGTATGCTTATATCAAATCATTCTTATGGAGTGCCTATAACAAATAATGGTGTTACAGTTCCTTCATGGTTTATTGGCGGGTATTCTTCTGATGCGGCTGCTTGGGATAACATTACTTATGAGGCTCCCTATTTTCTTCCTGTAATGTCAGCTGGAAATGATGGTCAAAATAACAATAACCCAGAACCTCTTAGTTTTGGTTATGATAAACTTACATCAGATAAAACAGCTAAAAACTCTTTGATTGTTGCTAATTGTCAAGATGTTACAACTGCAACAAACGGAACAGTAGTATTACCAAATATTCTTATTAATCCATCAAGTAGTCAAGGACCAACTGATGATTTAAGAATAAAACCAGATATTACTGGAAACGGAACAGGATTAACTTCAAGTAGTAATGTTAGTAATACCGCTACACAAAGTTCTTCAGGAACTTCAATGTCTTCACCAAATGTAGCTGGAACATTAATATTACTGCAACAACATAATAAAAATATAACTAATAGTTTTATGCGTTCCGCAACGCTTAAAGGCATAGCTTGTCATACTGCTGATGATGCTGGACAAATTGGCCCAGATCCTGTATTTGGTTGGGGATTATTGAATGCAAAAGTAGCTGCCGAAACAATCACAAATAACGGCCTTTCCTCCTGGATTTCAGAAGAAAATTTAAATTCAGGGCAGACATTTACAATGAATGTAAATTCTAATGGAACGACTCCTCTTATAGCTTCTATTGGTTGGACTGATCTTCCCGGAGCAGCTAATAATGGTACTTTAGGAGCTAATGACCCGACTCCTGCTTTAGTAAACGATTTAGATATTAGAATCACTAGAAACGGAACCACTTATTATCCATGGAAATTAACTACAGATATTGAAAGCCCTGCAATTAGAACAGGAGATAATGCTGTTGATAATATCGAACAAATTAAAATTGACAATCCACCGGCTGGTCAATATACAATAACCGTAAGTCATAAAAGAGTTCTTGAAACCGGAGGCCAAAAGTATTCTTTAATAGTAACTGGACTCAGTTCAGCATTTGCGCTTAATTCAAATTCAGATAATTTAACAGTTTGTTCAACACAAAATGCAGTGTATACTTTTAATTATACGCAAACAGGTTCAGGCACAACAACATTCACTGCGGTAGATCTTCCTGCCGGAGCTATTGCCTCTTTTTCACCAGCTTCATTAAGTAGCAATGGAGTTGTTACTATGACGATATCTGGATTATCTAATGTTATACCTAATGAATATTTTGTTGGAATAAAAGGTACTAGTGCTACTGATACCGAAACAAGATACAAATCATTAAGGCTTTACAATGGAAACTTCCAACAGGTTGCATTGCAAAACCCAACAGATGGCCAACAAGCTTTGTCTACAGTAACTCAATTGAATTGGACTAGCCAATTAAATGCTCAAAGTTATACAGTTCAAGTTTCGTTAAATCCAGAATTTTCTTCTTTTATATTTAATGAAGTTACTACTGAAAATGAATACACATTAGATGGATTAAGTCAGGCAACAAGATATTATTGGAGAATAATTCCTTCTAATTTCTGCGGAAATGGAGTAGCCTCAAATGCCGTTGTTTATTCATTTGCCACAGGAACATTAGCCTGTAACAATACCTTTACAGCTACTGATTTTTCAAACAATGTGATAGCAACTGTGCCAAACTCTGAAGCTACTGTCCCGGTAACAGTTACTGGTGGATATACGATTGGCGATTTAAAAGTTAGTATGAATATCACTCACACATGGATTGGAGACATTAGAGTTACACTTGAAGGTCCAGCATCAATTGGAAGTCCAATCATAATTTTATTAGATATTCCTTGTGGAGATTTTCAAAATATTAATTGTATAATGGATGATGCAGGAGTTGCTCCTGCTTGTTCAGGAAATCCTGCTATTTCAGGAGCAATTGCTCCTGTGGATTCTTTGAGTTCACTAAATACATTACCTGCAGATGGTGAATGGATATTGAGAGTTTTTGACTTTAATAATGAAGATGGTGGGACTATAAATAGTTTCAGTATAAATATTTGTAATGTCCAAAATGCATTGTCTGTTGGTACAAATCCAATTATAAACAGTAGTGTTTACCCAAATCCAACTAAAGGAATTGTAAATGTTGCTATCCCATCTTTAACAGAAACTGCAACTATAAAATTATATGATTTACAAGGAAGACAAATTCTATCAAAAGAAACTAATCAAGTGAATACTTCATTTGGGATTGAAAACCTTCAAGATGGCATTTATTTAGTAAATATCGAAAACGAAGAGGGTTCGATAACTAAGAAAATAATTCTCAGAAGAAACTAAGAAAATCAAAAAAGCTTCCAAATTGGAAGCTTTTTTTATACATGAATAATTTCGTCTTCAATTAACAAATCTTCTCTTCGCATGCGTAAAAAGATTTGAGCCACGGCAATTACATCTTTTTCACAATAAGTCACAATTCTATCGATGTCTTTATCCACATAATAAACGTGTGCCACTTGACTTCCATCAATATCTCCTTTTGGAGAAGGAATTCCCAAAATTTTAGTCATTAGTTTTAAAGAGGTGAAATGTTTGTAGTCGCCAAATTTCCATAACTCTAAAGTATCCAAATGTGGAATTTCCCATGGCTTTTTCCCAAATAAATTAAGCTTATTTGGAATGGCTATTTGATTAATAATCATTCGACGGGCTATAAACGGAATGTCGAATTCCTTTGCATTATGTCCACAAAGTAAATGTTGAACTTGGTTAAAATGATTGTCCAACAAATTAGAAAAATCCTTTAGAATCTTTTTTTCATCACCAAAAAAGGACGTGACTCTAAAATTTCTAATGTATCCTTTGTTAACAAAATACCCAACCGAAATACAAATAATTTTTCCAAATTCAGCCCAAATTCCGGCGCGGTCATAAAAATCTTCTGGAGTATATTCTTCGCGCCTTTGGTATTGCGTTTTTTGCTCCCAAAGTTGCTTCATATCATCATCTAAAACCTTGAAATTTTCCTCCTCGGGAACCGTTTCAATATCAATAAAAAGAATATTATTGAGATTTATTTTTTCTATCATTATATTATATTAAATTTAGGAATTTACGGACGTAAAATTAAGTCATGTAATTCAAATATGAAAGAAAAAGTTTAAAAAAGTGATTGCTACTTTGAAGGATTTTCATGTTCCAATAACCATTTTTCCTTTGTTTAAAACAGATATTTCGGAAATCCCGTTTACATCGCCAACAACTTTGGTCATTCTGAGTGGCGATTCTATGAAAGCGGATTTCACTATGGTTTATTTACTCGCGAAATCCGCAAAGTTTTCACAAAGTTCGCAGTAAAATTATTTTGAAAAGCTAAAAATGTAATCTTCCAGCGCTTTCAATTCCTTTTCACTCATACTTTTGGTGATGGCGAAATTGGTTTTCATGATTTCGTATTGACTTGGGTCAATGATAGGTTCACTTTTTTCCTGAAGAAATAAAACGATACTGGCTTTATTGTCTTTGTAAATTTTAGCAATCTCCTGCAAACTTGGTCCAATAATTTTCTGATCAGGTTTATGACAGGCAATACAATTCCCTTCGCCTTCAAAAAGTTCCTGCCCTGAAATTTTTTTTGCAGTTTCGTCTACAGAAGTTTCAGATTTATCCTCTTTGGATTTGCAGGAAAACAGACAAAATAAAGTTATTATTAATATTAGTTTTTTCATTTAAAAAAATAATGCCCCGAATGTCCACAGGACATTCTCCTCTTAATATCAATTATTCAATAAAACAGCCGCTTCTTTGGCAAAATAGGTCGAAATCAAACTTGCTCCTGCTCTTTTGATGCACATTAATTGTTCCA
>CANKLK010000116.1 GCA_947482805.1 Flavobacteriaceae bacterium
AAAAACTGCTTGGCAACTTTCTAAATTAGTTATATCTAAATCGGAAGAAGAACAGAAAACAAAATGAAGTTCTGGATAATTTTTTGCAATAAATTGCAAACTCTGACCTAATTGTCCGTTAGCTCCGGTAACTAAAACTACCATGCTTTTTTGGCGTTTTCTAAATTGGGTTGTACTTTATCTTTTTCAGAAATAATTAAGTTTTCCGTTGGGAAACCCCAATCAATATTGATGGTTTGATCATTATAACTGATTCCTCCTTCTGATTCTTTTTTATAAAAATTATCACATTTATAGAAAAATGTCGCAGTATCACTCAACACTAAAAAACCATGAGCAAATCCTCTTGGAACAAAAAACTGTGTTTGATTTTCTCCGGATAAAAGTACGGCTTCATATTGTCCAAATGTTGGTGAATTGGGTCTGATATCAACCGCAACGTCTAGAACTTCTCCCTGCAAAACTCTTACTAATTTAGCCTGAGCATGTTCTCCGGTTTGATAATGCATCCCGCGCAAAACTCCTTTGGATGAATAGGACTGATTGTCTTGTACAAAATGAACTTGTTGGTTCACTCCTTTTTGAAAAGTGTTTTCATTAAAACTTTCCATAAAATACCCGCGTTCGTCGAGGATTATTTTTGGTTCAATTATAAAACAGCCTTCAAGTTTGGTTGGAATAAAATTCATATCTTAAATCAAACTAAGTAAGTGTTTGCCATAACCGCTTTTTAAAAGTGGTTGGGCTAATTTTTCTAACTGTTTTGCATCGATGAAGCCCATTCTATAGGCGGCTTCTTCAATGGCTCCAATTTTTAATCCCTGACGTTCTTCAATTACCTGAACGAACTGTCCGGCCTGCATCAACGATTGAAATGTTCCCGTGTCAAGCCAAGCTGTTCCTCTATCGAGTATGCTTACTTTGAGTTTTCCTCTTTTCAAATATTCTTTATTTACATCCGTAATTTCAAGTTCACCTCGATGGCTTGGTCTAATATTCGCTGAGATTTCTACAACATCATTGTCATAAAAATAAATACCCGGAACAGCAAAATTTGATTTAGGCTCTTCGGGTTTTTCTTCAATAGAAAGTACTTTCCCATCTTTATCAAAATCGACTACACCATATCTTTCAGGATCATGAACATGGTAGGCATAAATGATTCCTCCATCCGGATTATTATTCGCTAACAATAAATCAGATAATCCTGTCCCGTAAAAAATATTATCCCCCAATACCAGGGCAACTTTATCTTTTCCGATAAAATCTTTTCCTATAATGAAAGCTTCTGCAAGACCATTTGGATTTTCCTGAACAGCATATTCAAATCGACAACCCAAACTTTTTCCATCTCCTAGTAATTGCCTAAATAATGGTAAATCATGAGGTGTTGATATAATTAAAATTTCATTAATCCCAGACCACATTAAAGTGGATAGTGGATAATAAATCATTGGTTTATCATAAATCGGCATCAACTGTTTGCTTACTGCTAAAGTCAACGGATGCAATCTTGTTCCTGATCCACCGGCCAATATAATTCCTTTCATAACAACCTATTTTGATGCTAATTTTACAGATTGTCTTCTGTAAAAATTCTTGAACATATTAATACCAATAAAAGCAAAAAACAGTAATAATGGAATTACCAGTTTCATTTTTCCGTTTATTCCTTTTGTGTTTTTAACATTGATTACACTGCTGTTTTTCATTATAATTTGTACATAGTTCACCAAGTCCATTCTTTGTCCGCCCAATTCACCAATGAGATTGTTTTTAGTCTTAATGATTTCATTCAGTTGAGTATTTTCATTATAATACACTAATTTATCACTTTTTTGATTTTTCGTAGTTGTTGAAGAAAATTCATTTAACAAATTATCTATCTGTCCAATAATTGCTTCGTTTTGCTTCATTTTTGTTTTAATGTTATTTACATAAACATTTTGAACATTTTGATAATATTCGTTTTGGTTCAAGTAAGTCATTAAAGGTTCTATCATACTTTTATTAGTAACAAAACCTATTGTGCTGATGTGAATAATGTGCCGCCCGTAATTTTTACTTGTTGTCTTTTCCTTAATTACCTTATTGATGTCACCATCTTCAGAAAGTAATTTTACTAACTCAAAGTTTTGAGTATTTTGAGCATTGTTAGCCAAACTTGTGTTACTGTTCACAAAGTTGTAGATGTCTATAATTGGTTCTATTTCTATTTGTCCCAATGATTTTGGCTTTTGGATTCCAATTGATTTCAGAAAAACAGTATCCTGTTCTTTAATTTTAGACTCAAGTAAGTCGATTTTATCATATAAATAATCCGTGCTGCCAAAATTAGGAGCCACTATTATCTCGTGACCATAAGAATTAGATGTTTTATCAAGGTAATAACCTATAGCTACTCCAATAATTAACAAAGAAATAAAAATAACTATATTCCTTTTTATGTATAAGATACCTGAAAAAATAGAATTGGAAAGGCCTTCAAAAAAATCCCCTATTTTCTTAGAAATCTGTGACAAATCAATTTCCTGATTGTCATTATTTTGAGATGTTGCGCTCATAAAAATTTTATTTTACGTTAAAAATTTGTTCTAATATTTTAATGGTAATCAAATAAGTAGGTTTTACTCCTGTTGTGCCTAAACCTCCTGAGGCCAAAGTACTTCCTGTTTCTAATGGATTATCAGAAGCATAATAGGCATATCTTACTTTCACATCTTGTGGAATGCTTTTCCTAATTTTTGATGCCGATTGAATGGCTTTCTGATAATAAGCACCTTCCATTTCTAGCCCAATAACTTCCCAGGTTGACTCGTGGAAAAACTTCAATAAATCTTTATTCTGGAGCGACGTTCCCAAAACGGTAACCATTGGTCCGGAAAAAACGGCTATTCCATTTCCTTCAAACATTTCAGCAGTCAATTCATTTTCAAAAGGATAATTATCGGCTGTTCCTTCATTGATATGTGCTGAAGGAATCATAATGTCGCCTTTTCCGCCTTCCAAAATTCCTGCTTTACCCATTATCGAAACTGATGCTACATTCATGAAAGTTATGTTTTTGCCTTCTTTGTATGGTTTTAATAATTCATCAATAGTTTCAAATGCCTGTTCGCCGAAAGCATAATCCATTACAATTAAAACCGGACTTTCGTTACCAACTTTCGCTTTTGGAAAACTGGTTTTTGCCCAATCTATTTTGGCTGTATCAAATAGCTGAACGTCGATATTGGTTCCCGATGCATCATCCGGAAGTGATATCATTCCTTGCTTTAAAGCAACATCTTCTACTTTCTTCCGAACATCATTTGCGTCAAATTTACTCAATTCTTCATAAATAAAGAAATCTGATTTATCCTTGAATTTGGTTTTTAAAACATTCGTCGCAAAAATGGAATTCATCACACTGTGCATATTGGCACTAATAACATGAATCGGTCTTTCGAGAAGATTATTGGCTTTCAATACTTCTTTAATGTTGTTTGCCCAAATTTCTCCATGAATATGATGCCCTAGTCTTTCTCTTAAAATTGGACTAAAAGTGATTGTTCTTTTATTGTTTTCGACAACTTCTTCTATGGCTAATTTTCCAAGCCAATAAATAACATGCAAGAATCGATCTGGTTTTTCTTTGGTAGCAAAATCTTCGTAAATATCTAATACTTCCGAAAAACTTCGGCCTAAAACATTAGCTGCATGAGATATTGCAATTTCTTTTTCTACTAAAGTAAGCTTCTTGTTTTGTAAAACTGTTTCGCCTAGTTTTTCCCAATCTCGTGTTACCTCAACCTCAACCTCGTCTAATAAAACTCTGTTTTTTATCTTATGAGATTCTATAAAAATAAAAGTTAAATGCGTCAAAATATCATAGATGTCTGAACGTCCACGTGTAATTTCAACATTCATTTGTTCCTTATCAATGCGATAGCAATTTCTTCTTCGTTTTGGCGGAACAATGGCCTGAAAATGTGATTTTGAATAGCCTTCGTCTGAAGTTAAATTTATAAAACGGCACTCTTCAATGCCTACAGGAAGCCTTTCAATTACATAAAGCAAACCGCTTAGTTCTACTTTTTCTTCTGCAATACTTCCGTAAATTTCTGGCCTTAGAGAAAGCAAGGCTTCTCTTAAAGTTTCACCCGAAACACCCATTGGTTTATAGAAACCTCTGTTGAATAAATGTCTCATGGTAATGTACAATCGTTCAATAGCTGCCGACGATTCTTGCGCCCTAGAGCGCGAAATATTTTTAATTTCCTTCATTAAATTGTTTTTCTAACCATCAAATATAGGTTTTTTGTTTTTAGTTGGTCAGAATTAGGTTTATTGCCGGTTCGTATACCCTGATTTTATCTGATGGATTGGCAATATCCTGTTTGGTTTGTTTGCTCCATTTTCCACCTGAAAAGGTGTAGATAAAATCCCTTTCTACATAATTGTAAAGTACATAAGGGAAATACATTTTCTGAATTGCAGTTGCTTTGTTATTCGAATCAACAACTTCCTTTTCCAATTTGTTTTTTTCGATGATCAGCTTCTCAAAGCCCACGAATAATCCAGACTTGAGGAATCTTAAATTGAAATCCACAACATTGAAATAGCCCTTCTTGACTCCTTTCCTTACCGAAACCAAATAGTCTTTCTTCAGTAGTTCTTCGCCCGGTGAACCATCTGGATTAACTCCGTAAAAATGGATTTTAAAACTACTGCTTTCCAATTGGCTATCGGTGATTATCGCGACTTGCTTTATGTATTTGGTCTTTTTGTATTTTGGGTCGTATGGGAAAAATTTGGCGTCAATCCGTGGCCCATTTTCGAATGCCTGGTAACTTTCGATTTTTACTTTTCCAATTTCGATTTGCCTGGTTTCAAATCGTTTTTCGATGACAACTTCGCTCAATTCAAATGCGTTTATTTTTAAAATTACTTTTTCCGATTCTGATGCTTTTACTGTTTTCTTTTCATAACCCAATGCTGAAAAAATAAGGTTTTTATTTGGTTCACAATTAATCGTGAATTCGCCATTTTCTTCTGAAGTTGTGCTGTTGTTTTCATTTTCGACCCAGATGTTTACATATGAAATAGGTTTGCTGAATTCATCAACTACAATTCCTTTGACCTGTGCCATAACAGTAACAGAAATTAAAAGCAATAATACTAACAGTCTATTTTCTTTCATCTATTTTCTATTCTCTCTTTAACAAATCTGCTATTTTCCTATCGTTACTCAATCTCGGGATTTTGTTTTGTCCTCCTAATTTTCCTATCGATTTCATGTATTCCTGAAAGCCGTTTTTTGAAACTTTAGAAATAACCAATGTTTTTAAAACTTTCCCAACAATTAAATCATCGTAATAGCTGTTTTGTTTACGCATTTCGTTATCGATTTTCAAAGCAAATGCTGAAAGATTTTCGGGTTCGTTTTCAAACTCTATAAACCATTCGTGATACGGTAATCCTGAATTTGGTGCAATCTGTGGCGCCACAGTAAATTCGTTTATACGAATGTTGGAATTTTCCATCGCTTCTTTCAAAGCGCATTCAACTTCTTTGCCAATAACATGCTCACCAAAAGCAGAAATATAATGTTTGATTCGGCCCGAAACAATTACACGATAGGGTTTCAAGCTAGTGAACTGAATTGTGTCGCCAATATTGTAAGCCCAAAGTCCGGCATTGGTAGAAATAATTAAAACATAATTGACATGTAACTCGACTTCGCCAATGGTATATCTTCTTGGGTTTTCAATAAAAAATTCTTCTGATTTTACAAATTCATAAAAAATTCCCGAGTTCAAAAGCAGCAACATTCCTTTGGCTGCCTGCGAATCCTGATAAGCAAAAAAACCTTCCGAAGCGGGAAACAATTCAATTGAATCTACTTTTCTTCCGATTAGATTTTCAAACTTGGCGCGATAAGGTTCGTAGTTTACACCACCATAAATAAACAGGTTGAAGTTTTTGAAAATTTCTCCAACTGGTTTGGCTTCGCCCAATTCGCCTGCGGCTCGGGTGTTCCCTTTTTGTTCCAATTTCTCAAAGTACATCTGAACCCAAGACGGAATTCCCGAAATCACGGTCATGTTTTCGTTGAACGTTTCTTCAACTATTGCATCGACTTTGGTTTCCCAATCTTCGATGCAATTGGTCTCCCAGCTTGGCATTCGATTCTTTTGTAAATAGTTAGGAACAAAATGCGCCACAATTCCGGAAAGTCTTCCGAGTTTAATTCCGTTTTTTTCTTCCAAAATTGGACTTCCTTGAAGGAAAATCATTTTGCCATCAACAAAAGCTGTTTTTCCGGTTTCATGAATGTAATTTAGAATAGCATTTCTTGCCGCTTCGATATGAAATGGCATTGATTCTTTGGTTAACGGAATATATTTAGCGCCTGATGTCGTGCCTGAAGTTTTGGCAAAATAAAT
>CANKLK010000117.1 GCA_947482805.1 Flavobacteriaceae bacterium
ATTGTAACTTCGCGCCCAATTTAAAATTTAATCATATATTATTATGAATCATTACGAAACTGTTTTCATCTTAAATCCCGTTTTATCTGAAGTTCAGGTAAAGGAAACAGTAAGCAAATTTGAAGATTTTCTTACTGCTAAAGGAGCAAAGATGGTGTCGAAAGAGGATTGGGGCTTAAAAAAACTAGCTTACGAAATCCAAAACAAGAAAAGTGGTTTTTACCATTTATTCGAATTCCAAGTATCAGGAGAAGCTCTTATTGCTTTTGAAACTGAGTTTAGACGTGACGAGAGAGTTATGCGTTTCCTAACCGTAAGTTTGGACAAACACGCAATTTCTTGGGCGGAAAGAAGAAGAACTAAATTAAAAGAAGCAAAAGCAAACTAATCATGGCAAATTTACAACAATCAGCTTCAGGAAAAAAAGACGGAGATATCAGATATCTTACTCCTTTAAACATCGAAACTAACAAAACTAAAAAGTATTGTCGTTTCAAAAAATCTGGAATCAAATACATTGATTATAAAGATGCAGACTTTTTATTGAAATTCGTAAACGAGCAAGGTAAAATTTTACCACGTCGTTTAACAGGAACTTCTTTAAAATATCAAAGAAAAGTGTCAGTAGCTGTAAAAAGAGCGCGTCACTTAGCTTTAATGCCATACGTGGCCGATTTATTAAAATAATATAAACTCAGTTGTTGGTTTCCCAAGCAGTGGAACCTAACTTCTATAACAAGGACAACAACATGGAACTTATCTTAAAACAAGACGTTCAAAATTTAGGCTTTAAAGACGATGTAGTAAACGTAAAAAATGGATACGGTCGTAACTTTTTAATTCCACAAGGATTTGCTTCTTTAGCAACTCCATCTGCAAAAAAAGTGTTAGCTGAAAATTTAAAGCAAAGAGCACACAAAGAAGCCAAAATTGTAAACGATGCAAAGGCATTAGGTGAAGCTTTGAAAGCTATCGAAATTAAAATTACAGCAAAGGCTGGTGGTGAAAAATTATTTGGTTCTATTTCTAATATTGATATCGCCGCTGCTTTAGAAGCTGCCGGTCAAACTGTAGATAGAAAATTTATCACAAGTGGAGTTGTAAAACGTACAGGTAAATATACTGCAACTGTGAGACTTCACAGAGATGTTATAGTTGAATTACCATATGAAATTGTAGCTGAAGTGTAATACCTCTCTATATAGTATAAAAGTCCCGATGTAAGTCGGGATTTTTTTTTGAAGCTATTTCCCGCTTTTCGCGCTACATGGTCGCTAGCTTCAATCGGGGCTAGACTTTAGATAAATAACAAAATTTAAATCTTAAAATGAAATATAAAAGATTAACAAAAGAACAATTTGAGGCTCTTCACAAGGAATTTACAAACTTCCTGGCAACTCAATCTATTGATAAAACGGAGTGGGATAAAATAAAAATCGAGAAACCCGAAGTAGCCGAACAAGAACTGGATGTTTTCTCCGATTTAATTTGGGAAGGCGTTTTATCCAATGCTAAATACCTGGAACATTTTTCAAAAAATCATATTTTCCTTTTTCATTGTCAGGAAAAATTAATTCAATCTATTGTTTTAAAAGCATTAGAACCTCAAGTCGACTTTATGGGAAAAGAAGGTTTACAATGGTTGAGTGATAATATATTTACAGATACTGTTGAAATCCACTTGGGTAAAAAGGAATATCAGGAAGAACGAAATACCGCCATTTTTGATTTGATAAAGGAAGGTGCCATTTTAAGCGACGGACAATTATACCTTCAAATAAACGGGATTATTCAATCATAGTTTTTCGCTTTTTTAAAAATATTTTGGCTATTTTAGTGCACATAATTTGCAACTAAAATAGCCAATTTCTTTTTATGGATATTCAGAAAACAATTCAGGATTTACGAGATGAACTCAATCAGCATAATCATAATTATTATGTGTTAGATACCCCAACAATTTCTGATTTTGAATTTGACCAAAAACTAAAACAACTTCAGGAATTAGAAAACCAGCATCCTGAGTTCTATGATGATAATTCACCAACACAACGGGTTGGTGGAACGATTACCAAAAATTTTAACACAGTTGTTCATGATTACCGAATGTATTCTTTGGAAAATTCCTATTCCAAAGAAGATTTAATCGATTGGGAAAACCGAATTCAAAAAGTGCTTGGTAATGTTACATTACAATATACTTGCGAATTGAAATATGACGGCGCCTCAATTTCTATAACCTATAAAAACGGAAAATTAAATCGTGCTGTTACCCGTGGTGATGGCTTTCAAGGTGATGATGTGACCAATAATATCAAAACCATAAAATCCATTCCCCTAAAATTAAAAGGAAAATATCCAGAGCGATTTGATATTCGTGGTGAAATCATTTTGCCTTTTGAAGGTTTTGAAAAAATGAACCAGGAATTAATTGAAATTGGAGAAACGCCTTATTCCAATCCAAGAAATACCGCTTCAGGAAGTCTTAAATTACAGGATAGCAGTGAAGTTGCCAAAAGGCCTTTGGAATGCTTGCTCTATTTTATAGTTGGTAATAATTTAAGTATTGTATCACAATATGAAGGTTTAGAAACAGCTCGCAATTGGGGTTTCAAAGTTCCAAAAGAAGCCAAATTGGCAAAAAACCTTGAAGAAGTTTTTGAATATATCAATTATTGGGACAAACATAGACACCATTTGCCCTATGAAACAGATGGTGTGGTTATTAAAGTAAATGACTTTCACCAACAAGATGAATTAGGATATACCGCCAAATCACCTCGTTGGGCTATGGCTTATAAATTTAAAGCAGAACAAGTTTCTACAGAATTAAATTCGATTTCATATCAAGTTGGGCGAACAGGGTCAATAACTCCGGTCGCTAATTTGCAACCGGTTCAATTAGCAGGAACAATCGTGAAACGGGCTTCATTGCACAATGCAGATCAAATTGAAAAATTAGATATTCGTATCGGCGATACTGTTTTTGTTGAAAAAGGAGGTGAAATTATTCCGAAAATAATTGGAGTTGATTTAACCAAACGACCAACTAATTCTGAAAGAACTATATATATAACACATTGTCCTGAATGTAATTCAGAATTAATTAGAACCGAAGGTGAGGCTAATCATTATTGTCAAAATTTCTACGGTTGTCCACCACAAATTATAGGCAGAATTCAACATTACATTTCGCGCAAAGCAATGGATATTGAAGGTCTTGGCGGAGAAACAGTAGCTCTGCTTTTCAATAATGGTTTGGTCAATGATTACGCTGATTTATATGAGTTAACCGTTGAACAAATTCTGCCATTGGAACGAATGGCTCAAAAATCGGCTGAGAATTTAGTTAATGGCGTTCATAAATCTAAAGAGATTCCGTTTGAAAGAGTTTTGTATGCGATTGGAATTCGCTATGTTGGTGAGACTGTAGCCAAAAAGTTAGCAAAACACTATAAATCTATTATTGCTTTGCAAAAGGCGCCTTTAATGGATTTAATTTTGGTAGATGAAATAGGAGAGAAGATAGCCCAAAGCGTAATCGAATTTTTTGAAAATCAGGAGAATGTTAAAATTATCGAACGATTAAAACAATTTGGTATTCAATTGGAATTGGTCGAAAAATTCAATCCAAATGCTACAGAAAAATTAGCAGGCAAAACCTTTGTCGTTTCGGGTGTTTTTGAGAAATTCTCTCGAGATGATTTGAAAAAAGCAATTGAAGAAAATGGTGGAAAGGTTGGAAGTTCTATTTCTGCCAAAACTGACTTTGTAATTGCCGGAGATAATATGGGACCAGCTAAACTTGTGAAGGCCAATCAATTAAAAATTGCGATAATTTCAGAAAATGATTTTTTAGAAATGATAACAAATTAGCATTGATTCTAATACTATGGTCTTTTTTATGAAAATGTAATTATCTTCTAGAAATCAAACAATAATGGACTTTCCTGAAGCTATTTTTGAAACATCACTATCAAAATAAAAATCAATTCTACCAAGATTTACGCCATAACAACCGACTTGGTTTACCAAAACATCTTTTCCATCAGCATTTTTTATAATAGTCGGTTTGTCTAAGAAGGTGTGAGTGTGCCCACCAATAATCAAATCGATATCTTTTGTCAATGTGGCTAATCTAATATCGCTAATTTTATTTGGTTCGTTTTTGTATTGATAACCAATATGTGAAAGACAAATTACCAAATCACATTTTTCTTCCTGCTTTAAAATCCTTGCCATATCTTGAGAAACACTAACCGGATCGTGATAGACAGTTTCTTTATAGTTTTTTTTATCCACTAAACCTTCAAGTTCAATACCAATTCCAAAAACGCCAACTTTAATTCCATCTTTGCAAACTATTTTATATGGTTTCACATGACCATACATAATGGTATTTGTGAAATCATAATTAGCATTTACAAATTCAAATTTTGCATTAGGTAACTGATTGTACAGACCCTCAATACCGTTGTCAAAATCGTGATTTCCAATGGTAGCTATATCATATTTCATCATGCTCATCAACTTGAATTCTAATTCGCCTCCATAATAATTAAAATAAGGTGTTCCCTGAAAAATATCACCTGCGTCAAGTAGTAAAACATTTGGATTTTCCTTTCGGATAGTCTCAATCAGAGCAGCTCTTCTGGCTACACCACCCATATTAGGATTTTTTGGATGTGTTGGTGGAAACGGGTCAATATAGCTATGAACATCGTTGGTATGAAGTATCGTCAAATGCTTTGTGTTATCAGTTTTAAAACTACTCAATGATAGTCCACCAAGTCCTAAAAAAGCGGAACTTAAAGCTGTATTTTGGATAAAATCTCTTCTTTTCATAATACTATTCTTTGGTAATTCTAATGTCTTTATTGGGAACAATCGTTTTGTTTTCCTTAAAATAATCTATAATAATATTTCGAAGCTTATAATCTAAATTATATTTTTCAACTCCTTTTTTAAAAAAAATCATATTGTCACCTCCATTTGATAAATAGTCAGAAGTGACAACATAATATAATTTAGCATCATCTAATGTTTTTCCATTAATCATAATGCTTTTAGGCTGATTGTTTTTGTCGATTGTAAAAGTTAATCCTTTTAAAGGATGCGGTTTTTTCTCTGAAATAATATAAGTAACAATTTCTAAAATCTGTTCGCCTTTCAATCCAATTACAATGGCACTATTTTCAAAAGGCATGATTTCATAAGCAGTTCGTGCAGTTACATTTCCTTTCGAAATAATGCTTCTAATACCACCATGATTGAGTAAACAAATGTCAATAGCTTTTTTTTCACGCATTTGAAATACTTTATCGGATTTTTCAAAAGCAATATCTGCTAAAAAGTTTCCCATTGGGGTTTGCCATTCGCCAGATTTATCGATACTTTCCTTTGCGTTACTCAAAACTGCACTCAAATCAGCATCTATTTTATCTCGGTAGGGCTTAATAAAGTTTTCAATTTGCTGTGCCTGTTCACTTGCGCTTGAGCCAACAACTTCAGAATTGGCTACTGTAATTCCAATTTCTTTACCTTCAATTTTGGTGATAACGTATTTCTTTTCGGCACAAGAGATAACAGCAGTAAATGTTAATAATAAAACAAAATGCTTTACTACGCAGTTATAGTTTTTTAGTTTTACCATCGCTTCTGGAACTAATTTTAGTAAATTTGTAATTCAAGTAAAAGTAGTATGTTTTTAAATTATTTAAAGGATTTTTCAACAAAAAAAATAGTTAAAAATAACTTGTCAAATGTCAAGCATTTGGCTTCCGTCAAGGTAATCAAAACCGTGGGGATTATTTTTGATGAAACTTATTTTTATGAAAGAGAAGATCTTGTCAAAGAGTTAATTCAAAATGGTATTGAAGAAAAAGACATTAAAGTTTTAGTTTATAAAGACAAAATAAAAAAGAATGAGGTTTTTGATTATCCTATTTTTAGTCACAAAGATTTGAGTTGGCACGGAACAGTAGATAAAAAAGAGGTTAAAAATTTCATAGCTGAACCTTTTGATTTGTTGATTAATTATTATGATACCGAAAAAGTTGCATTACTTTTGGTTTCTAATTTATCTAAAGCGAGTTTTAAGGTTGGTTTTGCCTCAATAGATAAACGATTGAATCATTTTATGATTGATACCAATGCCGAAAACTATACAGTTTTTATGTCCGAACTATTCAAATATTTAAAAATTCTAAACAAAATATAACATGCAATCATTAATCGGAACCGGAGTTGCACTAGTTACACCTTTTAAAAAAGACTTTTCAGTAGACATTGACGCTCTAAAAGCCATTGTAAATTTCCAAATTGATAATGGAATTGATTACATAGTAGCTCTTGGTACTACTGCCGAAAACGCTACTTTATCAAAAGCTGAAAAAGAATTGGTGATAAAGACTATTG
>CANKLK010000118.1 GCA_947482805.1 Flavobacteriaceae bacterium
CCGTTTTCTCCTAATGGTGTTGGTGGAGTTCTTAAAGGTGTTTCAGCCGTTTTCTTTGCTTATATTGGTTTCGATGCTATTTCTACTACAGCCGAAGAATGCAAAAATCCACAACGCGATTTACCTCGAGGCATGATGTGGGCAATTATTATTTGTACAATACTGTATATTATTATTGCTTTGGTTTTAACAGGTATGGTTAGCTATTCCGATTTAAATGTAGGAGATCCATTAGCTTTTGTATTTGACAAATTGAATTTGAAATGGATGTCAGGAATTATTGGAGTGAGTGCCGTTATTGCTATGGCATCGGTATTATTAGTTTTTCAAATGGGGCAACCAAGAATCTGGATGAGTATGAGCCGTGATGGTCTGTTACCAAAACAATTTTCAAAAGTACACCCAAAATACAAAACACCATCTTTCGCTACAATTGTTACTGGTTTTGTGGTTGCTGTACCTGCTTTATTTATGAACTTGACCATGGTAACTGATTTGTGTAGTATAGGAACTTTGTTTGCCTTTGTATTGGTTTGTGCCGGAGTATTGGTATTACAAAATAAACCTGATATTCCAAGAGGGAAATTTAAAACTCCTTATGTTAATTCAAAATTCGTTTTTCCTTTATTGATGTTAATTGGTGTTAGTATTGCCTTTACGATAAATAGGCAAACTACTATAGACTTCATAACCAATGAGAAAAAAATTAATGATCCTACAACCATCATAAAATCTTTAGACAAGGAACAAACCAAAGTAGTTTTTGATTTTCTAAAAACAAAGGTTACTGATTATAAAAATGATGATATAGAAAATGTCTTGGGATTTTTTTATAATGATGCTATGATGTATAAAAATGTAGTTGACTCACTTCCAATTGATGATTCTTTAAAATATGAAAGTGGTTTCAGTTTATTTAAACACAAAATCCCAATGTGGATATTTCTAATCTCTTTGTTGTATTTTGTGGTTTGGTCTTGGAAACAAAATCTTTCATTGATACCTTTACTCGGATTAGTATGCTGTTTGTATATGATGGCAGAGTTGAGTGTGTGGAACTGGATCTATTTTACCTGCTGGTTGCTTATTGGATTAATCATATATTTTGGATTTAGTATCAAGAATAGTAAACTAAATAAACTAGAGGCATAGCATAAAAAAATCCGTTAAAGAGAACACTCTAACGGATTTCTATACAATCTAACATTTTTTACGATTAACCCACTTTTACTTTAAACAGTTCAGTTTACTGTTTCGGTTATTATAATTTATTGGTTTTCTACCAACTGCAAAAGGAAAAATTTCTTCTTAACGGTAACTGTAAAGCATAATAAGAATTGCATATTAAGGAATAGCTTTTGCTGTTAAAGTTTCTCCCTTTAGAACATTTTATTCATTGTTCATTAAAACAATTTCTTCTAATATTCTATATCAAATTTAGAAAATTATAATGGCAGTTTTGCTGATTTTCAAAATTTTAACATTAAAAAATATCCGTTTTTTTATTCTTGTATTCTTATCCTTATTAATTAAAAATAAAGTTAAAAATTACCTTATAAATTCCATTTTTTTTATGATTCAATGTTTAATAAAAAGTCAAATAAAAACTGTAATTTTGTGACGCAAAAAATAAAATACAAACAATAAACACATAACTATGAGTTCATTTGACGTAGTCATTATAGGTTCTGGTCCTGGCGGATACGTATCCGCTATTCGTTGTGCCCAACTAGGTTTCAAAACTGCCATCATTGAAAAATATGCAACATTAGGAGGAACTTGCTTAAATGTAGGTTGCATTCCTTCTAAAGCATTACTAGCTTCATCACACCATTACCAAGAATTACAACATTTTGCTGATCACGGAATTGAAGTTTCCGGGGAAGTAAAAGTGAATTTAGAGAAAATGATTGCCCGCAAACAAGCTGTGGTTGATCAAACTTCGGGTGGAGTGAAATTCTTAATGGATAAAAATAAAATTACCGTTTTTGAAGGATTGGGTTCTTTTGTTGATGCTACGCACGTGGCTATCAAAAAAGCGGATGGTACTTCTGAAACTATTGAAGGAAAAAATATCATCATCGCTACAGGTTCTAAACCTTCTAATTTGCCTTTTATCAAATTAGATAAAGAACGAATCATAACTTCTACTGAAGCATTAAAATTACCTGAAGTTCCTAAACATTTAGTAATTATTGGTGGTGGCGTAATCGGAATTGAATTAGGCCAAGTTTACTTAAGACTTGGTGCTGAAGTCTCTGTAGTTGAGTTCATGGACCGAATTATTCCAGGAATGGATGCTGCACTGTCTAAAGAATTGACCAAAGTATTTAAGAAACAAGGAATGAAGTTTTATACTTCACATAAAGTGCAATCCGTAGACCGAAAAGGGAAAACGGTAACCGTTAAAGCTGAAAATGCGAAAGGAGAAATGATAACACTCGAAGGCGATTATGCCTTGGTTTCTGTGGGTCGTCGTCCATATACTGACGGATTGAATGCTGACAAAGCTGGGGTAAAAGTTACTGACAGAGGTATGATTGAAGTAAACGATCATTTGCAAACTAACATTCCAAATATATATGCTATTGGCGATGTAGTTCGTGGTGCGATGTTAGCCCACAAAGCCGAAGAAGAAGGGACTATGGTAGCCGAAATCATAGCGGGACAAAAACCACATATTGACTATAATTTGATACCAGGTGTTGTCTACACTTGGCCAGAAGTTGCTGCAGTTGGTAAAACAGAAGAACAATTAAAAGAAGCTGGTGTAGCCTACAAAGCGGGAAGTTTCCCTTTCAAAGCTTTAGGAAGAGCTCGTGCCGGAGGTGATTTAGATGGATTTGTAAAAATCTTAGCTGACGCCAAAACCGATGAAGTATTAGGCGTTCATATGATTGGTGCCCGTTGTGCCGACTTGATTGCCGAAGCCGTAACCGCAATGGAATTCAGAGCTTCTGCCGAAGATATCTCAAGAATGTCACATGCGCATCCAACTTTTGCAGAAGCAATTAAAGAAGCAGCATTGGCAGCTACGGATAATAGAGCGTTACATGTATAAAAATCAAATAGTATCTCTCAATAATTAAAAAATAAATGAAAAAAAGACTGCTAGTGTTTATGGTGTTTTTCACTGTCACTAATGTATTTTGTCAAACAATTTGTACTAATGGCTTTGCTGGAATATATCCTTGTAATAAAATTGATTTGATGTCCCGTTTAAATTTTGATCAAATTGGTGGGAGTGGTACTACCAAAGGTAGCGGATGTTGGGGTTGGACTGATCCTTTAAACAATAAGGAATATGCAATTATGGGTTGCACGACACATACTGCTTTTGTTGATATTACCAATCCTAGCCAACCTGTGTACAAAGGCAAAATAGTAGGTCATAACAATACATCAAGTACTTGGAGAGAAATTAGTGTTATAAACAATCATGCTTTAATTGTTAGCGAGACAAATGGTCATGGAATGCAAATATTTGATTTGACAAGATTGCGAAATGTTACAAATCCTGAAGTTTTTATACCAGATGCCAGATATACAGGCTTTGGTAATTGTCATACTGTTTCAAGTAATCCTGCCACAGGTTTTACTTATTGTGATGGAACAAATCTTGTAAACGGAGGTCCTCAAATTTTAAATATGCAAAATCCAACAGCACCCGTTCTAGTTGGTAGTCATGATGAGGACGGCTACACGCATGATGCACAAATTGTTCTTTATGATGGTCCGGATCCTGATTATCAAGGACAAGAAATTTTTATGGGAGCTAATGAAGATAAAGTTGCAATTGTAAATGTTACAAACAAATCTAATCCTGTTACAATATCTACCTTCACTTATAATAATAACTACTATGCTCATCAAGGTTGGTTTACAGCTGATAAAAAATATTGGATTTTATGTGATGAATTAGATGAATTTAATCTAGGAAATAATGGTAGATCTATAATTATTGATGTGACAGATTTGGATAATCCAGTTTATAAAGGTGATTATTTTGGAACAACTCCAGCAATTGATCATAACGGTTACATAATAGGTAACGATATGTATTTGGCAAGTTATACAGCAGGATTAAGAATTTTGAATACGTCAGCCATTACTGCAACAAGTACATTGAATGAAATAGCTTTTTTTGATACCTTTCCAAGTAACAATAATGCACAGTTTAATGGAGCTTGGAATACTTATCCATTTTTTGCAAGTGGAAGTATAATTGTAAGTGACATTGACAGAGGTTTATTTATTTTGAGAAAAAATGCTGCTCTTCGTAACGAGGAATTTTTAAATGCAAATTATACTATCTATCCAAATCCAGCAAAAACTCATTTCAAAATTGATTCAAAAATTGCTATAGATTCTATTGTCATTTATGACACCCTAGGCAAAACAATAAGAACATTCCAATCTTCTGACAGCTATGATATCTCTGGACTTGATAAAGGACTGTATTTTGTTAGGGTGAATAATGATTTTACAAAAAAATTAATGGTAGAGTAATGAAAAGACTAAGCTGTATATTTATTTTATTTTTTTTTATTGGTTGTGCAGATGACAATACAATAGATAAAGAAATCACGTTTAAATCAGCAATAGTATGGAGCAAAACCTATGGTGGTAGTTTAGAAGAAAATACAAATAGTGTTGTTGCCACATCGGATGGCGGAATGTTAATCCTAGGTCATACAGCCAGTAGTGATGGAGATATTGTTAAATCTTATACTTTAACAGATATTTTGTTAACCAAACTAGATGCTGAAGGTAATTTGACGTGGACAAAAACCATTGGTGGTTCTCTCAATGATTTCGGAATGAGCATTATTGCTACTAATGACGGAAATTATGCCATAGCAGGCTATAGCGCCAGTAATGATGGTGATGTTCCCGGAAATGTAGGACAACATGATTTTTTCATCTCTAAGATTACCGAACAAGGCAACATTATTTGGAGTAAAAATTATGGTTTCTCTGGTCATGATCACGGACATAAAATCATTCAAACGAGAGACGGCGGTTTTTTTATCGCAGGTTTTGCCGAATATTCCGGAATTGAAGGAAGCGGTGGAACACAAGACAACGGAGCAGGTCATGAAATAGGTCATAAAAATGTACTTCATGGTTCTGGCGAATATTTAGGTGTAAAATTGGATAGTAATGGAGAATTTGTATGGTATCGCTATTTTGGTGGAACTCAAAATGATAGAGTGAATGACATTGTTGAGGCTGAAGATGGTGATATTATAATGGTTGGTTATTCCGAAAGTTCTGATTTTGATATAGAACATAACAAAGGAAGCTATGACTATTGGGTTGTAAGCTTGCATTCGAATGGCGATTTACATTGGAAAGAAAATTATGGTGGTAGCGCCATTGATCAGGCTTATGGCATAACAAAAACAGGCAATAACTCTTATCTAATTGTTGGTCGTTCTAACAGCAGTGATGGCGATGTTAAAAATCCAAAAGGAAACTTTGATGGTTGGGTAATTCATATTAATAAACACGGACATCTGATATGGGAGAAATCTTTTGGTGGTGACTCTTTTGATGTTGCCACAACCATAAAAAAAATAGCAAACGGAAATTTTGTCGTAGTAGGTAATTCTAGAGGTACATTTGATGAAAAACCAAATAATGGTCAAAATGATTTTTGGCTTTTTGAAATTGACAATAAAGCAAATACAAAACTGTATTGGCAAAAAACTTTTGGCGGAACCAATATAGATATAGCTACCGATTTTTTTGAAACCTCAAAAAGAGAACTTATCATCGTTGGTGAGTCGCAAAGTAATTCACTTGATGTGCCGTCAAATAAAGGTGGGAATGATTTGTGGGCAATAAAATTGAAATAATTATTTAATAAAATATTTCTTCCGCAACCAAAACGCCACATTAACCAAAATAATCAACGCAGGAACTTCCACTAAAGGCCCAATAACCCCTGCAAAAGCTTGTCCACTGTTGATTCCGAATACCCCAATTGAAACCGCAATCGCTAATTCAAAATTGTTTCCCGACGCTGTAAACGATAAAGCAACTGCATCCCGATAATTAGCACCTATTTTCTTAGCAACAAAGAACATCAAGAAAAACATAATCGCAAAGAAAATTATTAGAGGAATGGCAATCCTAAGAACATCCATTGGTAAATCGATTATCATTTCGCCTTTCAAACTAAACATTACTACAATCGTAAAAAGCAATGCAATCAACGTAATTGGTGAAACAAACGGAATAAACTTTTGATTGAACCATTTATCTCCTACATATTTCTTTATGAAATATCTACTGATTACGGCCAATGCAAACGGAATTCCTAAATAGATTCCAACCGTTTTCGCAATCTCAGCAATCGTTATATTTAATTCTAACCCTTTGATTCCAAATAGTGGTAACATAATTTCCA
>CANKLK010000119.1 GCA_947482805.1 Flavobacteriaceae bacterium
TAATCAATAACCATCTCCGGAATTTCTCCTTCAATGATTAAATCGGCTTCAGTCGAAGCGATGATGTGTTCTACAGAAACGCCAGGCGCGCGTTCTATAAGTTTGAAACCTTTTGGAGTTATTTCTAAAACGGCCAATTCAGTAACCACTTTTTTAACACAACCAACTCCTGTTAACGGTAACGTACATTTTTTTAGAATCTTACTTTCACCGGCTTTGTTCACGTGCATCATGGCAACGATTATATTTTCGGCAGATGCTACCAAATCCATAGCGCCGCCCATTCCTTTCACCATTTTACCAGGAATTTTCCAGTTAGCAATATCGCCGTTTTCGGCAACTTCCATAGCGCCAAGAATCGTTAAATCTACTTTTTGACTGCGAATCATTCCGAAACTAAAAGCGGAATCAAAAAAACTGGCTCCGGGTAATGTTGTAATCGTTTGTTTTCCTGCATTGATAATATCGGCATCTTCTTCTCCTTCAAAAGGGAATGGTCCCATTCCGAGAACGCCATTTTCGCTTTGAAATTCGACGGAAATATCAGTACGTACATAATTAGCCACCAAAGTTGGAATTCCGATTCCTAAATTTACATAATAGCGGTCTTTAACTTCTTTGGCTATTCGTTTTGCGATGTCGTTTTTGTCTAACATTATTTGATGATTTGAAAATTTGATGATTTGAAAATTAAGCTTTCTTGCAAGAAGAGATAATTTTTGATAAAATCAAATTTATAGATTGTATTTCTTTATGTAATTCTTCACTTGGGTTTGGATAAAATTCCGATTCCTTACATAGGGATAACCAATACTTAACTTAGTCAGCTTCTTTAGCTGCGATTTTGAATTTATGAATAAAATCAGCTTTGCTTTCTGCATTTTGCGCTTCTCTTATATTGGCTCCTATTGATGTTCCGCTTCTAAAAATTTGAGATGCCATGTCGAAACGATTCATTTGCCTAATTTCCTCAGAATAAGCAATTATTTTTAGAGCAAATTCGAAACTTAGTTTTACGATTAAATTGTCTTTGTTGTTTCTCATTTTCAAATTTTCAAATTAACACATTCTCAAATTTGACGTTGTCTAACCGTTCGTTGCTCAATTCTTTTTTCAAATTTTTCTCCTTTGAAGATACGTTGTACCAATATTCCGGGAATGTGTATTTGATTTGGGTCTAGTGAACCTACTGGCAATAATTCTTCTACTTCAGCTATGGTAATTTTTCCCGCGCCGGCCATACAAGCATTGAAGTTCCTGGCGGTTCCTTTAAAAATCAGGTTTCCGGCTTCGTCGCCTTTCCATGCTTTTACGATGGAGAAATCAGCTTTGTAGGCCAATTCCATTACGTGCATTTTTCCGTTGAATTCACGCGTTTCTTTTCCTTCTGCAACTTCAGTTCCGTAGCCTGCAGGCGTAAAAAAGGCAGGAATTCCGGCTTGAGCAGCGCGACATTTTTCAGCTAATGTTCCTTGCGGAGTAAGTTCTACATCTAATTCTCCAGAAAGCATTTGGCGTTCAAATTCAGCGTTTTCTCCAACATAGGAAGAAATCATTTTTTTAATTTGTCTTTTTTGCAAAAGCAATCCAAGCCCAAAATCATCGACACCGGCATTGTTTGAAATGCAGGTTAATCCGGTAGTTTCCTTTTTTACTAATTCAGCAATACTGTTTTCGGGAATACCGCAAAGACCAAAGCCGCCAAGCATAATGGTCATATTGTCTTCAATGCCTTGAAGTGCCTCTTGAACGGAATTTACTTTTTTGTTAATCATGGTTTTCTTTTACTCTGTTTTTTAGCCCTGATAGAAGTGAAAATCCTTTTTTAATTTGTCATACTGAGCTTGTCGAAGTACAAATTAAAAAAGATTGCAACGAATAGCAGGAAATAGCTCCTAAAATTTACAACCCAAACTCTTCTGTGTTTTGTTCTTCTTCAGGAGGAAGTGCAGTCGAGTCGGTTTCTACTTTTCTTGGTGACCAGCAATCTACTTTTATAGCTAAATTATCAGGTCTTTCAAACGGATCTTTTGAAATCAGCAAATCTTTATCTTCGTAACATTTTTTCATCATATAACCCCAAATTGGTAAAGCAGCTGTTGCGCCCTGACCATAGGTGATTCCTTTGAAACGAGCCGAACGATCTTCGCAACCCACCCAAACTCCGGTAACTAAATTAGGCACCATTCCGATAAACCAGCCATCAGATTGATTTTGAGATGTTCCTGTTTTTCCGGCAATCGGATTCGTAAACATATACGGATAACCTGTCCAACAATTGTCGCCACTTCCACCGCCTTGTGTTCTTAGACGCACTCCGGAACCTTCTTCTGTAACTCCTTCGAGAAGTTTAATAACAGCATAAGCAATATCTTTATTCAAAACATCATGCGATTCAGGAACCGTTTCATAAAGTACTACGCCATTTTTATCTTCAATTCGGCTGATAAATTGTGGTTTGATGTAAACACCCTGATTAGCAAATGTGCTGTAAGCGGCGACCATATCTTCTACTGTAATTTCTACGGCACCAAGTGCAATTGATGGTTGCACAGGAATATCTGATTTTACACCTAATTTTTTGGTTAAGGAAACTACCGCTTCGGGACCAACTTTATCCATAAGTTTTGCCGAAACAGTATTTATGGAATTGGCTAATGCTCTTTTTAAGGTCACCATTCCACGGTATTGTCGATCCGAATTTTTGGGTTCCCAATCTTCGGTAACATTGTGTCTTCCTTTATGAATCATAAATGGGCTATCGATGATCGAATCACAAGGAGACATTCCTAATTGTTCGATGGCTGTTGCGTAAACAAACGGTTTGAATGTTGAGCCCACTTGTCGCGCGCCTTGTCCAACGTGGTCGTATTGAAAATATTTATAATCAATTCCACCAACCCAAGCCTTAATATGACCGGTTTTGGGTTCCATTGACATTACCCCGGCTTGAAGAAAATGTTTGTAATATCTAATAGAATCGGTAGGTGTCATCAAAGTATCGATTTCGCCTTTCCATGAAAAGATTTTCATTTTTGTTTTGACTCCAAATGAGGCAATAATTTCTTCCTCTGATTTGTCATCTTCCTTCATAATTCGCCAACGCTCAGATGATTTCATGGCTTTATCCATGATTCTACTGGTTTCTTCCGGAGTAATTTTTAAAAACGGAGCGTTCTTATTATCTTTTTGTTGAGCAAAGAATTCTTTCTGTAAATTTTTCATGTGTGCCTGAACCGCTTCTTCGGCATGTTCCTGAATCTTTGAATCTATAGTGGTGTAGATTTTTAAACCATCACTATAAATATCCCAATCACTTCCGTCAGGTTTTTTATTTTCTTTAGCCCAATTTTTCATGTATTCGCGTAGGAATTCTCTAAAATAAGTAGCTGTTCCTTCTTTGTGACTTTCGGGGTGAAAGTGTAAAACGATGGGTTTACCAGCTAATTTATCTTTAGTAGCCTGGTTTAAAATACCATTTCTAACCATTTGACCTAAAACTGTATTTCTTCGCAAACGTACTTTTTCTAGTCGGCGTAACGGATTATATAGAGATGGGTTTTTAAGCATTCCAACAAACATTGCCGCTTCGTCTATGGTCAAATCGCGGGGTTCTTTTCCGAAATATACTTTGGAAGCTGATCGAATTCCAACAGCCGTATTCACAAAATCGGCTTTGTTCAGATACATTGCAATGATTTCATTTTTGGTATATTGACGTTCCAATTTAACCGCAATAATCCATTCTTTTACTTTTTGAATAACACGGAAAAGTTTAAATGTTGAGCCTTCACCATGGAATAATAATTTCGCCAATTGTTGCGTTAATGTACTAGCCCCTCCATTTGCTCCTAATTTTAATGCAGCTCCCAAAGTTCTTTTAGCATCAATTCCGGAATGTTCGTAGAAACGCTCATCTTCGGTTGCTACTAATGCTTTGACCAAACTTTGAGGCAAGTCTTCATATTTGATTGGCGTTCTGTTTTCGTTATAAAATTTTCCTATCGTTACACCATCAGAGGAAATAATTTCTGTTGCCAAATTAGATTCAGGGTTTTCTAAATCTTCAAAAGAAGGCATGCTTCCAAAAAATCCCCAAGAAGCCAAAGTGAAAAACAAAGCCATTACTCCAAGACCGTAAAAGAATAACTTCCAAAATTTCTTTTGATAATATTTAATGTCTTTGACCGGAGTGTTATTTTTTTGTGCCATAATTTTATTCTGTAGATTCTATTCTAAAACCAACATCAGTAATACCAGGAAGCGCTGTTACTCCTTCAATTTTACCAGTTTGTCTGGTTGCTTGTTGTATATGAATTTTATAAATTCCTTTTTGAGTAAAGTTTACGTTGTCTCTATAAAAAAGCTTACTTTCTTTAATATCCGAAAAGCCATCCCCAAGAAGCGTTCCGTCAGGATTAGTCATTTGGTATTCGAGCGTATCTACTTTTACTTTTCTGTTGGGTTGTTCCAAAGAGACAATCAGAAATAAATTATTGAATGGATAATCATCATTATCACGAACATTTACATACAAATTAAAGTTCTTTTTCGGGTCCAATTTTGGCAATTCAAAAGTCACGATACTATCTTTATGCCAGGTTTTTCCAACAGATTTATATTCGTCGAATACCCTTCTTTTATCACAGGAAATAGCCAAAAGAACTATCAAAATAAAAAGGATGCTATTCTTTATTTTCATTCTTTTTTATGATTATTGGTTTTTTGTCTGCTGGTTTAGCTTCGCTCCGTTCACCTGTGGTTCGGTTTTGGTTGTGGTTTTGCTCCTGGCCCTGTCCTTTTTTATTTTGGTTTTGGTCCTGATTCTGATTTAGCTTCGCTCCGTTCGGCTTTGCTTCGCCAGTTCGCTGACGCTCTTGAACCTCAGGTAAAACCTTGTTTTTATTTTTATTTCTGTTTTTATTTTTACTCTTTTTGGGTTGATCAAATCGGGTTAGACTTTCTTGTCCCATAGCGTTGTTAAAATCTTTTTCTGGCTCGGCAACAGTTTCAATAGCAAAATCTTCTAAAGAACTAACTTTTTTGTTTTGTTTATTTTCTGTAATTATTTCTTTTACCTGCTCAATATTTAAGACATGCCAATTTGCGAAATTTTCGGTATATGCAAACCACATTAAGCCTTTGAAAATATCTTGTTTTTGACAAATTGCATCACCTTTTTCTGTTTTCAATTTGGTTTCAAAATCAGGGAACCCTTTTAAGGCGTCTAGATATGTATCTAATTCGTAATTCAAACAGCATTTTAATTTACCGCATTGTCCGGCTAATTTTTGCGGATTTAAAGACAATTGTTGGTAACGTGCTGCCGATGTGTTTACGCTTCGGAAATCAGTTAACCAAGTAGAACAGCATAATTCTCTGCCACAAGAACCAATGCCTCCAAGACGAGATGCTTCTTGGCGCAAACCAACCTGTTTCATTTCAATTCGAGTATTGAAAACACGAGAATAATCCTTAATTAAGAGTCTAAAATCTACTCTATCACTGGCAGTGTAATAAAAAATCACTTTAGAACCGTCACCCTGATATTCTACATCAGAAATTTTCATTTCTAATTTGTGAAGAATTGCTAATTCACGAGCTTTCACTTGCATTGCTGCTTCCTTATCACGTGCACTACTCCAAATATCAATATCTTTTTGGGAAGCTTTTCGGTATATTTTTGGAATATCTGAGCTACTTTGATTCACGCCTTTTTTCTTCATTTGAATTTTTACCAATTCTCCGGTAAGGGTTACTATTCCAACGTCGTGTCCCGGAGAAGCTTCGGTAGCTACAACATCACCAATGCCAAGTGTGAGTTTTTCGGTATTGCGAAAAAATTCTTTTCTTCCGTTTTTAAAGCGAACTTCAACACAGTCGAAAGCAGTTTCTCCGTTTGGCAGACTCATATTGGCCAACCAATCGAAAACCGTTAATTTGTTGCAGCTATCGGTGCCACAAGTCCCATTATTTTTGCATCCTTTAGGTGCACCACCATCAGATGTTGAACAACTTTGACAAGCCATAATTATATATTGAGTATTGCAAAAAGCAACTTATAATTCATAAAACGATTAATTTGTAAAGATAGTATTTTAAAAAAATAAATTACAATAAAAAAATCCAAATTCCATAAGAGTTTATTTTTGGAATTTGGAATTTCAACTATTAGAATTTCAATAAATTTTAGGAGATAATTTTATATAGTTTATCAGACAATCGTATTCTGAAAGGCAAAGGCATAGTGACTTTATCACCAACTTTTGCCAAA
>CANKLK010000120.1 GCA_947482805.1 Flavobacteriaceae bacterium
ACTAAAAGTTGGTCACGAGTATAAACGCGATCTAAATCTTTATCAATTTCAGATTTGTCATCCGATGCATCGTCGTTATCATTTTTTTCTTTAACAGAAGTGTTTAATTGATTTCTATAAACTAACAATGGGATGTTTTTAAAGCTCGTGGGGTTAAAATGTTTCTTTTGATACAATAACGCCACATCAATACCTCTTTTATCGGGTGAATCAAAGTGAACAATACCGTAATCTTTGTTTACAAGAAGTGGTTCTTTAATAAGGTCTTCAAGAACACCCCGATTTTCAATCTCGCAACCAGCAATTAAAGTTGGAGAATTATTTGGGTTGTCTGTAGTTCCTATTTCAGATAATACTTTAGCTAAATTGTGTAGTTTTTGTTTGTATTTAGCTGAGGTCCAGTTTTGTGCCCCATTTGGCAGCCATTCTTCATCATTATTTGGCCCATTGATGGTGTCGAATAGGTTTTCGAAGTTATAGAATGCAACGGTATGCACTATATATTTTTTTGCCTGTGCATTTGCAAAAAAAACTGCGAAAAAAACAAAGAAAAGTGCTATTATTTTTTTAATTCTCATACAAAACATATATAAATTAATTGTCAAGTTTTTTTAAAACTTTGAGCCAAAAGTAGATAATATTATTAAATGATGTACATTTGTCGGCTGTTAAGTTTTTATTAACACTTAACTATAGAAAAATTAATTTTATTTTTATTTATGAAAAAACTTGTTATTAGTACTTTATTTGTGATGCAAGTGTTTTTTGGTTTTGCACAAACCACGACCGGAATTACAGGAAAAGTGGTTGATTCTAAAACACAAAAGCCATTACAAAATGTTGTTGTTTCTATTCAAAACACTATTCTGACAACATTGTCTGACGGAAGCGGTGTTTTTATTTTCAAGGAGTTACCCACAGGCAGTCAATTGCTGCAAATCAAAAGCGCCGGTTATAAAGATCAATTATTAGTAGTTGAAGTAGAAACAGGCAAAATGGCTGATTTAGGAGTTATTGTTTTTGAAGAAGATATAACTTCTGAACAACAACTAAGTTTAGTTACCATTACTGAAAATGATTTAGGAGATGATAATAGTGGTTCCGAAAGTACTTCAGGATTATTACAGGCTTCCAGAGATGTTTATCAACAAGCGGCAGCATTCAATTGGGGACAAGCCCGTTTCAGAATCAGAGGTTTAGATAACGAATACAGTACTACCATGATTAATGGTATTGCTATGAACAAAATTTATGACGGAAGACCGCAATGGAGTAATTGGGGAGGATTAAATGATGCTACAAGAAACCAAGAATTTACTATGGGTTCTGCACCTTCAGATTATACTTTCGGAGGAATTTTAGGGACACAGGAAATCAACACCAGAGCTTCAATTTACAGAAAAGGATCTAGAATTTCTTTTTCGGGAACCAATACAAATTACAGCTGGAGAAAAATGGGAACGATAGCATCAGGTATGAATTCTGATGGCTTGGCTTTTGTTTTTTCAGCTTCTAGAAGATGGGCTGAAGAAGGCTATTTTGACGGAACTAATTATGCTGCTAATTCTTTATTTGCTAGCATTGAAAAGAAATTAAGTGAAAAACATTCCTTGAATTTTACTACCATAATTGCTCAAAACAAAAGAGGGAAGAGTTCGCCAAATACCGATGAGGTAACCCGCTTAAAAGGAATAAAATATAATTCTTATTGGGGTTATCAAGAGGGAGAAAAAAGGAATTCAAGGCACAAAGAAATTGAGGAACCAATAATTATGTTAAGTCATTTTTGGAAAATAAATTCCAAAACTAATTTAAACACAAATGTTGCCTATCAATATGGCGCGGTTGGAAACAGCAGGTTGGATTTTCAGTTAGCAAACAACCCTGACCCAACTTATTACAAGAATCTTCCAAGTTACTACAAAAACTCACAGAGTTATTATGTGCCGGCTCTTGATGGCTTAGGCAATCCGATTTTAGATGTAAACGGCAATCCAACGTATAATAATCCAAGTGCCGATCAAGCGGCTGCAAATTTCACAAACGATGGACAAATCAATTGGACGGATATTTATTTCACCAATAAAGTAGTTAATGGTGGACTAAATAGCGCTTATGTTTTATATGAAGATCGCGTGGATGACAAACAATGTAGTGCAAATTCTTATTTGAACTCTTCTATTGCGGATAATATCATTATGAATGCCGGAGTAAACTTCAAAAAATTAAAGTCAAGAAATTACCAAAAACTAATTGATCTTTTAGGCGGAACTTATTTTAATGATGTAGATCCTTTCTTTACAGGAGATGCTACGCAAACAGATTTGAATAATCCTAACAGACAGGTGGAAGAAGGAGATGCTTATGGTTATAATTATGATTTGAACGCAATCACTTTTGATGGATTTACTCAATTTAAGTTCAGCTATAGAAAAGTTGATTTTTATTTGGGTCAAACATTCTCTAGGTCAGAATACCAAAGAGAAGGAAATTACAGAAACGGAATTTATGCCAACAATTCCTATGGTAAAAGTTCTAAAGCCATTTTTGAAAATTTCGGATTCAAAGGAGGTTTAACATACAAAATCAATGGGAAACAGTTTATAGATATCAACGGAGTGTATATGACCAAAGCACCAAATTTGAGAAATACTTTTTCTAATGCCCGTTTGAACAACAACATTACCCCTGATTTAAAGAGTGAGTCTATAATGGGATCTGACATCAGTTATATTATAAAGGCGCCAAAATTCAAAGCCAGATTAACCGGATTCTACAACAAAATTTCTAATGCAACTCAAATATCATTCTTTTATGGTGAAGGCATTTTTGATGCCGGTGAAGACGGAGACACAGATACCGACTCATTCATCAGTGAAATTGTAACCGGAATCAATAAAAAACACATTGGTGCTGAGTTTGGTTTTGAATACCAAGTGACCTCTACAATCAAAGCAACAGGTTCTGCTTCATACGGACAATATACTTACGACAATAATCCAAACTTAAAAGTGAACGATGACGCTTTGGCAACTTCAACCAATTCAAACCCTGTATTTGATTTTGGGAAAGCGTATTTAAAAGGATATAGATTGCCGGGTATGCCCCAACAAGCTTACTCTTTCGGATTAGAATATAGAGATCCTAAATTCTGGTGGGTTGGAGCTAATATCAACTATTTAACCGATAGCTACATCAGTATTTCAAACATTTTAAGAACAGAGAACTTTGTGACAGATGCTAGTGGTTTAGGTTTTGAAGGCGCAACCGAAGAATCGGTAAGAGCATTGTTAAAACAAGAAAAGTTTGACCCTATGACTTTGTTGAATTTGGTTGGAGGTAAATCTTGGAAAGTAGGTAATGATACTTTCGGTTTCTTCGCCTCTATCAATAACGTTTTAGATTTTGAATACAAAACGGGAGGTTTCGAGCAATCAAGAAAAGCAACTTTCCCAGATATGCAAGCAGACTATGCTAATGGAACACCTTCTTTCGGACCAAAATATTTCTATGGTTACGGTAGAACTTATTTCTTAAATTTATACATTAATTTCTAATACTATTAGGACTATGAAAAATATAATTAAATCATTTTTGGCAATAGTAACTGTTAGTATTGCCGTTAGTTGTTCAGACGATACCGAAATTGCGCCATTTAAACCGTTGATTTTCTCCGAAGATTTTCCGGAAGCAGACATTAACTACAATGCAACATTTGACTTTGAAGGCTGGACCAACTTCGCTGAAACCGGAACCAAACTTTGGATAGAAAGAGATTATAATAACGACGGATACATTCAGTTTAGCCCCTTTGGAAGTGGGCAAGCTTCAAATATCGGCTGGGCAATCACTCCGGCCATTACTATAACAGAAGGTGCCAATGCTGTTTTCTCTTTTTCCTCTGCGTCTAACTTCGTAGACAATGCCGATAACAAATTAGAGGTTTTTATCTCTACCAATTATGATGGGACCAATGTATTAGCAGCAACATGGACGGCATTAAACGCCGTAGTGGCTAATAATACTACTAATAATTATACTTATATCCCATCAGGTGAAATCGACTTGTCTTCTTATTCAGGAACTGTTCACATCGCCTTTAAAGTAACCGGAAACGGCTCTGCTCTAGACGGATTATTCCAAGTAGATAAAATTAAAGTTTACTCAAATAACTAAAAAGACTATGAAAAATTTAAAATTTTTAACATTAGCATTTACGGCAACTTTTTTTGCAGGTTGTGTGAATGATGATTTCAAAGACCCTGATTTTAGCGGAACTTGCACCGACTTAACCGCTACTAAAACAGTTCAACAAATCGCGGCTTTGGCAACACCTTCTTATGTAAAATATGAAAGCGAAGACATTATTGAAGCTTATGTTACGTCAAGTGATAAAGGAGGAAACTTCTATAAATCATTGTCGTTAGTTTCAGTTGACGGGCAACAAGGATTTAGTATTCCTATCGACGATTATAATTTGTATACCAAATATGAACCGGGAAGAAAAGTATTTGTAGACATGAAAAACAGATACATCGTTAGAGAATTCGGTTCTCCAGTAATTGGTAATCTTTACAATAACGGAACACCGGATATTACCACAGATGACGAAGTTGGTAGAATTTCTCCAGTAGAATACCAAGGCGTTTTAACCCGTTCATGTACTAAAGTAGACGAGAGTGAAATCATCAACAACATCACCATTAATCAAGCGTTGAATGATTCGTATTTAAATAAATTGATTGAGTTTGACAACGTACAGTTTACAGACGCGTCTATAGGCAAGACTTATTTTGATGCTACTTTAAACGATTTAGGCGGTGCTACCAATCACTTAATTACTAATGAATTTGGGAACACTATTATTGTCAGAGTTAGCTCTTATGCCACTTTTGCCTTTAAATCAGTATCTTCTAAAAGCGGGAAAATCAGAGGTGTTTTAACCAAGTACAATAGTGATTATCAATTTATGGTTAGAACAGAAAGCGATATCAACTTAACCAATGACCGTTTGACCATTGACTTTTTTCCACCTATCGGAGGAACAGCACTAATTTATTCAGGGTCGTTAAACGAACCTTTTACTTCTTACACAGCAACCAATCAGCAAATATTCCCTGCTTATATTAATGATGCTGTAGTGGGAAGCAGATATTGGCAAATTAAAACATTTGGAGGCAATAAATACATTCAAATGTCTTCTTTTGGGGGAACGCCAGAGGCAAATAGAGTATTGTTTTTTGTGCCAGTAAATTTAACAGTTGCAAACACTTTTTCATTTAAAACTAAAGCTGGATTTGGAAATAGTAGTGTTTTAAAAGTTTATTACTCTACTAATTATGTTCCAGGTTCAGATGCTACAACCGCTACTTTGGTTGATATTACATCAAGTTTTACTTATTCACCTGGCTCTTCATCAGGTTACCCAACTAACTTTACAAATAGTGGTAATTATACTATACCAGCTGGTTTAACAGGAAATGGGTTTTTTATATTTGAATATGTTGGCAATGGAACATCAGGACCAACTACAACTATGCAAATAGATGATATTGTAATTAACTAGAATTTAGTTTATCAAACAAAAAGAGTCCTGAAATTTTCAGGACTCTTTTTGTTTTGTAGTTTTTTAATAGTAAAAATGATTATAATTAGGATAACCCTTTTTATTGTCATTTTATTATTTGTCTTTTTTTGATAATCGATAACCTTTGATAAATAATAATTATTACTATTTGTAAAGCCAGCTTATTTAAAGTTTGATTATATTCATTGCTTTGTTGTGTAAACAAAAAAAACCGAGTGTGAAACTCGGTTTTTTGTTTTAAGAAAGAAGTATTTCTATACTACTTCACAATCAAGAATTCTGATCGTCTGTTTAGCGCATGTTGCGCTTCTGTACAAGGATTGCAAACTTCTTTTGGTTCCAATTCTCCCATTCCTTTTCCAGAAATTCTACTGGCATCAATTCCTTTAGAGATTATGTATTGAACAGTTGATTTTGCTCTTCTGTCTGATAGCTTTAAATTATAGTTATCACTTCCTCTGCTATCGGTGTGTGATTTAGCTAGGATGACCATTTTATCATTATTTTTCATCACCTGAACCAATTTGTCTAATTCAAATGCACCTTCTTGAGTGATATTGCTTTTGTCATATTCAAAGTAAATTGGTTTTAATATAATTTCAGTTTCGGTTACAATTACTTCTATTGGTTGTAATGCTGCGTCCACTTTGGCTTTAGGCCCTTTGCTTTTAGTTACCGCAAA
>CANKLK010000121.1 GCA_947482805.1 Flavobacteriaceae bacterium
CAATTTTATCGCGTCAAAAACGTAACCTAAGGTTTCGTGCACGTCTGGAACAAAAACTTGATTCACTTGTTCGATCGTACGAATCGGATTTGGAATTATTGGTCCTAAATTATCCTTCAATTCTACGTGAATCCCCATAGCGCGTGGCACTACCAAAATATCGGAAAACAATATAGCCGCATCTGGCTTAACAATTCTTATCGGTTGAACAGTGATTTCTGCTGCTAATTCTGGTGTTTCGCAACGTGTAAAGAAATCGTATTTATCGCGTAAAGCTCTGAATTCGGGTAAATACCTTCCTGCCTGACGCATCATCCAAACGGGTGGACGTTCAACAGTTTCATTGTTTAAGGCTTTTAAAAAAAGGTCGTTTTTAATCATACGTTTTATAGTTGCAAAGTGCCTAAGTAGCTAAGTTGCTGAGTTAGTTTTTATAATTTTCTATACATTTCATTACCACACTTTCAACCGTCGGTTGATAAGCAATAATTACATTTTTCGTGTTGTCTTTCAAAGCTTCTGCCGTTGTGTTACCAATACAAAAGCATTTTTCATTTTCAATATTATTTTCCTGCAGATAACTTTGAACTCCGGAGGGACTAAAAAATAATATTCCATTTGGTATGAAATCGATTTTATGTGGTGTTAAATTTGTTTCATACACCTCAACTTCATCTAAAGCTATATTAACTAATCGCAGCGCATCGGGCAAAAAATCTCTACGAATAGTTCCGCAAAAAAAGGTAAAACTATTTTTAGAATATTGGTTGCAAATAATCGAGGCTAATTCAGCTGCATACTCTGAATATTCTAAAACTTCAAAACCATTTTCTTCCAAAAATGCTTTGGTCTTTTCACCAACACAAAAGCATTTTTTGCTTTTTATTTCTTCTTTTTTTTTATTTCTAAGAACGCTTTCTACTGCATTTTGACTGGTGAAAATCAAATAGTCATTTGTTGAATAAATTTCAAAATCTTTGTTTTGAATAGTAATAAAATCCTCTTCAAAAACTGAAAAATTCGCACTCAACAATTGCTGCTTTTGTCTTTCTGAAAGCTTCTTTGTTGATACTATGCAAATTTGATTTTGCATTATTTTTTCAATTCGTATTTGATTTCTTTCATCAGTTCAGCCCCGCCATTTTCTAAAATTTCCTGCGCTGCATTAAATCCTAATTTTTTCCACTCCGAAATGTCGACTGTTTTATCTATTTCCAGTTTTTGTTTTCCATCAATGGATAACAAAACACCTTTGAAATCTATAGTGTCATCATTTTCATTATATTTTGCCAAAGCTCCAATTGGCGCCGTACAACCGCCTTCAAGTGTTTTCAAAAATTGTCGTTCAATATAAGTGCAAATTTCCGTTTCAATATCGTTGAGTTGTGAAACAGCATCAATGGTGAAGCCATCATTTTCCATTGCTAAAACAACCATTGCGCCTTGTGCTGGTGCCGGAATCATCCAATCTAAAGCCTCCCCAACCCCTCCAAAGGAGGGGCTTTTTACTTCTTTACTATTAATAAATCCTAGTCTTTCCAAACCTGCTGCTGCAAAAACAGCTCCGTTCCAATCGTTGTCTTTCAGCTTTTGCATTCTGGTATTTACATTTCCGCGTAAGTCGACAACAGTATGATTCGGATATTTATTCCACCATTGTGCCTGACGTCGTAAACTTCCTGTTGCAATTGTTGCTTCTTTATCAAGAAAATCGAGATTCCCTTTGTGAACCAAAATATCTAATACATTCGCGCGATCTAAAACAGCTGCTTGCACAATTCCTTTTGGCAAAGCCGTAGGCACATCTTTCATTGAATGTACTGCAATATCGACTTGGCCATTTATCATAGCAATATCTAAAGTTTTGGTAAAAATACCAGTAATTCCGAGTTCGTAAAGAGGTTTGTCGAGAATAAGGTCTCCATCCGATTTCACGGCTATGATTTCAGTAGCATACCCTAAATCTTGAAGTTGCTTTTGAACAGTGTGAGCTTGCCAAAGTGCCAGTTCGCTATCACGGGTTCCTATTCTGATTGTTTTGGCCATTTTATTTAGAAGAAGTTTCTATCTGAAATATTTTCTCAATCCATTCGATACTTTCATCCACCATAGTAGTATCATCTTTTAAATGACTGGCAAAATGATTGGTGATTTTTTGTATGATTCTAGCACTAATTAGTTCGGCTTGAGCTTCATCAAAATTAGATAACTTTTTTCTTTGAACACTTAATTCTGACTCTTTAATTGAATTGAGTTTTTCTTTTAATGCATGAATGGTAGGGGCAAATTTTCTTTGCTTGGTCCATGCCATGAAATCATCCATAATTTCTTCAATGATAACTTCGGCTGCCGGAATATGTTTTTTACGATTTTCTAATGTTTCATCTGTTATTTGTGATAAATGATCCATATGAACTAAAGTAACACCATCAACAGTTGTTACATTTTCGTTTACGTTTTTAGGTATCGATAAATCTAAAATTAAGAGTGGCTTTTTTAGATTTAAAATAGCTTTATCTACTGTCGGGTTCTGAGCGCCAGTTGCTACTACCAATACATCTGCTTTTTGAATTTCTAATTGTAAATCGGAATAATCTTTTACTACTAAATCAAGTTTACGCGCCAATCGTTCCGCTTTGTCTTTGGTACGATTAATAAGCGTTATTTGTTCGTGCTTTGTGTGTTTAACTAGATTCTCGCAGGTATTTCTGCCGATTTTTCCTGTGCCGAAAAGTAAAATGTTTTTATTGGCAATATCATCAATATTGCTAAAAATATACCGAACGGATGCAAAAGAAACAGAGGTTGCTCCAGAGGAAATTTCCGTTTCATTTTTAATTCTTTTACTAGTTTGTATAACCGAATTGACCAATCGCTCTATAAAGGCATTCACCAAATTCATCGATTTACTTTCTGTAAAAGCGGATTTAATTTGACTAATGATTTCGAAATCACCAAGAATTTGACTATCCAAACCCGTTCCAACGCGAAACATATAGCGAACAGCTTCTTGGTTTTTATAAATGTAAGCCACTTTTTGAAAATCTTCAACGGTACCTTGACTATTGTCGCAAAGTAATTTGATTAATTGAAAAGGATGTTGAGCAAAACCATAAATTTCAGTACGGTTACAGGTAGAAGTAACAAGTAATGATTCGACACCTTCTTGTTGCGCCTGCTTTAAAACATTCTTCTTTCCGACATCATCTAGGCTGAATTTCCCCCTTATATCAGCATCAGCTTTCTTATAACTTAAGCCAACCACATAAAAAGTACTATGTTTAGAAATGTTTCCGTTTTCCATTTTTGCTCTTTACCTAAAAGAGGAACAAAGTTATCGTTATGCTTTTTACAAAAACAACGCTAAAAGAACTTTTTATATCGCTGTGAGTTATTTTTATAAGTGTTTGTGTTTTTGTCGTTATTTATTTTAAATTTGCACTGAAATCAAGTAGTTTTTTAGCTCTTATGTAGATTTATTCTAAATAAATATTTTAAATACTTACTTATACATTTTCAAAAAATATCGCTATGGGTTCTAAAGAAATAATAACAATTGAAAATGATTTTACCCTAATCCGTTTTCAAAATGATACCGATGAAATTTCTACATTTCAAAGTCCGGTTAATATGGGATTAATTCAATTTCATTTTGGATTAAAGGGGAGTGCGAAGTTTATCTTTAACAATGGTAATTACACATTAGATTTAAATGAAGAGAAGTGCTTGTTGTTTTATAACCCAGAAAAAGAATTACCACTTAATGTTGAAATTGCACCAAAATCTTGGTTAATAACAATACTGGTTTCTATCAAAAAGTTTCATGGTTTGTTTACTACCAATGCAGAACACATTCCGTTTTTGAGTCAAGAAAACAAAGACAAGAAGTACTATAACGAAAGTGACGTGAGTCCATCGATGGCGATTGTATTAAATCAAATGTTCCATTATAATCTTAATCCTTCGATAAAAAATCTATACTACAAAGGCAAAGGGTATGAACTGCTAAGTTTGTTTTTTAACCGTAACGAGGATCCAAATGCAGAACAATGTCCGTTCTTGATAGATGAAGAAAATGTATTGAAAATTAAAAAAGCAAAAGAAATTATAATTGCCAATATGGCCGAACCGCCTAGTTTAGAATCACTCGCCAATCAAGTTGGTTTAACCCTAAAAAAATTAAAAATGGGATTCAAACAAATTTATGGCGATACCGTTTACGGATTTCTTTTTGATTATAAAATGGAATATGCGCGTCAATTATTAGATTCTGGTTCCTATAATGTAAACGAAGTAGGATTAAAAATCGGATACAGTACAGGCAGTCATTTTATTGCTGCATTTAAGAAAAAATTTGCCACTACACCCAAGAAGTATTTAATGTCAATGAGTCAAAACAATTAATAAAAGTTATTACTTAATAAAAAAAGCCAAAATGAAAGGAGTATTATTAGTTAATCTGGGATCGCCAGAAAGTCCAACTGCAAAAGATGTAAAGCCATATTTAGATGAATTTTTAATGGATAAATACGTGATTGACGTACCGTTTTTACTACGCGCTTTATTAGTTCGTGGTGTCATCCTTCAAACGCGCCCAAAAAAATCGGCAGAAGCGTATAGTAGAATTTGGACTGAAGAAGGGTCGCCTTTAATCGTGATTTCTAAAAAAATGCACAAAAAAGTACAAAATTTAGTTGATATTCCGGTAGCATTAGCAATGCGTTACGGAACTATAACTATTAAAAAAGGGTTACAAGAATTGAAAGATAAGGGCGTAACCGAAGTGATGCTCCTTCCTTTGTATCCACAACATGCAATGGCATCTACTACAACTATTTTGGTATTGGCCGAAGAATTACGTCAAGAGTTTTTCCCAGAAATGAAATTCACAATTGTACCTGCGTTTTATAACAAACCTGATTATATCAAAGCCCTATCAAATTCGATTAAAAAACATTTGAAAGGATTTGAATATGATCATTTATTATTTTCTTATCATGGCATCCCGAAACGTCATATTCGAAAAACCGATATAACCAAGTCTCATTGTAAAATGGACCGAACTTGTTGCAATACGCCATCACCAGCTCATGAGTTTTGCTATAGTCATCAGTGCTATGAAACCACTAAACAAGTAGTGAAACAATTGGGGATTCCAGAAGGAAATTACAGCCAAACCTTTCAATCACGATTGGCTGGCGACAAATGGCTAACACCTTATACTGATGTTGAAATTAACAAAATGCCCGAGCAAGGAATCAAAAAATTAGCTGTGGTGACACCAGCATTTGTCTCAGATTGTTTAGAAACATTAGAAGAAATTGCCATGGAAGCCAACGAACAGTTTTTGCATCATGGCGGTGAGGAATTTTTTGCCATTCCGTGTATGAATGATGAAGACGAATGGTGTCAAGTAGTGGCGAATTGGGTTAAAGATTTTCAGAGAGAATAGAAAACAGATGAAAGAAAATAGACTTTAATGGAACTCTACAACTACATAAAATCATTGCATCTCATTTTTGTTATTACCTGGTTTGCTGGTTTGTTTTATATTGTTCGCTTGTTTGTATATCAAATTGAAGCCAACGACAAGCCATCACCAGAGAAAGAAATTCTGCAAAAACAATACAAAATAATGACGTACCGTCTTTGGTATATCATTACGTGGCCGAGTGCATTTTTAGCAGTTTTTTTTGCCCTTTGGTTAATGATTATAATGCCTGCTTGGTTGCAAATGCCCTGGATGCAGGTTAAATTAGGATTTGTAGTTTTACTGATTGCCTATCAAATAAAGTGTCATCTGATTTATAAAGAATTACAAAACGATGTTGTAAACTATTCTTCTAACTTTATGCGGTTGTGGAATGAAGGCGCTACAATTATTCTGTTTGCCGTGGTTTTTTTAGTAATTTTAAAAAATGCTTTCAACTGGATTTATGGCGTAATCGGAATTGTATTGTTTTCGATTTTGATAATGCTTGGATTTAAGTTTTATAAACGAATAAGAGAAAAAAGTAACTAGGCAAAAGCCAATAGGCAATAGTGGAAAATCCTAATGCCTAATGCCTAATGCCTAATGCCTAAAAATATGCTCAACGGCTTCAAAATGTCAATGCTTTCCCTTCGTATTAGGATTTTCCTATCGATGATAATATTGATATTAATTGCTTCTATTTTGATGGCTTCCATTTCGATTATCCAGTTTAAAAATGAAGC
>CANKLK010000122.1 GCA_947482805.1 Flavobacteriaceae bacterium
ATTTTGTTATAAAATTAGCAAAGTTTTTATAGAATACAATTGTTTGTTGTTTGGCAAATTTTTAACGCTTGGTTATTCAGTAAAAATTGTACATTTATCGGTTATAAAAAGTAATTATAAAAATTGGACAATTCAAAGATTATATATAAAAAGTTAGAGGGCTTTATTACAAAGTATTACACTAACGAATTGCTAAAGGGAATTATTTTCTTTGTTGGTATTGGTTTGATGTATTTCATATTCACCTTGTTTGTAGAATACTTTCTTTGGCTTAAACCAACGGCGAGAACTATATTGTTTTACACATTTGTTCTTGTTGAATTCTTTCTGCTTTTTAGATTTATTTGTTTTCCGCTATTCAAATTATCCAAATTGCAGCAAGGAATTAATTACGAGGAAGCTTCGAAGATTATCGGAAATCATTTTGGTGAAATAGAAGATAAACTGACTAATTTTTTACAGCTTTCTTATGATAGTAACAAATCCGAATTGTTAGCCGCATCGATTGACCAAAAAGCAAATACACTGCAACCGATTCCTTTCGGGAATGCTATTAACTTTGGTAATAACAAGAAATATTTGCCTTTAGCGATAATTCCTATTTTGTTTTTTGCGTTCTTTTATCTCTCAGGAAACAGTAATTTTATTTCACAAAGTTTCAATAGAGTAGTGAATTTCAAACAACAGTTTTTACCGCCAGCACCTTTTGAATTTGTGGTTTTGAATACTAATTTACAAACAGAACAAAATAAAGATTTCTTGTTGAAGGTAAGAACCGTTGGTAAAGTTATCCCTGAAAATGCCCTGATTTTAATAGGAGATGAAAGTTATTTTATGGAAAGTAATAAAGTAGGTGAATTTGAATTTGTGATTCCGAAACCTTCTGAAGATATAGAATTTCATATTGAAGCCAACGATGTTTCTTCAATCGATTATAAGCTGAATGTTGTAGCTGTTCCGTCGATTGCCAATTTTGAAATGGTGCTGAATTTCCCAAGTTATTTAAATAAAAAGGCGGAAGTTATTAAAGGAACTGGGAACGCTATTATTCCGGAAGGAACTCAGGTAACATGGAAAATGAACACTTTAGCAACACAAAAGGTGGATTGGATTAATGAAAACGCACATTATTCTTTTGCAAAACAAGATAATATATTTTCATTATCAAAAAGTATCCTTCAAAATGTAGATTATCAAATTTTAACCTCAAATAATAAAGTTCAGAATTATGAAAAACTGAACTATCAAATTTCTGTAATCAAAGATCAGTTTCCTTCAATCAATGTAAATAATCTACCTGATAGTTTAAAGGTAAATAAAAACTTTGTTTTAGGTCAGGTTTCAGATGATTATGGCTTGTCAAAACTTCAAATAGTCTATTATCCCAAGAACACTCCAAAGAGCACTAAAAAGGCTTTGGTTTCAATAAAGAGAGATGTTTATGACCGGTTTGTATTTTCTTTTCCAAGCAACCTTCCTGTAGAAGAAGGAGTTTCTTATGAATATTATTTCGAGATTTTTGATAACGATGCTCTTCACAACTTCAAAAGTACCAAATCTTCGGTGTTTAGCAACAGAATTGCAACAGAAGAGGAGAAACAAGACGAAATAATGAACCAACAAAATGAGAATATAAACTCTTTAGCGAAATCTTTAAAAGCACAAGACAAACAATTGTCAGAGTTGGATAAATTGCAAAAAATGGGCAAGGAAAAAGAGAATTTAGAATACAAAGAGCAACAGAAAGTAAACGATTTTATTCAGCGTCAAAAACAACAAGATGAAATGATGAAAGAGTTTTCGGAGAAAATGAAAGATAATCTTGAAAAGTTCAAAACGGATAAAAAAGACGAAAAAAAAGAGTTGCTTCAAGATAGATTAGAGAAGACTAAAGAAGAGATTGAAAAGAACAAGAAATTATTGGAAGAACTTCAAAAACTGAATGATAAAATTAGTAAGGAAGAGTTGTTTGACAAAATGGAAAAGTTCCAACAAGCAAGTAAAAACCAGACTAAGAGCTTGGAACAATTAGTAGAGTTGACTAAGCGTTATTATGTGGAGAAAAAAGCCCAACAAATAGCTGATAAAATTAACAAACTTGCGGAAAAGCAAGATAAACTCGCTGATAAACTTGAGGATAATAATGTTGAAAAACAAGAAGAGATCAATAAAGAATTTGATAAAATTAAAGAAGAATTAAAAGATTTAGACAAGGAGAACAAAGAGCTAAAAGCTCCGATGGATTTACCTAAATCGGAAGACAAAGAGGAAAGCATAGATGAAGATTTAAATAATGCAAAAGATCAATTACAAAAAAACCAAAAAGAAAAAGCCAAACCAAAACAAAAGAGCGCCTCAAAAAAAATGAAGCAAATGAGCCAGAAAATGCAAGAACAAATGGCGTCTGGTGAAATGGAACAAATGGAAGAAGATGTCGAGATGCTTCGTCAGATCTTGGATAATCTTTTAGCGTATTCATTTTCTCAGGAAGAGGTAATGAAGCAGTTTAAAAACTTAAAACGAGGAGCACCATCATTCAATAAAAACTTAAAAATACAACAAGATATAAAACAACAATTCAAACATGTTGATGATAGTTTGTTCGCGATGTCTTTAAGAAACCCAAAAATTGCCGAAGATATTACAAAGGAAATAGGAAACGTTCAATACAATGTAGATAAAGCAATTGAAACTTTAGCAGAGGCCAACGTTCCAAAGGGGAATTCACATCAACAATATGCTGTTTCATCTTCAAACAAACTTGCAGATATGTTAAGTGATATTTTAAATGGTATGCAAATGCAAATGTCGGCAGCAGGTGCCGGAAAACCAAAACCAGGACAAGGACAAGGAATGCAGTTACCTGATATCATAAAAAAGCAGGAAGGTTTAGGAGAAAAAATGAAAAAAGGAATGAAGAAAGGCGATAAACCAGGAGAAGGACAAGAGGGAAATAAAGGAGAAAAAGAAGGTCAGGGCCAAGAAGGAAATAAACCGGGCGATGGTCAGAAAGGCGGAAAAGGTGGAAAAGGTGGAAAAAGCGGTAATGGAAACAGCCAAGGGCAAGGAAACGACAAAGGTGGCGAAAACGGTCAAGACGGAGAAGGCGATGCTAAAGCTATCATGGAGATTTATAAAGAACAACAGCAATTGAGAGAAGCTTTAGAAAAAGAATTAAAGAAACAAGGTGTTGGCGGAAATGGTCAAAATACTTTGGACCAAATGAAACAAATAGAAAAGCAATTATTGAACAAAGGGTTTAATAATGAAACGCTTCAAAAGATTTTGAATGTTAAATATGAACTGCTTAAATTAGAAAAAGCACTACAACAACAAGGAGAAGATAAGAAACGGCAATCAGAAACAAATAAAAAAGAATTTAATAATCAAGCTACTGCATTACCAAGCAGGCTCCAAGAATATTTAAAAAGTATTGAAATTTTAAACAGACAAAGCTTACCTTTGCGCTCCAATTTTAACCAAAGGGTTCAAGAATATTTTAAGACCAATGATTAGTTTTAATTACGAGTTGGATTTCAAATTAGATGATGAACAGTTATTTTCAGATTGGCTTTCTAAAGTTATTATCTCTGAAAATAAGCACGAAGGAGAGATTAATTATATTTTCTGTGACGACAACTATTTAGTTGAAATTAACCAACAGTATTTAGACCACGACACTTTAACAGACATTATTAGTTTTGATTATTCTGTAGGAAAAGAGTTACATGGCGATGTGTTTATTTCTGTTGAAAGAGTTGTAGAAAACGCTGAAGATTTTAACGTTACATTTGAAGAAGAATTAAGAAGAGTAATAGTTCACGGCATTTTGCATTACTGTGGCTATAAAGACAAAAACGAGGAAGACGAAAATCTCATGCGTCAAAAAGAAGAAGAAAAAATGAAAATGTTCCACGTGAAACAATAATATTTTAGGGATTCGAGATTTACGATTAAGAATTAAACAAATCTGAATCAAATCCTAGTTCCCTAATCCTAAATCCTAATTACAATATGTTTTTAGAAAAATACGACGTAATAATTGTAGGAGCTGGACATGCAGGATGTGAAGCAGCAGCTGCGGCAGCCAATTTAGGCTGTAGCACTTTGTTAGTTACAATGAGTCTGCAAAATATAGCTCAGATGTCGTGTAATCCTGCGATGGGCGGAATTGCCAAAGGACAAATCGTACGTGAGATTGATGCGCTTGGTGGTTATTCCGGAATTGTATCAGACAATACCGCTGTGCAGTTTAAGATGTTGAATAAATCAAAAGGACCTGCAATGTGGTCGCCAAGAGTGCAGTCAGACAGAATGCGATTTGCAGAAGAATGGCGATTGCGACTAGAACAAACGCCAAATCTCGATTTCTATCAAGAAATGGTTAAAGGGCTTTTGATTAAGAATAATAAAATAGAAGGAATTGTAACTTCACTTGGAATTGAAATTAAGGCAAAAACGGTTGTCCTTACTAATGGAACTTTCCTTAATGGGTTAATCCATATTGGAGATAAACAATTTGGCGGAGGAAGAGCCGGAGAAAGTGCAGCTTTCGGAATTACAGATGATTTAGTCAAAGTAGGTTTTGAAGCCGGAAGGATGAAGACCGGAACACCGCCTAGAGTTGATGGGCGTTCATTGGATTATTCTAAAATGAGAGAAGAACCAGGAGATGATATTCCGGATAAATTCTCTTATTCCGACGAAACAAAACCATTGACACATCAAATGCTTTGTCACATGACCTATACTTCAAATGAAGTGCATAGTATTTTACGAGAAGGGTTCGATCGTTCTCCAATGTTTAATGGAAGAATTAAAAGTATAGGACCAAGATATTGTCCATCTATTGAAGATAAAATAAATCGTTTTGCTGACAAAGAAAGGCATCAATTATTTGTTGAGCCTGAAGGATGGAATACTGTCGAGGTTTATGTTAATGGTTTTTCCACCTCACTACCGGAAGACATTCAGTTTAAAGCTTTGCGCTCGGTTGAAGGTTTTGAAAAAGTTAAGTTTTTCCGTCCGGGTTATGCCATTGAGTATGATTATTTTCCACCAACGCAATTAAAACATACACTCGAAACTAAACTTGTTGAAGGATTATATTTTGCTGGACAAATAAATGGCACAACAGGTTACGAAGAAGCAGCGTCTCAAGGAATGATGGCAGGAATAAATGCTGCTTTAAAAGTAAAAGAGCAAGAGCCAATGATTCTGCGTCGCGATGAAGCTTATATAGGCGTTTTGATAGATGACTTGATTACAAAAGGAACGGAAGAACCCTATAGGATGTTTACTTCTCGTGCAGAATACAGAACACTTTTACGACAAGATAATGCGGATTTTAGATTGACTCCAAAAGCATATGAAATCGGATTAGCTTCTGAAAAGCGATTAAGAAGAATGGAGCATAAGTTCAATGAAAGCGAAAAAATGGTAAACTTTTTTAAGGAAACCAGTATAAGTCCAGAAGAGGCAAATCCAATTTTGGAGGCCAAAGAAAGTTCTGTAATGGCTCAATCGGATAAAATGTTTAAAGTTTTTTCACGCCCGCAAATTGAATTGGATGACTTTATGAAGTTTGATAAAGTGAAAAATTACGTTGCCGAAAATGATTTAGATAAAGAAATAATTGAACAAGCAGAAATACAAGTTAAATATTCAGGTTACATCGAAAAGGAAAGAAACAACGCTGAGAAATTAATACGTTTAGAAGATATTAAAATCCCTGAGAATTTCGATTATAATAAAATAAAGTCCATGTCGATTGAAGCAAAACAAAAGTTAAGCAAAATCCGTCCGGTAACCATTTCACAAGCATCAAGAATCAGCGGAGTTTCTCCGTCTGACATTTCAGTTTTATTAATTTACATGGGAAGATAATTTTTACGTTCCACGTGAAACCAATTTAGCAAAGCCTTATCAATACAGTCTTTATATGAGTTTTCAAAATAATATTTTTCATCTAAAAGTTAGAGACTATTCTGTTTCAAAAGAAATTTTCGAATTGCATCACAACCCGGAATATGATTTGTTAATCACATTTCCAAAGCCAAGTATAGAAAAATTACCAAGCTATTACGAAAGCGAAGATTATATTTCGCATACTGATGGAAAGCGTTCGTTGTTTGAAATAATGTATCATTTCATAAAAAATATTGCACTTAAAAACAAAGTGAAATTAATTAATGCA
>CANKLK010000123.1 GCA_947482805.1 Flavobacteriaceae bacterium
AAATGTTGTTAGATTTGATAAAGTATTCTGTTTTTCAGACTCTGTAATGGCTTCTTTTGCAAGTTGGCGATCAAGATTTTTGCCAATAGTAGCTAATGCTTTGTCTAATGAAGCTTGAGAGACATCAATTAAATTCACACGATAGCCAAATTGCGCAAAAACATGTGCAATTCCATTTCCCATTGTACCAGCACCAATAACAGCGATATTTTTCATGTTAATTATATTTATTTAGCAAATATAATCATAGTATCTTTGTCATGTATGGTCTTAAATAAAATTAACTCAATTGTAAAAGGAGATTTTTTTAAATCATTAACAGTTCTTTTGTCGGGGACGTTAATTGCTCAAATTATTGGCTACGCTATAGCGCCTATTCTAACGCGCCTATATACTACCGAAGAAATGGGTGAACTTGGGTTTTATATGCGGCTTACGGGCTTTATTGCAGCGATTGCAACCCTGCGTTACGAAGCGGCCTTGCCCTTGCCTAAAAAAGATGAACATTCATTTTTACTCTATCGCTTGGCTTATTTGATTTCAATGGTGGTACTGATTATTGTGGCAGTTGTCTTTCTGTTTTTAATTGTGTCAGGCATTGGGAATAATTTTGATTGGTGGTTTTACCTTTTTACTGTTCTCGGTACTTCATTTGTTATTATCATCAACGTTGGAACAAGTTGGTCGGTCCGAATGGGCCAATATTCCATTATTTCACGTCATAAAATAGTTAATTCTTTGGTAGCTAATCTCTTGAGATGGTTATTTGCTTTCTTTCATTTGAGCGCATTTGGATTAATTTTAGCCACGCTTTTTGGGTATTTTCTTTCTTGCTTAGAATTCGCCTTTAACTTTAAGAAGATTCGATCTAAATACAAGGACAGTATCTCCAATAAAAAAACAAAGGTCTTAATGCTTGAGCACAAAGAATTCCCTACTTTAAATTTACCTCACGTCTTTGTAGATAATGGCAGAGATATGTTAATTGCCACCTTAATTTTTACCTACTATTCTATTGGGATTTATGGATCCTTTAATCATTCTTATACCATGTTGCGTATTCCTTTAATGCTAGTTGGGGTGACTTTAGGACAACTATTCTACAATAAAGCATCTGAATTATACAATCAAAAAAAATCAATAATGCCCTTGCTTAATAAAATCTTATTGCTTTTATCTGCTCTATCTATCGTACCTTTTTCGATCTTATTTTTTTATGGCGAACCCATCTTTATTTTTATATTTGGACCTAATTGGGGACAAGCTGGTGGGTACTCTGAAACGATGTCTGTATGGCTAATGTTTAATTTTATCCTCTCTCCAATCTCAGTCCTTCCTTTGATTATAGGGAAGCAAAAGATTGCTTTTTTATTTGGAATAATTAGCTCCCTTATTCAAATTCTTCCCTTGTGGCTCTTACCAATAAAATACGGACATAGTGAGAAGGTATTTGACTTTACCTTAAAAATTATTTCATGTTCTCAGTCAGCATGGTTAGCAATTACCTTAGTTGTATTCTATTCTTTAGCAAAAAAAATGAGTATTAAAAAAAGTTTAACGACCTAAGTGAATTATAATTTTGTAAAATTCAACTAGATAGTACATTGTTTAAAGATGGAATAACTCATTTTAAAAACCTAAGATTGACAAACTGTATTTATTTAGCCCATGCATCATAAGTCGACTTTAATAATGGATTCTCCTCTAAAAAAGGTGCATCTAATGTTCTCGTGTCGCCAATTATTTTAGCTGGATTCCCACTAATGATTGAAAAGTCAGGAAAATCTCCCTTTACATAACTATAGGCGGCAACAAGGCAGCCTTTGCCAATCTTTGTATCTGGCATTATGGTAGTGTGTGGCCCAATAAAAGTATAAGCTTCAATAATAATTGGGCCTTTACTATATCCAATCATATTAGCGCCTGCATACGCATTCCCATATAGCCGAATGGATTGGTGGCTTGAATGTGTTGTTATCGTAATAAACGATGTGATTTGTACACCTTCCTTAATTTTTAATCCTTGGCTTGCTTCAATAAAGTTAAAATGCCCGATATAGACATTTTCCCCTAATTCTAAAGCCAGTGGATGGTCAATAAAAGTACTATTAGAAATCCTAGTTTTAGCAATGACTTTTTTATGATTATCTCTTATTTTACTCATCATCATGGGGGCTCTTCCTGGAAATATTCGCCGAATAATTTTATGAATAAATGAATTGGAAATATACATTTAAATTGCTTATTTAAGCGAAGATAAGTAAAATAAATGAAGTCATTTCTGAACTATTATCCTTGTGAGAACTATAGCCATACATTTCTTCAAATTAATTACCTTTGCTCATCATTGAACAAGAGAATATTACCTCTAAAGAACTTATTAGGAATCAAATTAAAATTGTGTATTTATTGTTTCATCCAAAGAATTGGCGAGCTGGGTTTCCTTGGAATACCTCCGGAAATAGCAAACACTTTTAAGAAGTATTAAAGTATTAACTTTGTCGAGCAGCTTAATTAAAGAGTAAGTTATCAATGCGTAAATTATTATTGATCAGTTCAAATACAATTCATACTTACAAGTATTTGCAATTAGTTGAAACCTATTTTAATGAGGTTTTACTGATAACAAATCAGAAATCAACTGTTTATGATTACCCAACGGTTGAGCTAAGTTTCAACTTGAAAATCAAAAATGTATTTTCAACAGTAAAAGCCATAAAGAAGCATATTGATATGTTTCAACCAACGATTATTCATATTCATCAAGCAAACAGTTACGCATTTTATGGTCTATTAGCAAGTCGAAAAGTTAAAATTCCAACGGTTTTAACAGCTTGGGGTAGCGATGTGTTAGTAATTCCAAAAAGTAACTTTTTACTAAAGAAAATGGTTCAGTTCAATTTACGAACTGCCGATTATCTCACTTCAGATTCAAATTTCATGGCGGCCGAAATGAAGAAATTGGCTCCTTCGATAAAAGAAATTTTGATATCAAATTTTGGCATCGATGTCACTCCTCTTGCTTGCGAAAAAGAAAACATAGTTTATTCAAATCGATTGCATAAAAAATTATACCACGTCGATAAAATTATTGAGGCTTTTGCTCTTTTTAATGCGAATAGTGAGACGAAAGATTGGCGTTTGGTGATTGCTGCTTCAGGAACGGAAACCGAAGAATTGAAAAATAAAGCTAAATCATTGGGTTTGGCTAATGATGTAGATTTCGTTGGATGGATTCAAAAAGAAGAGAATGAACAATGGTACTCAAAAGCAAAAATTTGGGTTTCGATTCCGGAATCAGATGCAACATCCATAAGTTTATTAGAAGCGATGGCATGTGGTTGTATTCCAGTAGTATCAGATTTGCCTGCCAACTGTGAATGGATTCAATCAGGAGTCAACGGAATTGTTATTGAAGATTTACAAAGTGATTTCATTTCCAAAGCGTTAAAATTGAATCATAAAGTGGCAATTGAAATAAACAAGCAACGAATTGAAAAAGATGGGACGAAAGAAGCCAATCGCACTAAATTTTTACAACTCTATCAAACAATCGTGAAAGAATGATAAAAGTTTGTCACATTACAAGCGTTCATCGATGGGACGATTCAAGAATATTTCACAAAGAGTGTTGTAGTGTTGCAGCGGCTGGATATGATACAACCCTGCTTGTTGCAAATGGTATTGATGATTGTGTGAATGGTGTTAAAATAGTGAATGTTCCAATTGAAAATAAAGGAAGATTACAACGAATTGCATTTGCAGGTAAACAAATACTTAAAAAAGCATTAGAGTTGAAAGCTGATATTTATCATTTACATGATCCTGAATTGTTGCGAATAGCTGTAAAACTAAAAAAACAAACAGGTGCAAAAGTCGTTTACGACTCGCATGAGGATCTACCAAAACAAATTTTAGATAAGGCATGGATCCCTTCCTATTTACGAAAGTCAATTTCAACATTAGCGAACCGGTTTGAAATGAAAATCACTTCTAAAATAGATGGCGTTATTTCTGTTACCGAAGCAATTTGTGATCGGTTTATGTTAGTGAATAAAAATGTAGCTTTTGTAGCAAATTATCCCAAATTGGATGAGATTTCACTTTTATCTTCTGACGAAAAAGTTTTGAAAGTTGAAAATTCTATTTGTTATGTAGGCGGTCTTTTTCCAAAACGTGGGATTAAGGAATTAGTTATTGCATTGAATAAAACAAATGCCACATTATTTTTAGCAGGTACGTTTTCTGATAAGGAATTTGAAGAAGAAGTAAAAAGTATAGATGGTTGGAAACAAGTAAAGTTCTTGGGTTATCTTGATCGTGAGGGTATTATTAAAGTGCTACAAAAAGCACAAATAGGCATGGTAACCTTGCATCCTACGCAAAGCTATCAAGAATCATTACCTATCAAAATGTTCGAATATATGTTAGCCAAGTTACCGGTAATATCCAGTGATTTTGAATTTTGGAAACCACTTTTAGAGGGAAACCACTGTGGTATGATGGTTGATCCTTTGGATACAGATGCCATTGCTGAAAAAATTAATTTTCTATTGAGTAAGCCCGAATTGCGTGAAAAATTTGGTGAGAATGGTTATCAGGCGGTGATATCCAAATATTCTTGGGATTCTCAAGCTGAAAAATTACTTGAACTATATAAATCAATAAGCTAACATCGTGGAGAAACTGCTAAAATATATTCGTATAAATCACCTCGAACAAGTGTTATCAGGTTTCTTTTTCATTTTAATTAATGCTTCAAAAATGGTTAGTCAACTATTTTAGAAAATCGATAAATCTAAACTAAATATATTTAATTTACTTTTTGCAATTCTTTATTTTAGCCATTAGCAAATTAAGAATTCAAATAATATAGTTTTCAATTAGCAACAATTAGATTCGAAATTCTCCATAACTTCGATTTGTAAAAATTATAAGAACTAAATGGCCAATTTAAAAACTAAATTTTATTCTTTTGGTGCCATAGATGTTGCCATTCTGATCAATGCTGTAGGATTAAATTTTATAAAATTTGTGCCAATTGGTTTAATTGTATTAGTACTTGCTTGGTTGTACGAATCATTTATTGCAAAAACAATAAACCTAGACTTCAAGACTAAGTCTGTAAAAAAATCGCTGATAATACTCACTATTCCTTTTTCTTTAGCCCTTTTAGGTTTGATTCAAACTTCAAATTTATCTAAAGGATTTGAAGATTTATCTCGCCTTTTACCTTTTTTAGTTTTTCCGGTTTTACTATTAAGTTTACCACATGATAGAAAAAAAAAGCTACTTACAACAGTACTTTTTGGATTTACTTTCGGACTATTTATCCGTTTTGGACTTGACTTCTATAAATCTGCAATTGACTACACTTATGATTACAAAATTCAAAATTTTTTCTACACATACTTAGATTCCGACACAAATATTATATCAATCATAACACTTTTTTCTGTCCTTTATTTATTAGATTACTTGCTTTCAAAAAATGAAATTTCAAACAGAAAAAATGTTCTAATTCACTTAATTGTTCTATTCTTAAGCTTCTGCATTTTGCTATTACAAAGTAGACTTGTGATTTTATTTTTCTTTGTATCCTTGGGAATTATTTTCATTATTTATTGGAAAAATAAACAAAAATGGAGTATCTTCATAACAGGTATTTTTTGTGGTTTATTGATGCTCATACCAGTTTTTAAAGGTAGATTTCAAGTTGTTGTCACCGAAAGTAAAAAGCTGAACACTACTGACACAAATATTGTTTCAGATTCCATTCCCATTGAAAGTTTGCCTTGTATGTCATCCGAAGAATTACGTTTTAATTCACTGAAATCTAGTTGGAAAATCTTTCTTCAACATCCAATCATAGGTGTTGGAACTGGAGATTGGCGCGATGAACTCTTAAAAGAATACATAGATTCAAATTTGCAGTGTAACGCTCATGAGCAAACAGCTCCGCACAATCAATACTTGCGAACCCTTTTGAAATATGGTATCCTTGGTTTCTTAATTTACTTATATTATATTTTTAAATTATTCCATTTTTCCCGTTCCAAAAAGCTATTCGGACAAATTCCATTTTTATTGACATTGATTTTTTGCGGTTTAGGTTATGATTTGTTAGACGTTGGTTCTTCAGCGCC
>CANKLK010000124.1 GCA_947482805.1 Flavobacteriaceae bacterium
AAAACTACAAATGCGTTGGAGTTGGTTATCAAAAATTATTTTGAAAAATCAAACGAACTGCACTCGTCTTTGCAGGACGTTCGTAAATACCACAATCAGATTTTATTGGATTTATTTGATGATGAAAACCACGATGTATTTTATACAGTAAACAGTCATTTCGCCGATTTGGAATACTTTTTACGAAGTAATAAATCACCAAATTATAACTTTGTTTACGATCAAATTGTAAGCTATGGAGAAATTGTTTCGACTACAATTGTAAGCCATTATTTTAATCATGCGGGATTAAAAAACAATTGGATTGATGTTAGAAGTTTTATCAAAACCGACAATAATTATAGAGATGCCGAAGTCGATTGGGAAAAAACACAACAATTAATTTCAAAAGGAATTAAAAAGAAAGCACTCAACATTACTCAGGGATTTTTAGGATCTGATGAAAATAATTTCACCACTACGCTTGGTCGTGAAGGTTCCGATTATACCGCGGCCATTTTTGCGTATTGCTTAAATACAGAAAGCGTAACCATATGGAAAGACGTTCCCGGAGTTTTGAATGCCGACCCGCGTTATTTCGAAAATGCTGTTTTATTAAATCAAATTTCCTATCGCGAAGCAATTGAGCTAGCATTTTACGGAGCTTCTGTAATTCACCCAAAAACATTGCAGCCACTGCAAAAAAAGGAAATCCCACTATTTGTAAAATCGTTTATTAATCCACTTTTGCCTGGAACAAGCGTTTCAAAAGGAGAAGATTTAGAACCAAAAACGCCTTGTTTTATTGTTAAAAAAGAGCAATTATTATTGTCACTTTCGTCTATTGATTTCTCTTTTATTATTGAGGAAAACATCAGCGAAATTTTTGCTTTGTTTCACCAATATAAAATTAAAGTGAGCCTAATTCAGAATTCGGCGATTAGTTTTTCCGTTTGTATAGAAGACAAATTCGGTAATTTCAGAGAGCTCAAAAACATACTGTCAAAAAAATTCAAGGTTTCCTATAATGAAAAAGTGTCGCTTTATACCATTCGCCATTTTGATGAGAAAGCAGCCAAAATGGTTGAAAAAGATAAAACCGTTTTGCTAAAACAAATTTCAAGAGAAACGATGCAGATTGTGACGAAGGAGTAATTCGATTTTATTTTATACTTTTATATAAAAAGAAGTTATGGAAATCAAAGATTTATCAAAATATTCAACTGCTGAAAAAATTATTTTAGCAGAACAACTTTGGGATAGTATTTCCAAAAAAGACATTGAATTGTCACATGAAATTCAGCAAGAATTAGATGTTAGACTTCAGCTTTTAGAGGAAGGTAAAACAGAGCTTTATTCTATGGAAGAAGTTAAAAAGCATATAAATAAAATTAGAAATAAATAATGCATAAAATTAGTTTTACTAAGGAAGCATTATTTGATATTGAGCTTGTAGTTCTTTGGTATGAAGAACAGAGAATAGGGCTTTCATATGATTTTGAATTGTGCCTGGAAGCAGGCTTAGCAGAAATTTCTAGAAATCCAGAAAATTTTCAAAAACGTTATAAAAGCATACATGTTCGATTTATTCCCCGTTTTCCTTATGGAATTCATTATGTTGTGAAAGAAAACACGATAGTTGTAATTGCTGTTTTTCACACTTCACTTTCTCCAAAAAATTGGACTAAAAGAATATAAATCGCTTTAAAACATACATTTTCAATGGTTTTTACGTTATTATATGTATGCTGAAAAAACTCTTTTTATTGTTGGTCATCATTGGCTTTTCCAGGCTTTCGGCTCAGGAAATCAAGACCTTATACAACAGTAAAAAAGTTGCGGTTTCAAAAGATACTATCGAAATTGAAAAAGTAAGTATCAGCCCGAGTTTCTTCAAACTACAAACTTCAGAAGGGAAAGAAATTGATACCAGTTATTATAAAATTGATTTCAAAAAAGGGAAACTGATTTTTAAAAATAACTTTACTTCACAAGACAGTTTGACCGTTCGCTACTTCAAATACCCTGAACAACTAACCAAAACATACAGCATATACGACCAAGACAGAGTCGTTGCTAATGACGGAGGTTTGTACAAAGTTAATCGTTCCATAAAAAAGTTTGTGCCGTTTGACGGTTTGAACACTTCAGGAAGCATCACACGAGGTGTTACAATTGGCAATAATCAAAATGCTTCGGTAAGTTCCAATCTCGATTTGCAGATTACCGGAAAAATATCCGATAAGGTTTCATTACGGGCTTCAATTCAGGATTCCAATATTCCCCTACAAGACAATGGTTATTCCCAAAAACTCGATGAATTTGATCAGATTTTCATCGAATTATTTACCGATAAATGGAACATTCGGGCCGGCGATTTATTCCTCGAAAACCGACAATCGCGATTTCTGAATTTCAACAAAAAGGTACAAGGACTTTCTACGCATTTCACTTTTGGAGGAGAAGAAAATCAGACCGATATTTTTGCTTCGGCGGCTTTGGTCCGCGGGCAATATGCCAAAAGTTCGTTCACCGGGCAGGAAGGAAATCAAGGGCCCTATAAATTGCGTGGCAATAATAGCGAATTATTTGTCTTAGTAATTTCGGGTTCGGAACGTGTTTATGTTAATGGTATTCTTCGTAAACGTGGCGAAAACAATGACTATATTATCGACTATAATGCCGGTGAAATTACCTTTACGTCGCTTTTTCCAATAAATTCCGAAATGAGAATTGTTATAGAATATCAATATTCTGACAGGAATTACACCCGTTTTGTAACTTATGGAGGCGTGAATCATGAAGCAAAAACCTGGAGTCTGGGCGGTTATTTGTATTCTGAAAGCGATGTAAAAAACCAACCGTTGCAACAAAATTTAACTTCAGAACAAGTAGCGATTTTGAGTAATGCAGGAGACAATATTAATTTGATGAATGCGCCGTCAGCTTTTCTGGATTCGTTTTCAGAAAATAAAATTTTATACAAAAAAATAGTGGTTAATGGAATTGACGCTTTCGAATATTCAAACAATTCAACAGATGAATTATACAACGTAAGGTTTACTTTGGTTGGTACTAATCTTGGGGATTATATTTTAATTAATTCATCAGCCATTGGAAAAATTTACCAATATGTTCAACCCATTGCAGGCATTTCGCAAGGAAATTATGAACCAATAACGCGATTGGTGGCACCAACAAAAATTCAGATTGCAACCGTTTTAGGAAAGTACAATCCGAGCGAAAAAACGGCTATTGATTTTGAAGTCGGTTTGAGCAATAACGATTTAAATTTATATTCTGCAATTAACGACAATAACAATAAAGGCGTTGCTGGGAAACTAAATTTTAAGCAGCGTTTGTTTACCAAAAAATGGCAAATTGATGCTTTTGGAAATTACCAATTTGTGCAGGAAAATTTCAAAACTATAGAGCGATTGTTTAATATTGAGTTCAATCGCGATTGGAATTTGACCACGTTTGCAGGCAATCAGAGTTTGTTGATTAACGGTTTGGATTTCATTCTGCCCGAAAAAGGAAAGCTAACCTATCAGTTTGAAAAGTTGGATTTTTCCAAAAGTTTTTCAGGAAGCCGTCATATTGTAAATGGCTTGTTCAAACTCAAAAATTGGAATATTCTACAAAACAGCAGTTACCTGAAAAGTAACGGAACCTATTCCAATTCAACCTTTATCCGAAACCAATCACAGGTTCGCTATAACTTTAAAAAGAATTGGATTGGAAGCAGTTTGCGATTGGAAAACAACAAAGAAAAAATTGTGGCAACCCAACAATTATCAGTTTTGAGTCAGCGTTTTACTGAATATGGCGCTTTTGTTGGACGAGGAGACAGTACTAAAGTTTTTGTAGAATTAGGTTATTTACAACGCGTGAATGACAGTTTGCAAAACGGATTACTACAAAAAGTAAATACCTCTCAATCTTATTATTTAAAATCGAAATTATTGCAAACTAATAAAAGCGATTTGTCTTTATTTGTCAATTACAGAAATCTAAAATATGTTGATGCTACAAGAAATAACGAACCTTCATTAAATTCAAGATTGCTCTATAACGACAAGTATTTCAATCAATTGATGCTGGTCACTTCGGCTTATGAAACTACTTCGGGAACTATTGCCCAACAGGAATTCACTTATTTAGAAGTTGAACCGGGACAAGGAGTATATACCTGGATTGACTACAATAGTAATGGAATACAAGAATTAGAAGAGTTTGAAGTGGCAGCTTTTCCGGATCAGGCAAAATATGTCCGCGTGTTTTTACCGAACCAGATTTTTGTCAAAACACATCAAAATAAATTTTCGCAAGCATTGACTTTAAACATGAGTAAATGGCAAAATGCAGTAGGATTCAAAAAGGTTTTGTCTCACTTTTATAACCAAACTTCTTTTTTAATAGAGCGAAAAATAAAACGCAACGGAGACAATTTTGATTTAAATCCGTTTTCAACATCAGACGAGAATTTATTGGGACTGAACACTAGTTTTAGAAATAGCCTATTTTACAATCGAGGCAAACAGAAACATTCTGTGACCTACACCTTTATTACAAACCGGATAAAAAATTTACTTTCGGTTGGTTCACAAGAAAATAAAAACAGCACACACCAATTGCAATATGCCCATTTGGTTCAAAAGATTTGGTTGCTTACTTTGGGAACCGAGACTTCAAAAACTGATTTAGCATCAGAGAATTATAGCAGCAAAAATTATAAAGTCGAAGGGTATCAGATTAATCCAAAAATTTCCTATCTCTTTAACAAAAATGCTAGTTGGGATATTTTTTATGAATACCAAAACAGAGAAAATCAAATAGGCAACTCCGAAAAACTACTGCAAAACCGATTTGGAACTTCGTTTTCCTATGCCAGTGAAAAGAAGGTTACTATGAATGGAGAATTTTCTTTGTATCAAAACAAGTTTGAAGGCGATTCACAATCGGCTGTGGCATTTCAAATGTTGGAAGGATTACAACCCGGAAAAAATATGACGTGGCGATTTTTATTGCAAAAAAACCTCACGCAGTTTTTAGACATCAATATTAACTATCAAGGCAGAAAAACAGAAACCAGTCAAACTATCCACACTGGAAATATACAATTGAGAGCGTATTTTTGACACTTTTCCAAGAGCGGTTTTACTACGGGAAAACCGTTCTCTTTTTGACCAAAAAAATTGTGTTTTCAGAAGACGCAAAGTGTTAAAAATTAACTGTCAGAAAATTCGTAATTGTCTTTGTTTTAGGGCTTTTTGAGTTTTTCATATTTTTTAAATAATTGAAAATCAATTAAATAAAAAAATCACATTGCTAACAGTTATTTGTTGAAAATGTTAAAAAGTAGAGCGTATTGTGAATAAGTTTGACTTTCTTTTTACATTTCATTTGATAATCTTTGTAACATACAGATTTCAATAAAAAATTATCCAAATACTAAAAAGACAAACACAAAATGGCCAACATCGAACCAATTTTACAAGAAAACAAAAACCGATTCGTGATTTTTCCAATAAAACATCATGATATATGGGATTGGTATAAAAAAATGGAAGCTAGTTTTTGGACAGCAGAGGAAATCGATTTGCACCAAGATTTATCAGATTGGAATAACAAATTAAACAGCGATGAGAAATACTTCGTTAAACATATTTTAGCATTTTTCGCAGCTTCTGACGGAATTGTAAATGAAAATTTAGCCGAGAATTTTGTAAATGAAGTACAATATCCTGAAGCCAAGTTTTTCTACGGTTTCCAAATCATGATGGAAAATATTCACAGTGAGACCTATTCGCTTTTAATTGATACTTATGTAAAAGATGAAGCCGAAAAAACGCAGCTTTTCAATGCTTTGGAGGTGTTTCCGGCCATTAGAAAGAAAGCCGACTGGGCTTTAAAATGGATTGGATCTGATTCGTTTGCTGAAAGATTAATCGCTTTTGCAGCTGTAGAAGGTATCTTTTTCTCTGGCGCATTTTGCTCCATTTTCTGGTTGAAAAAACGTGGTTTAATGCCAGGTTTGACATTTTCAAACGAATTAATTTCCCGTGACGAAGGCGTTCACTGCGATTTTGCGGTGCAT
>CANKLK010000125.1 GCA_947482805.1 Flavobacteriaceae bacterium
ACGATTCAAACCGCTTACTTGGTGTATTGTCGCTTAAGCGTCTTCTTTTTTCAAATGTAAAAACAAAAATTGCTGATTTATATCAGTCCAAAAACATCATTTCTGTTAATACCTCAGATTCTGCAGAAGAAGTAGCAGCTGTTATGGAGAAATACGACTTAGTTTCTGTTCCTGTTGTTGATTATCAAAATAAATTGGTGGGAAGAATTACTCTTGATGACATCGTAGATTTTATAAAAGAAGAGGCAGATAAAGATTTCCAATTAGCAACAGGTATTACAGAGCCAATTGAGCGTGATGCAAGTATTTGGAGAGTTGCTCGGGCAAGATTGCCTTGGTTAATAATTGGTTTATTGGGAGGGACTTTAGGAGCGAAAGTAATTTCTGGCTTTGAGGGAAGTATTACACAAATCCCGGCGCTTGCTTTTTTTATTCCCTTAATTACTGCCATGGGCGGAAATGTTGGCGTTCAATCTTCGGCAATTGTTGTTCAATCATTAGCTCGCGGCACAAAAGATTTCGGAAATATCTTTCATAAACTTTTACGCGAAGCTGCAGTGGGATTGTTTAATGGTGTGTTATTGGCGAGCATCATTTTTGTTATAGCTTATTTCTTTGGTAATGCCCAACTTGGATTTGTAGTAAGTATCTCTTTATTTACTGTAATTATTTTTGCTGCAGTTATTGGAACCCTAATTCCTTTGGTACTCAATCATTATAAGATTGACCCAGCTCTTGCAACTGGACCATTTATTACGACTTTAAATGATGTAACTGGCCTTTTCATTTATTTTACAATAGGGATGTTACTTTACGGGCTATAAATTTCGGTATCATTCTAAATTGCTTATTTTTGCAAACTTAAATTTCGGAGAGGTGGCAGAGCGGTTGAACGCGCACGCTTGGAAAGCGTGTTTACGGTAACGTAACGGGGGTTCGAATCCCCCTCTCTCCGCAATAAAATGAAGGAAGTTGGGATGAGAACCCAGGGTTCGAGCCGAAGACCATCGAAAACTGAGGACAGGAAGTTGAGATAATCCCCCTCATCCGCAATTTGTTAATATTATTATAGTATAAATTGTTGTTTTAATTTGATCGTTTTCTATCTTTGAACATGAATAATTTAATCGCTTTTTTCAAGCGTTTTCGTGTTTTTTTATTGTTTGCACTTCTGCAAGTCTTTTCTCTTACTCTTTACATTAATTACCTTACATTTCCAAGAAATCAATATTTAACTACAGCCTCATCTTTTACTGGAAAAATACTTGAAATAGAAAATGATTTAACAAAGCATTTTAATTTATCTAAAAACAACCAAGCTCTTCAGGAAGAAAATATTCGCCTTAGAAGAAAGCTGAAGCAAAGTCTCTATCAAGTTGAAGGTAAATATTTGAAGGTGGACGATACATTATTTAAACAACAATATACTTATTTGCCAGCAACGGTTATTAATTCTTCGGTTAGCAAAAGGAATAATTATTTTACATTGAATGTTGGTCGAAAACAAGGAGTATACAAAGGACTAGGAGTTTTTTCTGACAAAGGTGTGGTTGGAATTATTCATAATTCTGGTGAACATTATTCAGTTGTTAAAACAGTCCTTACTAAAGATATTAATATAGATGTTTCTATTGATCCAAAAGGATTATTTGGTTTACTAAAATGGAATGGGGTTGATCCGAAACGAGGTTCAATTTATGGAATTTCAAATGATTTAAGTATCAAGAAACGCTCAAAAGTGATAACCAAAGGTGGTTCAGGAATTTTCCCGCGGGGCTTACTTATTGGTTCTGTAGAACAAATTAAACCAATTGCTGGTGAGCCTCAATGGGAAGTAATTGTAAAATTTTCAGAGAATTTCAGCACACTACAGAGGGTTTATGTGGTAAAAAATCTTCTTATGAAGGAGCAAAAGAAAATAGAAAATCAAGTTCCTAATAATGAAGAATAAAATAACTAGTTAATGAACACATTATTTAAAAATATAGCGCGTTTTATACTACTAACCTTATTTCAAGTCTTAGTTTTTAATCAATTGGAATTGGGGTATGGGATTCACATTATGATTTATCCTCTTTTTATAATGTTACTTCCTTTTGAAATGGGAATTATTAGCTTATTGCCTTTAGCTTTTCTTATGGGCTTCATTGTTGACATTTTTTCAAATACATATGGATTACACGCTTCATCGTTGTTAATGATGACTTATTTTCGACCAAGAATTTTTAAAATGTTTAGCCCAATTGACGGTTATGATCCTATCAAAGAGCCAACTTTTTTTGATATGGGAATCCGTTGGTTTTTATCTACTTTCGCTTATTTATTGCTCATCCATCATTTTTGGTATTTCTTGATTGAAATTTTTCGTTTTAGTGAAATCCTCTCTATTCTTATTAAGACAAGCCTAAGTGTTCTGTTTTCTTTTGGTCTTTCTATTGTAATACAACAACTTCTTTATAAAAAAGTAAAACGGCAATGAATTTTGATGCGCGTAGATATGTTCTAGTTATATTTATTTTATTAGTTGGTATATTTTATTCAATCCGGCTTTTTTATATGCAGGTAATTGATGATCAATGGAAGTTGAGAGCACAAGATTTAGCAGAAAAAAGAAAAGAGATAGTACCTGCAAGAGCAATTATTTATGATAGGAATGGCCAAAAAATTGTTTCAAATCGTACCTTTTTTAACTTAATGATGCTTGAGGACAAGATTGAAAATTTGGATACTCTTGCTTTTGCATCTCTAATTGGTTGGCCAATCGAAAAAGTCCGAGCTAGGTTTAAAGAAATTATTTTATATGAAGGAGTTTATACAAATCCGAATACAGGTCAGAAGATTTTAAATTATAAAAAAAATCGCGCATATCCTTTTATTGAAGAGCTAACAATAGAAGAAGTTTCAAAAATTGCGCCCTATCTTGAAAATTTTCCAGGTTTTTTTGAAGAGGTTACAAGCATAAGATATTATCCTTCTCAAAGTGGCGCTAATATTTTAGGGTATCTCTCAGAAGTTAATCAAGATGAGGTTAATGAGGATAATTTTTACCGCCCTGGAGATAATATTGGTCGGTCAGGAATTGAACGATTTTATGAAAAGGAATTGCGCGGAAGAAAAGGAATAAAATATATAGTTACTTCAGCTCTAAATAATACTATTGAATCATATGCTGCCGGAAAGTATGATATAACAGCTAAACAAAGTCCTCCATTAAAATTAGGAATGGACATGTTAATTCAATCCTATGGAGAAACGCTTATGAAAAATAAAAAGGGCTGTATTGTTGCTATTGAGCCTTCTACAGGCGAAATTTTATCGATGGTTTCTTCTCCTTCTTTTGACCCAAATCTATTAGTAGGAAAAAAAAACATCAAATTGAATTATCCAAAACTTGCCTTAGATAAAAACAATCCGCTTTTTCCAAGACCATTACAAGCTGAATATCCTCCAGGATCAATCTTTAAATTAGTTCAAACTTTAATTGCTCTTCAAGAAGGAGTTATATCTCCCACATCTAGTTTTCCGTGTGATAAAAAACTCGTTGGCTGTCATGCAGGGCATCATGCTAGAAATATTCCTGAAGCAATTCAGTTTTCTTGCAATCCTTATTTCTATGTTGTAATGAAAAAAATTGTCCAACAAAACAAAAAGAAAAATAGTAATGAAGATGCAGAAATTGGACTGAATTTATGGCATAAATATATGTTGAGTTTTGGCTTAGGTAAAAAAAATGATATGGATGTATCTTCCCAAAGACCAGGCGTTATTCCAAATTCATTGTATTATGACAAGTGGTACGGACACCATAAATGGGCTTTTTCAACTATCTGCTCAAACGCAATTGGACAGGGCGAGGTAAAAATAACTCCTCTTCAGATGGCCAATATCGCTGCAATAATTGCAAATAAAGGTTGGTATTATACACCACATTTTGTAAAATCAATAGGAAATAAAGGCCCATTACCTCAATATTTGACAAGAAAAAAAACAATGGTAGGTTTTAAGTATTTTGACATAGTAATTGAAGGAATGCGAAGAGTTGTAAATGTTGCAGGAGGTACGGCAAAATCCGCAAGATTAGATAGTATAGTTATTTGCGGAAAGACAGGAACTGTTCAAAATCCGCATGGAAAGGACCATTCAGTTTTTATAGCTTTTGCCCCCATTGATAACCCTAAGATTGCTATTGCTGTATTTATTGAAAATGCAGGAGCTGGTGGTACTTGGGCAGCACCAATTGCAAGTCTTATGATAGAAAAATATTTAAATAAAAAAATCAAGGATATAGAAAAAGAGAAAAGAATAATTAATGCAAATTTGTCAAATTCTAAATAAGAGGTTAAAATGAGAAAGCAAGAAACCTTATTATCAAATTTAGATTGGCCACTTTTTTTAGTATATATTCTTATGTTAATTCTTGGCTTGGCTACTTTATATTCTGTTGCTTATACTCCTCAAGATCCAATTTTATTTGATTTAGATAAACAATATGGAAAGCAATGTTTATGGATTGTGATTTCTCTATTTATAGGTTTATTAGTATTTCTAATTGATACCGACATTTATAAAAAATTTGCAATACATATTTATTTATTTACCCTATTGTTGTTAATAATAGTTTTATTTATGCCTCCTATTAATGGCGCAAGAGCATGGATAGGAATTGGTTCTATGGGAATTCAACCTGCTGAATTTTCTAAAATAGCATCATCACTTCTTATGGCAAAATATATTAGTGAATTGAGTGTAAAACAGCAAACTGTTACTACTGTTTTTAAAGCAATTTCAATAATACTTGTACCAATGGCATTAATTTTACTTCAGCCTGATGCAGGAACTTTCGTTGTTTTTACTTCATTCTTATTTGTAATGTATAGGGAGGGCCTTACTTTTGACCCTCTTATTCTTTCAGTAATTAATAAGTTTCCTGGTTTTAGGTTTAAATATACATGGGTAGGCAGTCACTTTATTCCCATATTATTAGTTGTGATATTTTTAAGTGTTTTCACTTTACTTTTAACTCAAGAAGAAACTGATTTTTATTTTTTACCTTTTAAGGTTTCCGGCTCATTGTATTTAATTTCTATTTTATTAATTTTTTCTTTAGTTGGGGTTGCATTTATTCGTCAATTTGGTAGTAAGAGGCATAGGTATAAAGTGACGCTCGTTATTTTATTGGGCTTTATTCTTGCAAGTGTTTTATCGTTTTCGGTAGATTTTGGATTTGGAAGCCTTGCACCTCATCAAAAAGACAGAATAGAATTATTTCTTGGTTTAAAAGAAGACCCCAACGGAAAAGATTATAATAGGAATAGAGCTATGACTGCTGTTGGGTCCGGAGGATTATTAGGAAAAGGGTATAATAAAGCTTCTTTATCTAGTGTTGAAAGTAATCACGTTCCCGAAAGCGATACAGATTTCATTTTTTGCTCTTTTGCAGAAGAATGGGGGTTTATGGGAACTTTTTTATTTATCATCCTATATATTTTTATGCTAATTCGTATTATTTTTATAGCAGAACGGCAAAAATCTTCTTTTAATAGAATTTATGCCTATTGTGTAGGAATGATTTTATTTTATCATTTTGCTATAAATGTTGGAATGAGTATCGGGTTTGCGCCAGTAATTGGAATTCCATTACCATTTTTTAGTTATGGAGGATCTTCTACCATGTCATTCTCAATAATGATGTTTATTTTACTTAAACTAGATAGCCAACGGAAATATATGTTAAGTTAAATGTTTAATTTCGTACTGGACTTAAGATAAAATTTAGAATTTTGAAATAAATTAATAATTAAATATGAAAAAATCTACTGTATCAGTTTCAAAAGAAACCCAAAAGAAATTTATTATATCCTTTTGGATTATTATGTTATTGCCTTTTCTCTTAGTTTCTTCTTTATTATTATTACAACCGGAAAGTAATTTACCTACAGTTGCTTTGTTGGATAATCCCCCAGATGCTCAAGCTTCTACAGTATTTGCAAAAAACAATAATAATGAAGACACTATTATTGGTAGATTTTGGCTTATTAATAGAATAAGTGTAAGAT
>CANKLK010000126.1 GCA_947482805.1 Flavobacteriaceae bacterium
ATCTCCTCGGACATTAAATCTTAATAATATTAATTTCATTCACAATACTTTTTATGATTGTGGCGATATAGATTTAGGCGGAACAGGGGCAACGAGTAATACATGGGCAAATAATATTTTCATAAAAAGTTCTGGTTCTATTTTTAACAATGCAAATTCAGGAACATCATGGGCAGGAAATATTCGTCAAGGATCTTTAGGAATTTCTATTCCTACTGGAATGTCCAATACAAATCCAAATTTAGCTTTAAATTCGGAGGGATATTACGGATTGTCATCAACTAGCCCTGTAAATAACGCGAATGTAAGTTATCCTGCTATTTTAAATATTGCTAATATTGACGATGACCCCACTTTATTGTTTGATATTAGTGGACAAGCACGTCCTTCAACCGTTACTTTAAAAGATGTAGGTTGCGATGAATATACTACCGGAACAACTACGAACCATCCGTTGACTTTAGCGGAAGTCGGTCCTTCTTATTTGTTAGTTCCATTGGCAAATACAATTGATTTATCACTTGAAAAAACGATTATTTTTCCAAATCCAGTGAAAAATAATTTAACTATTCAATTTCCAAACACTATTGATTCGGATACAGAAGTAACTATTACTACTATAAATGGACAAGTGATTAAAAAACAAATTATTTCTCAAAATGAGCTAATTGATTATCAAAAACAGATTGACGTTAACGATTTAAAAAACGGTATTTATCTACTACAATTGAATACAACTAATTATTCGAAAGTATTAAAAATAGTCATTCAAAAATAACAAAGCGCATTAAACCTTTTCAAATAATAGTATCTCATATACAAAAAAATCAAAATGAAAAACTACCGGAATTTCCTTAAAGTAATAACAATCGTTTTTACATTTTTGTTTCTTTTACCAGTTTCGGCACAAGAAAAAACAAAACCAAATATTCTATTTATAGCTATTGACGATTTAAAACCTATTTTAGGATGTTACGGAAATACGTTAATTAAAACCCCAAACATGGACCGATTGGCAAAAATGGGTACTGTTTTCATGAGTAATTACTGTCAACAAGCCGTTTGCGGACCAACAAGAGCAAGCATAATGACAGGAAAACGCCCAGATTATACTAAGGTTTGGGATTTAAAAACCAAAATGCGTGATATAAACCCGGATATTTTGAGTTTGCCTCAATATTTAATGTCGCAAGGATATTCAACACAGGGAATTGGTAAAATCTATGATTCGAGATGTGTAGATAAAAAAATGGATGCGCCTTCTTGGAGCGTTCCATATTATAATTATTTCAAAACGGAAGAGCGTTATTATGCTAAAGAAACCGGAATGCCAATCTTAGGAGCTTATCAATTGCCAGAAACAAAAGAATTGGCGTTGAAATATACTAAAGAAGGACAAGATAAAGGTTTAGCAGATAAAGAATTGGATGATTATGTTTCAAAATTGGTAAAACCATCAGTTGAATCTGCAGATGTTCCTGATAATGCCTATAATGATGGAGCAAATTCTTCTCGTGCGTTAGAAATTTTAGAAAAATTAAAATCAGATACAAAACCTTTCTTTTTTGCAGTAGGTTTTTCAAAACCGCACTTGCCATTTGTAGCACCAAAAAAATATTGGGATTTGTATAAAAGAGAAGAAATGCCATTAGCTGCTTTTCAAGAGAAATCAAAAAATAGTGTTGATGTTGCCTATCACAATTCAGGTGAAATGAGGGGATATTCGGATATTCCACCTTTAGTTTCTTTTACCGATCAAAAGGATTTTGGATTGACTTTACCAATCGACAAACAAAAAGAATTAATTCACGGTTATTATGCTGCCGTTTCTTATACAGATGCTCAAGTAGGGAAGTTATTAGATAAATTAGATGCTTTAGACTTAACTAAAAACACTATAATTATCCTTTGGGGAGACCACGGTTGGCATTTAGGCGATCATAATATTTGGTGTAAACATACTAATTTTGAACAAGCAACTCGAACGCCAATGATCATTTCTGCTCCAGGAATTCCGGCTTCAACTACTAATGCTTCAACAGAATTTGTTGATATTTTTCCAACATTATGTGATTTAGCTGGTGTGAAAATACCCGAAGTTTTAGACGGAAAAAGCCTTAAGCCAATAATGAACAAATCGGCAAGATCAGTTAAAGACTATTCTATAAGTCAATATCCACGTAGCGGAACTAAAAGTGAAACCGAACGTCAAGGTTACGCTTCATCAAAAGTTATGGGCTATTCTTTGAGAGATAAAAGATACCGATATACGATTTGGATGACCAATGATTTTAGAAGTACTCAAGCTTTCAATGCCGATTTGATAGTGGGAACCGAATTATATGATTACGATAAAGATCCAAATGAAACGATAAATGTGGTGGATGAAAAAGAATACAAATCGGTTGCTAAAGATTTAAAAGCTAAAATGCTTGCTTATTTTGCATCACAAGTAAAATAGCTATTGAAGTGAAATTGTCTAAATTATATTAAAATTTAGTATTGCAATAAAACGATTTAAAATCATAAAATGAAAAACAAAATTTCGATCATTTTTTTAATGATAAGTTTATTTATAATTAGCCCTTTTAAAACAGTTGCACAAGAAACAGCTACTAAAAAAGAAAAAGTTGTAAATAAGACGAAGGACACTAAATCATGTTGTAGCGCGGCTATTCCAAATCGGTTTGGGGTGAAAACAAAATCTAATAGTAAAGAAATTAAAACGGTTACGAATTCAAACATAAAAACTCCGGAAGGTATGGTTTGGATACCAGGCGGAACTTTTGCTATGGGAGGTGATAACGACCAAGCGCGTCCGGATGAATTTCCAAAACATGCTGTAAAAGTTAGTGGTTTTTATATGGATGTTACAGAAGTTACTAATGCGCAATTTGCAAAATTTGTAGCTTCGACTGGATACATCACAACCGCAGAAAAAGATATCAATTGGGAGGAACTAAAAAAACAATTGCCTCCAGATACCGAAAAACCAAATTCCGAAACTTTAAAAGCGGCTTCTTTAGTATTTGTGCCAACGGAAGGCGAAGTGAGTTTACAAGATTACAGTCAGTGGTGGAGTTGGTCCCATGGAGCCAATTGGAATCATCCAAAAGGAAAAGATAGTGATATAGTTGGAAAAGAGAATTTCCCTGTAGTTCATATTAGCTGGGATGACGCTAATGCCTATTGCAAATGGGCGGGAAAACGATTGCCAACAGAAGCGGAATGGGAATATGCTGCTAGAGGCGGTTTACTGAAAAATGTATACACTTGGGGCAATGAAAAAGTAGATGAAGGAAAAATTCATTGCAATTACTTTCAAGGAAATTTTCCCTATAAAAATGAAAGTACCGATGGTTTTACGGGGTCAGCTCCAGTGAAATCTTTTGCGCCAAATGGGTATGGATTGTATGATATGGCGGGAAATGTTTGGGAATGGTGTTCCGATAAATACAATAATACCTATTATGATTCCTTTAAAAACGTGAAGGTTGCTTTAAATCCAAAAGGCGCCTTAAAAAGTTACGATCCAGATGAGCCTTTGGTTGCTAAAAGAGTGATGCGCGGGGGATCGTTTCTATGTAATGAATCCTATTGCAGTGGCTATCGTGTTTCGGCAAGAATGAAAAGTTCGGCTGATTCTTCAATGGAACATTTAGGATTTAGATGTGTTTCTAATTAAATAATTATTTATGAGGACTATCTTTTTAATATTTATATTATTAGCATTTAAGGGCGAAATATCTTTAGCAAAAAATCATTTGCATTATCCATTTGAAAGCAATAAAGATTCGGTTGCTTTAGAAAATGCTTTTATGAAAGTGCTTCGAGATGGAGCGGCTTGTACTGAAGCAAATACACCTAATTTTGGCACTAGGATTATTGTAGCATTAGATAAAGTAAAATTTAAAAGTAATCGCGGTACAATAAAAATAAAAAGAGGGCAAATTGCCGTTTTTTTGGAGAATGAATTCTATGATTTGCCTAGAGGATCTTATTTTGAAATTGCATTAAAGAAAGACCATCCGCCTTTAACAAAACCTTCCGAATGGGTAGAACCTTTAAAGAATAAAATAATATATGAGAATACTGAATTTCGAGTTTTTGAAGAAAGACTGGATCCAGGAGATACTAGAGATTTGCACAGCCACGCACAAAGAGTGGTGGTTAGACTTAATCAAGTACAATTGACAGATCCTCGAAACTCTCCAAATGGAAAACCTGGAACTGGCATTCAAGTTGCAAATACAGTTAAATTTGCTGAGCCGGTGGTACATGTAACCAAAAATCTCAGTAATATTCCATTGTTTAATATCGTCATTGAATATAAAATTGAGCATTAACTTAAATAATGAAAAATTCAGTAAATAAAGGGTTTTTTGCGGTGCTACTTTTGATAACTTTCAAAAGTTTAGCTCAAGAGTTCACTAAAGGCAAATTGCTTTACAGTAATTCTTTGGCGACTTCTGAGAAGGTAAACGATTGGATTTTAGAGGGTCCAGCAAAAATTGAATTCAAAAATAATTGGATGCATATTTATTCTCCAAATGAAGAAGGACATCACGTTTTTTGGTGCCCTGTTGATTTTCCTGGGAATTTCATAGCCGAATGGGAAGCAAAAAATCAGGAAATTGACGCAGGCTTGTGTATTGTTTTCTTTGCAGCCAAAGGGTTGAAAGGAGAAAGTATTTTTGATGCTTCGATGCCAAAAAGAACGCTTGGAACCTTTACGGATTATACCAAAGGCGCCATGAATGATTACCATATTTCGTATTATGCTAATGGTCGGGATAATCCAAATAGGGAAACTGCTAATTTGAGAAAAAACAAAGGATTTAATTTGGTGCAAACAGGAGAAATTGGAATTCCAGTACAATCAATTGCAATTCATAAAATGAAATTAATCAAGCAGGAAGGTAAAATCCTAATGTATATTGATGACAGAAAAATAATTGATTGGACCGACGATGGAAATAAATACGGAAAAATATTAGAAGATGGAAAAATCGGATTCCGACAAATGCAATGGACTCATTTTGCCTATAGAAATTTTAAGGTTTGGGAAAATTCAACGATTACAGTAACAAATAAATAACAAAGATTAAATAATTTAACATGAAAAATAAATTGCTATTGCTAATTGGTTTTGCAAGTTTAGTAATAATTACAGCCTCGTCTTTTCAACTTTCGAGTTTTAGTTTAGAGAAAAATAAGATTGTTAAAAAAACAAAATATTTTGAAAAAGATTTCGCAACTGCTTTATCTGAAAAATTAGGTGATAAAAAACTTCTTGCGGCTTCTTTGACAAAAAATGGTATAGCAATTAAAAATGAAAAAACTATAAATGCTGCAGCAAAACCTGATATTTTGTTATTTATTGCTGATGATATGACTTCTATTGATTGTGAACCATACGGAAATACAGATGTTCATACACCCAATTTAGCTAAATTGGCAAAAGAAGGTTTGACTTTTGATAATATGAATAATGCTACAGCGATGTGTGGTCCAACGCGTCAGAGTTTATACACTGGTTTATTTCCAGTAAAAAACGGAAGTTATCCTAATCATGCCCAGGTATATGACAACATTATTTCTGTTGTTCAGCATTTCAAGAAAATTGGATATCGCGTGGCTTTAATAGGAAAACAACATTATGCACCAATGGCCAATTTTCCTTTTGAATATTTAGGCGGAAGAAATAGTGACAATGGAAAAGGACCAGACGTTGAATTAGCAGATGCTGAAAAATGGATTAACAAAGACACATCAAAACCGTATTTATTGATTGTTGCTTCAAACCAGCCGCATGGCCCTTGGAATAGAGGCGATGTAAAACAATATGATGCAAGCAAAATTTCAGTTGCTCCTTATATGGTTGATACTCAAGAAACCAGAGATAACTTGGTTAAATACTATGCTGAAATTACTTATATGGATAGCCTTGTGGGAACGTGTACTAAAATTGTTGAAAAACAGAAAAACAAAGATAATACGCTGTTTCTATTTGCAAGTGAACACGGAAATTCTATGCCATTTGCAAAATGG
>CANKLK010000127.1 GCA_947482805.1 Flavobacteriaceae bacterium
CCAAGAAAGTATTTTTGCAGTTTTAGGTTTAGACTCCGGTTCTGATTCTATTTTAAATGATTTTACAGACTATGCGAATACTCAATCAGATCGCCTAGAAACCTCAAACTCTGGAGTAGCTATGCAAAGTTATTCCCTTCCTTTCAAATTGTTCACGTTTTGGTTTAGGCCCCTTTTTGTTGATTCTCCGAGTATTTTGGGTATCTTTAGTTCGGCTGAAAACCTCATTTATTTGTTGTTGTTTTATAAACTAATCAATAAACGTTTTATTTCTTTTATTAGAAAAGCGCCCTATATGGTTAAAATGTCGGCTATTACATTTTTTTCTGCCTCTTATTCAATGACATTTATTTTGACTAATCTGGGTATCATTATGCGTCAAAAAACTATGGTTATGTATTTTGGTTTGTTTGTAGTTTATTACTTTTTGGCTGAGGAAAAGTACAATAAAATGCAACAACAAAAACCCAATAAACCTTTAGCTCCGTAGAAGAATAATCGTTTTTCAAAATCAGTAATGGCGCAATTTAAATCATGAAAAAAGGCACTTTAGTATTATCTCTTGACTTTGAATTAATATGGGGGATTTTTGATCATGTGAATATTCAAGATAAAGTTTCCTATTTTGATAGTACAATTAATGTGATTCCAAGAATGCTTGATGTATTTCAAAAACAAGATATTCATGTAACTTGGGCAACTGTTGGAATGCTCTTTAATGAAAATTGGGAGGAGTGGTTTTCAAATTTTCCAAAAGTTTTGCCAACTTATCAGAATCAAAATTTAAATCCCTATCGTTATGGTGAGATGCATCGAAATGCTGGATTAGATCGTTTCTTTTTTGCGCCAAAATTAATTAAAGAAATTCAAAGTGTCCCCAAACAAGAAGTGGGAACTCATACTTATTCACACTACTATTGTCTACAATCAGGCCAAAACAGGGAGCAATTTGATGCTGACTTAGCCCAAGCGATAAAAGTGGCAAATGCCTTTTCAATTAAATTAGATTCACTCGTATTTCCAAGAAATCAGTTCAATGAGTCCTATTTAGCCGTGTGTGAGAAACACCATATAAAAACAGTGAGAACCAATCCAACTTCCTGGTATTGGAATGTGAATAAACCAGAAACAGTATTCACAAAAATAGCACGAACAGGTGATGCGTATTTCCCTATTGGAAAAAAGTCATATCATCCAACTACAATAGCAAAAGGAACAATTATTGAACAACCAACAAGTCGATTTTTTAGACCGCAAAGCAATATAAATATATTTAATTTGACACGTATTGTTAGAATTAAAAATGAAATTATTACCGCAGCACAAAACGGAGAGGTATATCATTTATGGTGGCACCCTCACAATTTTGGTATTGATTCTGAAGGGGCTTTGAAGGCATTGAATCAAATTCTATCGGTTTATAAACACTGTGCAGAAACCTATGGGATGGAAAGTCAAAATATGCGAGAATTGGCTATACCCTATCTTGTAGAATAACAAAACCATGCATTTGATACAAAAAATAAAAAATAGTCCAAAATTGTATTGGTTGCTACTAGGCTATCACTTTCTTTTTATATATTTTGCTTTTATATTTAGACAGCAAAGGGGTAGGTCAGACGCTACTTTATATTGGTTTCAAAATGCCTATACCAATGGCAAATCTTGGTCAGATTTTTTAAATTATGGCGCCGATTTTTTACTTTTTTTAAATTATCCATTAGTTGCAATTGGTTTGCCCTACTGGTTCGCATATCTGCTTTATGGAACTATAGGATTTTTAGGCTGCCTACAATGGTTTAAATGGGCTCAACTTGTTGCAGGTTCAAAAACTGTTTTTATAAATAAAACAATTCTTCTTTGTGTCTTTTTACTCCCAAATTTGCATTATTGGACGGCCGGGTTGGGAAAAGAAGCTATTTTATTTTTGGGGATTTCCTCATTTTTTTATGCGCTTAGCACTCATAATTTTAAATCAGTTCAATTTGTACTTTGCAGTATTATAATTCTTTTAATTCGGCCCCATCTAGCAATGATATTGTTTGCTGCACTTTTAACGGGCTTGTTTTTTTTAAAAGATACTAATCTTAAAAAGCGTATTTCATTATTTTTAAGTTGTCTTTTCGTCTCAGCACTTTCTTTTTATATGGTTTTGCAGCTTTCGGGAGTTCGTTATTTTAGTTGGAAACGCATTTTATATTTTAATGAATATTCCATTCTTTCATTTCGGAATTCGGGATCATATGTTCCCATGCTAGAGTATAATTATTTTTATAAATGGTTTACGTTTCATTTCAGACCATTATTTTTTGATGTTCATTCTATTCCAATGTTTCTCGCAAGTATTGAAAACTTGATATTACTGCTAATCTCAATTTTGACAATCTTTGTATGTTTAAGATATTTTTCTCAATTGAGGTTTCCATTTTGGATGAAAGTGACTTTTATTTTTTCCATTTTACTCACTGCAATTTATATTGAACGCTATGCTAATTTGGGTATATTTATGCGAACAAAAATCATGTTTCAGCCCTTTTTGTTGATTGCTTGTCTTCACTTAATAGCACAAGGCTATTCAATTTATAAAAGTAAGCAGCTATGAAAAATCCAAAACTCATTCGGATAACGACAGTGCCTATTTCGTTGGATAAATTATTGCAAGGACAATTAAAGTATATGTCATCTTTTTATGAGGTAGTTGCCATTAGTTCGGATCCTGTTTATCTTGAAAAGATTGGAGAGCGCGAGGGTGTTAGGACCTTTCCATTGCAATTAACAAGAAAAATAACCCCTTTTGCTGATTTCTTAGCTGTTGTAACCCTTTTACTTTGGCTTAGAAAAGAGAAACCTTTAATTGTGCATTCTCATACCCCAAAAGCGGGATTAGTAGCCATGTTGGCATCAAAATTGGCAGGTGTGCCAATTAGATTGCATACCGTTGCAGGCTTGCCCTTGCTGGAAACTACTGGTTTAAAGAGAAAACTATTAAATTTTATTGAATGGTTAACCTATTCTTGCGCCACTAAAGTGTATCCCAATTCTTTTGGATTAAGGGATATAATTCTAAGAAATAAATTTTGTAATCCCACTAAAATTAGTGTCATAGGCAATGGAAGTAGTAACGGGATTGACATAGATTATTTTAATCGAAATGCAATATCTGATGAGGTAATTTCTTCATATAAAGAAAAGTATACTATTTCATCAAGTGATTTTGTGTTTATTTTTGTGGGTAGATTAGTGTCTGACAAGGGTATAAATGAAATGGTGATAGCTTTTGAACGTGTTCAAAAAAAGAATGCTACTGCTAAATTACTGCTAGTAGGCCATTTTGAACCCGATTTAGATCCGATTTTACCGGAGACTTTATTAAAAATAAAAGAAAATAAGGCAATTATATCGGTTGGCTATCAAAACGACGTTAGGCCTTTTTATGCCATTTCAAATGCCTTAGTATTTCCTAGTTACCGTGAAGGATTTCCCAATGTTGTGATGCAAGCTGGCGCCATGAATTTGCCTTCTATAGTTTCAGATATTAATGGATGTAACGAGATTATAGAAGCCGATGTTAATGGTGTTATTATTCCAATTAAAGATAGTATGGCTATTGAAATTGCTATGAATAATTTTATTGAAAACCCTAATTATTTCAGTCAACTTCAAGGAAAGGCTCGCGAAATGATTACGTCTCGATATGGGCAGCTTCATGTTTGGAAAGCGATACATCAGGAATACTTGTACTTTTCTAATAAATAAGTAATTTTTTTGTTATTTAAATTTGATAACTATACTTGTCTAACCCGTTAGGTGTAATTAATCAAAATCTTTTATAAATAAATCTTTTGCTGGAAATTTATATTCAATTAGAACAAGAATGTCAGCACAAGCTGAGCTAAATGTGACAATTTAGTATAAATTAGACATAGAAAATAATTACACCCAAGGGGTTAATATTAGTTTATTTACTCTAGTTTTTTATACATTTGACTAATTCTATTTTTTAACATAATTGAACATGAAATCCGTCTTAATACTTGAGGTTAACGATTCTAGGTGGGCTGAAATAGTCTCGAAATCTATTAATTACGATTTCTATCACACGCAATCGTATCATCTTTTAGAGTTAAAAAAGAAACCTATTTTATTTGTTGCATTTATAGATCAAGACTTTATTGCAATACCTGTTTTAATTAGAAAAATAAAAAACACTAGCCATGTAGATTGTACTTCAGCCTATGGATATTGTGGCCCTATAAGTAATATTGATTTTGAAAAATTATCCAAAGAGCTTATAACTTATTTTCAAACTCAGTTATTAAGTTACTTTAAAAAAGGTGCTTTTGTATCGGCATTTTCAAGATTAAACCCAATTTTTTCAAACGGTGCAGTCTTTAAAAATTTTGGTGATTTAGTTAATGTAAATCAAACCGTTGTTATTGATACCTCGGTCTCAGAAGAATTGCAAAAGAAAAGGTATAGGAAATCTGTTGCCTATGATATAAAACAACTTAGAAAATCAAATATTACCATTTTTGAAGCTACTAAAGAATCAGATATTGATACTTTTAAAGTAATTTATAAAAGTACAATGAAAAAAGTGGCAGCAAGTTTTGAATATTACTTAAGTGATCCCTATTTCAACGATTTTTTGAATACAAAAGATTTTGAAAAAATAATTTTGCTTGCCAAACAAAACGATGTTATAAATGCAGGTGCAGTTTTTACAATCACAAATGGTGTGATGCAATATCACTTATCTGGGACTCTTGAATATGAGGGTAAATACTCTCCAATGAAATTGATAATAGATGAGGCCCGTATTTTAGCTACCAAACGCAAATGCAACTATCTCCATTTAGGAGGTGGATTTGGAGGGAGTGATAAAGATTCTTTATTTCAATTTAAGTCGGGATTTTCTGATTTGCGCTGTAATTATCAGAGTTGGAATTTAATAGTTGATCAAAAAAAATACAAAGAACTCACCCTAATCAACAAATCTTGTGTTAATGACAGTGGCTTTTTTCCATTATATAGAACAATAGAAATGACAAGTCCTAAAATCTATCTTTTTGGAAGCAGTGGTCATGCAAAAGTGATAATTGATATTCTTCAACTCAACAAAGAGGAAATTGTATCGATTTTTGTTGATCGGCCAGCGTATTCTGAATTGCTAGGGATTCCCGTGCAAGATTATACGAAAGTTGATTTTATTGACCCCGTAAATAAATTTATTATAGCTGTTGGTGATAATTTCACTCGAAAACAGCTGTCCTCACGTTGGAAAGGCGGTTATAAAATGGCAGTTCATCCTAAAGCTGTAATCTCTTCAAATGTTGAAATAAGTGAGGGTTCGGTTATAATGGCAAATGCTATTGTTAATTCGGGCTCTATTATAGGGAAACACGTCATTATCAATACGGGTGCTTTGGTTGAACACGATTGTAAAATCGAGAATTTTTCACATATTTCTCCAATGGCTGCATTAGCAGGAAATGTTACAGTTGGCGAGGGCACTCAAATTGGTATTAATGCTACCGTAAAGCAAGGCATAACAATAGGGAAGTGGGCCATTATTGGCGCCGGTGCTGTTATTATTAAAGATGTTCCTGATTTTGCTGTGGTTGTTGGTAATCCGGGAAGAATTATTAAGTATACTTCATCTAAATAAATTAACCCGTTGGGTGTAAATAATCAAAATCTTTTACTAATAAATTTTTTGCTGGAAATTTATATCAATTAGAATAAAAAAGTGAGCACAAGCTGAGCTCAATAAGACAATTTAGTAAACAAATAAGCTATAAAATAATTACTCCCAACGGGTTAAATTAGAATTTTTGCGGCAATAAGGTTTTAAATTTTTATTAGAAATACCATTTGTTAAAAATTATCTTTCACTTTGTTAAATAGTTTTTCGAATATACTTTTTTCTTTGTAATCGTCATTTTCATCTTTGCTTCCGTAACCATACCCATATCCATAGTTGTAGCCATACCCATACCCATAACTATAATTATATTTGTATTGATATCCATACACATATACTAAGCCC
>CANKLK010000128.1 GCA_947482805.1 Flavobacteriaceae bacterium
AGTTTTGGGTCAACCAATAAAGAATCTAAATAAGTAATATAGGACTTTTTTTCTCTAGGTAAATACCATCCTAATTCGTCAGATTTTGAGTCGTCAATTCCCTGCAGTACTTTATTGGTATAGTAGAAATAATAATTTGACAAGAACAATTCAACATCTATATCTGGTTTTTCAGATGTTTTTTGAAACAATGCATCTAGCGTTTCTTTATAGGGAACTTTACTTAGTACTCCGTCCTCAAATAGATTGTTTATTTTATTGTAGATGACATCTGCCGTTTCTTTTCTGCCTTTTTTATCATACCAAATAAAATTATAACTGTTTTTTTGATACATGGAAACGACTTGCATTTTATACAAAATCAATTTTGGATATTTGGCATAGAATGTGGCTACTAAAGTACTGTCAAAAGACAAGGGAAAAGACACTTCCTTATTCCTTACTGCAGTAATTTCTTTATTCTCTTTGTTGACACAATACCAACCAGTCAAAGAAACACTCAGCACAAAAAGCATTAGAAAGAGCCCATATGATCTAGTGTTGTTCATTCAACTTTTGTTTATTTAATTTATAAAAATACAAAAACATATAGCATAGAATAACAATCGTAAATACTATATTTACTTCATAGCTTTAAATTACAATGATAAACTAAAACAACAAAACAATTCTTATGAAAAAAAATCTTTTTTTTATAGTATTCCTCTTTTTGGTTACCAATATTATAGCACAAGATAATTTCAAAGCAGAAATCAACAACACACTTGACGCTTGGCATAAAGCCGCTGCTGAAGCAAACTTCAAAAACTACTTTGATGCCATGACGGATGATGCCGTTTTTATAGGAACTGATGCTACCGAAAACTGGACCAAACCTGCTTTTCAGGCTTATGCCAAACCTTATTTTGATAAAGGGAAAGCATGGAGTTTTAAAGCATTAGAAAGACATATCTACTTTAGTGAAGATAAAAAAACAGCTTGGTTTGATGAATTACTTGACACCCAAATGAAAATCTGTCGGGGTTCAGGAGTACTTGTTTTTGTAAATAACCAATGGAAAATAAAGCACTATGTCTTATCCATGACATTTCCGAATGACAACACCGATGAAGTCATAAAAATTAAAGCGCCTATAGAAGATGCTTTGATTATTGATTTGAAAGGAAGAAAATAATTATTTCAAATGTTCTAACATTTCTTTAGTCATCGAAGCTAAATCAAATTTATGCTTCCAATGCCAGTCTCCCCTGGCATAAGTATCATCAATAGAAGCAGGCCAACTATCGGCAATCTTCTGACGAAAATCCGGCTTGAAGGAAATCGTAAAATCAGGAATATGCTTCTTAATCTCAGCGGAAATTTCAGCTGGTGTAAAACTTATCCCTGACAAATTATAAGAAGAACGAATCTTAATTTGCTCACTTGATGCCTGCATGATTTCTATCGTAGCTCTAATAGCATCATCCATATACATCATTGGCAAAGCCGTTGCTGAAGAAAGGAAGCATTCGTATTTTCCGTCTTTCAAAGCTTTGTGATAAATATCAACGGCATAATCTGTAGTCCCGCCGCCAGGTTCAGTCGACCAGCTAATCAAACCCGGATAACGAATACTTCTAACATCCACACCGTAAACACGATGGTAATATTCACACCATCTTTCGCCCGTTTGTTTACTAATTCCGTAAACGGTTGTTGGTTCCATGATGGTATATTGTGGAGTGTTAATTTTTGGTGTTGTTGGTCCAAAAACAGCGATGCTCGATGGCCAGAATATCTTTTTTATTTTTTTGGCTTTCGCCAGATTCAAAACGTGAAACAACGAATTCATATTCAAATCCCAGGCAAATGCCGGATTTTTTTCTGCCGTTGCAGAAAGCAAAGCTGCCATCAGATAAACATCCGTAATTTGGTATTGCTCAATTAAATGCTCAATCTGATTATAATCTAAAGCATTAACAACTTCAAAAATACCATTATTTACAATGTCGTTATTCAGTTTTCTGATATCGGAAGCAATAACATTCTCATTGCCATAAATGCTTCTTAGCTTTTGTGTCAGCTCGGTTCCAATTTGTCCGCAAGCGCCAATGATTAGGATTTTTGTACTCATGTAGTATAGTTCGTCTGTACAACAAAGATACCTTTTTTACGAAAAGTAACTTCTGCTAAACGGCTGTTTTCTTTTTAATAAAATTATAATCCCTTTAACTACTTCATACTAAAGTTTCCTTTTACCTTTGTACCTTTGTGTCTTTAATGTTCGTCCATGAAATTATCTTTTTCAACATTACTACTGCTATTGGTATTTCTTTCTTCTTGCCAGGAAGATCCGAAAGTCCGTGCCTTACAGCAGCAAAAAGAAACGCAGAAAAGAGAAGTCATATTTACCAATATCAATAAAGGCTGGAACTTCACTTCACAACCTTTAAACCCAACTTCAAGCGAATTGAGAAACAATTGGGCAGAATGGCGTGTGTTTCTTAACGAATTAGGACAAAAACCAAAAAGTAGTATTGGTGCTTTTAAGCAAAAAGCAAAAACCCTTTCCAAAAGAGCTGCCGAATTAAATAACAACATTCCTATAAAGTATAATCTGCCCGAAATAAAAAGCAGAATTGCCGTAATAACCACCAAAATCAATGCTATAAATTTATACATTCATTTAAATCAAATTCCCGATAAAAAGATTGTACAATTAGTACAAGAAATTAATGCCGAAGTAGCTTCAATGCAATGGCAATTAGACGAAATCAAACGTAAAAGCGAAATCAAAACAGAGGATGGGGAAGGCGATATGTTACGAATGTTAGATACCACCAGAGCTATTCCGACCAATCCAGAACCAAAAATTATAAAATAAGTTTGAGTTTAACTTCATTATACAACGGTTATCTCCATTCGACGAAAGTCAAACAAATAGCAGATACACTTGGCACGATCGATAGCGAACTGGCGGATCAAAATCCTTTAAATACTATACAATTAAAAGGACTTTTGGGTTCCTCGTTCTCATTCGTATTTCAGGCAATTTTCAAGCAAAGCGACAAACCTTTTCTGTTAATCTTTAACGAAAAAGAAGCAGCAGCCTATTATTTAAATGATTTGGAGCAGATGATTGGCGCAAATGACGTGTTGTTTTATCCAAGTTCGTATCGACGTCCTTACCAAATTGAAGAAACCGATAACGCTAATATCCTCTTACGTTCCGAAGTGTTGAACCGAATCAATTCGCGCAAAAAACCAGCTGTAATTGTTACGTATCCCGAAGCGCTTTTTGAAAAAGTGGTTACCCGGAAAGAACTCGAAAAAAACACCTTGAAAATTGCGGTTGGCGAAACCGTTACCATCGATTTTATCAACGAAGTGTTGTTTGAATACGAATTCAAACGCGTTGATTTCATTACAGAGCCAGGGGAATTTTCCGTTCGTGGCGGAATTTTGGATGTTTTTTCATTTTCGAATGACAATCCGTATCGTATCGAGTTTTTTGGTAATGAAGTAGATAGCATCCGAACCTTTGATGTCGAAACCCAACTTTCGCTTGAAAAGCAAACTAAGATTACCATTATTCCTAATCTGGAGAATAAATTCATCGATTCCTCAAATGTCGGAATGACTCGTGAAAGTTTTTTAGAATATATCAGTGATAAAACCGTTTTGTGTATTGAAAATACCGAGTTTCTAACTTCGCAATTAGACAAACTTTTTAGCAAAGCGATAGAAACTTTTGACAAACTTTCTAAAGAGGTAAAGCATGCTTCACCAGAACATTTGTTCCTGAATCAGGAAACATTTTTACGCAAGGCTTCGGATTTTTCTATTATCGAATTGTCGAATAAACCTTTTTTTAAAACGACAAAAACGTTTGAATTTCACATACAACCTCAGCCTTCTTTCAACAAACAATTTGACTTGCTCCTGAACAATTTGAGCGACAATCATTTTAACGGGTATACCAATTATTTGTTCTGTTCCAATGAAGCGCAGGCCAATCGTTTTCATGATATTTTTGAAAGCTTAGACGAAACCAATCACGAGAATGTACGCAAGCAATATCATACGATGGTTTCCTCTTTATACCAGGGTTTCATCGACGAAGAAAACCAAATTGCCTGTTATACTGACCATCAGATTTTTGAACGATACCATAAATTCAACATCAAAAACGGTTATTCCAAAAAACAGACGCTTACGCTAAAAGAATTGAATTCCTTGTCTGTTGGCGATTATGTAACGCACATCGACCACGGAATTGGGAAGTTTGGCGGATTGCAGAAAATACAAGTTGAAGGCAAAACACAAGAAGCGATAAAACTCGCTTACGCTGATAATGATATTGTTTATGTAAGCATTCATTCATTACACAAAATTTCAAAATACACCGGAAAAGATGGGACACCGCCAAAGATTTACAAACTCGGTTCAAATGCCTGGAAAACCTTAAAACAAAAAACCAAAGCACGTGTCAAACACATTGCTTTTAATTTGATACAGCTTTACGCAAAGCGACGATTGGAAAAAGGCTTTGCCTGCGCACCTGACAGTTATCTGCAGAAAGAGTTGGAAAGTTCCTTTATATATGAAGATACTCCTGATCAAATTACAGCGACTCAAGACGTCAAAGCCGATATGGAAAAAGACCGTCCAATGGACCGATTGGTTTGTGGTGATGTTGGTTTCGGGAAAACGGAAGTCGCTATCCGTGCTGCTTTCAAAGCGGTTGATAACAGCAAACAAGTCGCAATTTTGGTTCCGACAACTATTTTGGCCTACCAACATTACCGAACATTTACCGAAAGGTTAAAAGACATGCCGGTCAATATTGGCTATTTAAATCGTTTCAGAACAGCTAAAGAAAAAGCAAAAACGATTGAAGATTTAGCTTCCGGGAAATTAGATATTCTGATAGGAACGCATCAATTGGTGAATAAAAATGTAGTCTTCAAAGATTTAGGTTTGCTGATTGTGGATGAAGAACAAAAGTTTGGCGTAAACGTAAAAGACAAACTGAAAACCATTGCAGCCAATGTTGATACATTGACATTAACGGCAACTCCAATCCCGAGAACTTTACAGTTTTCGTTGATGGCCGCACGTGATTTATCGGTTATTACAACGGCTCCGCCAAACCGTTATCCTATCGAATCACAGGTTGTTGGTTTTAATGAAGAATTAATCCGTGATGCTGTTTCGTATGAAATTCAAAGAAACGGGCAGGTTTTCTTTATCAATAACCGAATCGAAAACATCAAGGAAATTGCCGGAATGATTCAACGATTGGTTCCTGATGCTCGCGTTGGAATCGGTCATGGCCAAATGGAAGGCAACAAATTAGAAGAGCTGATGCTTGGTTTTATGAATGGTGAATTCGATGTTTTGGTGGCAACAACAATTATCGAAAGTGGTTTGGATGTACCTAATGCAAATACAATTTTCATCAATAATGCTAATAATTTTGGCTTGTCCGATTTGCATCAAATGCGTGGTCGAGTTGGGCGAAGTAATAAAAAAGCATTCTGTTATTTTATCTGTCCGCCTTATTCGGTGATGACTGATGATGCACGGAAACGTATTCAGGCATTGGAACAATTCAGTGAATTGGGAAGCGGATTTAACATTGCTATGAAGGATTTGGAAATTCGTGGCGCCGGAGATTTACTAGGTGGAGAACAAAGTGGTTTTATCAATGAAATTGGTTTTGAAACCTATCAGAAAATCATGAATGAAGCTATCGAAGAGTTAAAAGAAAACGAATTCAAAGACCTGTACGATGACGGGAATGCAGATGAAAATAAGGAATATGTAAAAGAATTACAGATTGACACCGACTTCGAATTACTATTCCCAGACGAATACATCAATAACATTACGGAACGTTTGAATTTGTATAATGAACTAGGGAGCATTAAAGATAAAGCAGGTTTATTGGCCTACGAAAACAAACTAATTGACCGTTTTGGTCCGTTGCCAAAAGAAGCCAGCG
>CANKLK010000129.1 GCA_947482805.1 Flavobacteriaceae bacterium
ATAAAAAAGAAAAAAACCCGACACTTTCGTATCGGGTTTTGTTTTGCTCCCCCTCTTGGGCTCGAACCAAGGACCCTCTGATTAACAGTCAGATGCTCTAACCAACTGAGCTAAGGAGGAAGGCGTGTTTCAAAAGTCTTTCACCGATTGTACAAACTATGTGCAAACCAAAACCTGGTTTTAAAAATAGGTTTGTTGTACTTGATCCAAATGTATTACATTTTTCAAAACAAAAAAAGAGAAAAAAGAAAGTGCTACAAATTGAGGAAATGACTTACGAGAATGGAGTGAAGAATGAACGACTGAAGTAAGGAATGCACTCTAAATTTGCTGCCCTTTTTTCTGTTATGAAGGAACATGGCAGGTTGGTTTAACGCCCAGCTGTACCGCAGAAAAATGGAATTTATGGAATTTTTCGAGGAACAAGATGCGGTGTTGCGGCAAATGACTAGCAGCCTAAGGATGGGAACAAAACGTAGCTTTAGCGAAGTGATGTGAAGTTCTTAGAGCGTTTCGTTGGGGAAGATATTAACCACAGCGAAGCGTTCCATAAGAATAATGCACAATGGAATGGAGCAAACCCCAACTGCTAGTCATAAGAGCAACCGCTGAAACAATATAGAGCGAGAGACAACAATACTGCTGAATGCAGAGCAACGAAATGAAGCTGTATGTTGGATTAAGTAGCTCTTACGAACGCAATGAGTGCGCGTGTGAAGATTGGGAGAGTAGAAAGCAAAAAAGGGCTGTTATTTTTCATAACTGCCCTTAGTTTTGATTTCAAGTGGTCTGTGGAATGGAAGCTTGTAAAAGCGACTGGAACAGCCCAACGTAACAAAGCAAACGATTGGAGAGAGACCTTTTGATTGCCTTTTATTCGTTTAAATGGCTGAACCCATCTAATTACTATTAAATATTCAATCAAAAATTAATAAGAAGTAAAAACATAATGACCCCCAAAAGCACCAGTAGCTACAAAACTAAAAGTAGAAGCAGTTAGGGTTTCAATAGTAAGTATAGCATCTGTGATACCCAAGCTTGGATCATATTTAAGAACTATAGTATTTCCATTTCTTGTAAAAGTTTCATATTCAGGAAGAATGTAGTTACAATTATTACTTGAAGGATAAACATAATGTCTGAAAATATTTGGGGCTAAAAATTCATAATAATCTCTATTCCCATTACTACAATGATATCTATTTTCATACCATTTTCGCATTAAGAGTGTATTATCATCAGAAGAATTATTACTACTCCCAGAAGAACAACCATAAACTAAAGCTATTCCTAAAATGAGTGTAAATAATTTTTTCATAGTTGTTAAATTATAAATTTTATTACGAAACAAAAAGAACTCCCGATGAGAGACCTATTTTATTGTAGTGTATAAGCAAAATTAGAAACAACAGCGATATCTTTCCATCCAGCACCTGATGATCTTGATGATTCAGTTACCGATTTAGTTAATATACCATCTAAATATAGGTTGAATTTTATTGTCCCACCATTTAGTATGTAAAAACCCCAAGTAGGCTGTGATTCTTTGGTCATTTTTAAACTTAAATTAAGCGGGCGGTTTGTATTTGTTAAGTTAAAAGTTTTACTCCAATTTCTAAAATCATTTGGATATTCTGAAGTTTCAATTTGCTGTTGACCTGCACTGTTAGTGTATGTTATAGTTATTGAGTTGTTGTTTGGAAAGTAATCTGTGCGCACGTTGGAGGATGCTATTATTTCCCATTTAACATTTACTGTGGATGAATTTGCTCCTGTTTGATTGTTAGTTTCATTTGTTGAACAAGAATAAACTAGAGTTATTCCTAAAATGAGAGTGATTAATTTTTTCATGTGTTATTGATTTTAAACAACTGTTTTAGTTGCTTGGATTATTTACTCTTTTATAAACTTGTTTGCGCTGTTGCCAGAAATTTTTAGGTAATAAATCCCTTTAGATAATTGCTCTACATTTATGGTGGTGTCAACATCATTTAGTTTCCCATTTAAAACCACTCTTCCTAAACCATCAATTATAGTATATGTTTGATTGATGAGATTGTGGTCTGTTTTTACATTTAAGACACTTATTACAGGGTTAGGATATAGTTTTAAAGTATTGGTTTCAAATTCACCGGTGTCTAATACACAATTCAACCCCGCATCTGTAATTGTCCAACCATAGGTGCTTATTATAGCACTTCGAGCGGAAGCACCATTGCAATAATTAGAATTGCCTCCCGAAAATGGCACATTTGGTTTTAAAGGAGTTTCATTTGGACCTATAGTTGACCAACCTATTAGTAGCGCATCATAATTAGCAAGAGAAAGACCTGAATTGTAAAACATTTCATTCATATTAGTTACATTGCTCACATTCCAAGAACCAATATTTTGGTTAAAGGCAATAGCTTTATAAAACATCTGATTCATATCAGTTACATTACTCACATTCCAAGAACCAATGGGTTGGTTAAATACTGTATTATAGCCAAACATAGCCGCCATAATAGTCACATTACTCACATTCCAAGAACTAATAGGTTGGTTAAATACCATACCCACGCCACCAAACATTTGCATCATATTAGTTACATTGCTCACATTCCAAGAACCAATATTTTGGTTAAAGGCTTTAGCCGAAGCAAACATTTCATTCATATTAGTCACATTGCTCACATTCCAAGAACCAATAGGTTGGTTAAATGCTAAGGCTTGAATAAACATATCTTGCATATAAGTTACATTACTCACATTCCAAGAACCAATGGGTTGGTTAAATACTGTAGCCCCAATAAACATAGCCCTCATATCCGTTACATTACTCACATCCCAAGAACCAATAGGTTGGTTAAATGCAGTAGCTTGACTAAACAAATATTGCATATTAGTTACAAGAGTTGTTACTATATTATTAAAAGGGATTGGTGTTGTAGTACTCGGTCTTGTAAAATAAGTTATGCCCGATTGAATATTTTTAGCATAATTAGTTATATTGCTTTTAGTTGTATTATTGACAATGGCAAACCATTCCATTCCTGTTCCTCTTGGGTTAGCTTGAACAAAATAGGGTGATGGAACTGTAGTTCCTGTCCATTTAACGGTAACACCATTTGCATCTAATACAACCGTTTGTGAATGGATAGTTTGAGCGGTTGTAATCAGTAAAATAAATAGAAGTAGAATTCTTTTCATAAAAAAAGTTATTGTTGAATTATAATTTTCTTAGTGCCTAACAAGCTATTTGAACTATCGTATATTTTTACAAGATAAATTCCTAGTTCTTTTATGTTGCTTAGCTGAATTATATTTTGTTGAGAATTTAATGTTCCATTTTGAACTTCTTGACCTAACGTATTTAATATTTTATAATTACCCCCAATTACATTTAAATTAGTACCAAAATCAATAGTAATTTGATCTTTAGCTGGGTTGGGGAATAAATTGATTTCATTATTCGTAAATGCGTTTTGATTAGTTTCGAGAGCTTGATCCGTTACACCATAAATTAGATGGCGGCTTATTGCCAAAAGATTGTTAGCATTTGAAATTAAACCGCCTGTTCCACCACCTCCTCCACTTACTAAATAAACTTCATCATTAGCAGTGATTTTATACATTCTTGAAAAATCATTAAAATAAACATTACCACCATTAAAAACAATGCTATTGGGTCGGTTGAAAATAATAATTGTTGATGAACCTAGAGTTGAAACTAACCCACTAGGTGTTATTTTACGAATTCTATTATTTCCTGAATCTGCAACATATATATTTCCTAGTGGATCAATGCAAAGTCCACTTGGATTATTAAATCTTGCTACTGTTCCAAATCCATTAATATATCCAGAACTCCAATCTCCTGCAAAGATTGAAACAATGCCCAAAGGGGTTATTTTTTGTATTAAATTATAAGTCGTTACATAGACATTTCCATTTTGATCTACCACGATACCACCATCAACAGAACTATTATCATAAATAGTAAGATTTGGATTACTTTGTGGAAAACTAGAAACATCTCCATTTTGAGATATTTTTCTTATGCTTCTATAAAACAGTGGGTCTCCTCCAAGATTACTTTTTGTTAATGTATAAATATTGTTGTTTGAATCGACAAACATACGACGAGGTTTATCTAATAAAGCTTGATTAGCATTTCCGTTATTAAATCCTTCAATAGATCCTACTAAAGTTGAAACAACACCATTAGGTGTTATTTTACGAATTCTATTATTTTCCTTATCAGCTATATAAATATTTCCATTAGAATCTTTTCCTAACCCATTTGGTGAATTAAAGTGAGCTTTATTTATTTCTCCTTGGCCATCTATTAACCCTGGGCACGTTTCTCCTGCAAAATTATTTGGTATACCCCCTGAAGTTAGTTTTGCTATTCTATTATTATTTACATCAGCAATAAAAATTTCGTTGTTATTATTTACACATAAACCAAGTGGATTATATAATAAACCGCTACCGTTTTGCACTTCAAATGTTACATAACCATTTGGAGTTATTTTTCTAACTTCTCCAATACGACCGAGAGTAACAAGTAATCCATTATTAGGATATCCAGGATTGGGATGATTTGTATAGAAATTTATTGTAAGGTAAATATTTCCCATTCTATCTAACGCTATTCCCCAAGGCTTAGCATTTGCATTAAATGTACTAATTAATTGCCCGCTTGCACTTATTTTAGAAATGAAGATAGAATTACTATCAGCAACATAAAGGTTTCCTAAAGAGTCTATTGCAACACCAATAGGTTTAAATAAATATCCAGTAGTATAAACCGTTGATACTAAACCACTAGGGGTAATTTTTCTGATACTTCCGAATATTGTTTGAGATACATTATCATATGCGCTGTCTGCGACATAAATATTTCCAGATGCATCAATAGTTAAACCAAAGGGAAAATCAAATTTTGCAGCAGTACCAATACCATTGGCATAACCTTGGCTCGATCCAGCAAAAGTTGATACAACACCAGTGGGTGTGATCTTTTGAATCCTATGATTTTCAGGATCTGATACATAAATATTCCCACTTTGATCTACAACTATTCCAAAAGGTTTATTAATACCTGAACTTGAAATAGTAGTAACTAAATTTCCATTTGGAGAAATTTTTCTAATACTATTATTATTTGTATCAGCTACATAAAGATATCCATTCGAATCGGTTGTGATTCCACGAGGACGATCGAAAGTAGCGAAATTTCCTGTAATTCCCTCTGACATGCCTGGTTCACAAGATCCTACAAAAACTCCTGAATATTGTGCATTACAAAAAGAAGCAATTCCAATTAATATGAATGTTATTATTTTTTTCATGTTTTCCTTGTTTAAACTCCTCAAATGTAGTAAACTATTTTAACATATTGAAGCTTCCTAAGATGCTTTTATTTCTGTTTTTAGTTAACGTATGTATTTCGTTATTAAACGTTTGGAATATTAAACCAGGGGGATGTGCCCAACATGAAACTTTAGACTGGGGGGTTTGGTGGGGATGGGTCTACAATCATACGCACACACTAAAATAATCAAGCTGGTTAGAAATTTTGGAAAATAATATTTTTGGTTAAGTAGAGAAATTAAACAAAAAGAGCAACTTAATGCCATATTAATATTTATAGCTTCGAGATTTGGTTTTTGATTTAAAAGGATGATTTAGGAGGTGATGTGCATGCATCAACTTGTACACCAATATTTATTTACTTTGGATTTTTAGCTTTTCTAATAGATAGTCAAGTGGATTGTTATTATCAAACCTGATTATTATAAGTTCTATTTTATTAGCTTCCAGATAAGCGTACTTAATCAAATCTCTTTTTTGAGTTTGCATCAATCCATTTACCCCACCAAAAACAGAAATAGGTTCATAGTGTTGCAGTCCATTATATTCTATTACTGTATTG
>CANKLK010000130.1 GCA_947482805.1 Flavobacteriaceae bacterium
CCTTCATATTCAGTTGCGATTTCGTCTATTACCGGTCCAACCATTCTACATGGTCCACACCAAGCTGCCCAAAAATCAACCACTACCGGTTTACTTGATTTTAATACTACTTCATCAAAAGTAGCATCTGTTATTGCTAAAGCCATATTTTATATTTTTAAATTATAGTATTTATTTTATAGCAAAATTAGACATTTTATTTCAGTTAGTAATGATAAAAAATCAGTTTTGGCTATAAAATCATTGTCTGAACTGATATTTAGTTCAGGCTGAATCTGACTTTCATTTTCTCCAATTCGATTAACAATTCTTTGGATATTTTGATTTTCAATTTTCTGCTTGGCAATGAAACTTTGGTCATGATTTTAATTTCTTCTTCAATAACCGGAATTTCAATCTCAATTTCATCCAGATTTTCCGGTTCAAAATTTTCATCATCAACCGCGGCAATTTTCGGAACGATTTCGGGAATTATTTTTGTTTTATCAAATTCAACGATTTCAAAAGTTACAGTATTATCTCCTTTATTTGATTGGAAAACAGCATTTAATTGCTCAATAGCATTTTTGTGCAATTCATTAATATCCATTTGAATACTTAGTTTTTTAGCAAACTGTGGCAACACATCCTGCAATTGTTTTGCATCTGTAAATTGTATTCTGGGCTCTGATTTTTTCCCGGTTTCTCGATTAACCCAACCTTCTTTTATCGTTATTTTAAAATAAACAAATTGGTTGTTAACTAAGAAATGTCGGTACTTCAAATAATCTTCATCAAATATCCGTAACTCGTGGCTTTCATCATAACCTTCTAGAGTAAACATTGCCCAATCTTTTCCGTTTTTGGCAGTTCTGTATTGAACATTAGTCACAATCCCGGCAAATGTTAGCGTCTTGCCAATAAAATTTACGAGGTTTTTTAAATTTTCTAGTTTGCTATTACAGAAATATTTCATTTCAAAGCGGTAATCATCCAATGGATGACCTGAAATATAAATCCCAACCACTTCTTTCTCTTTGGCTAACTTTTCCATAGTGCTCCATTCTTCGCATGGCGGAACGATAGGCTCTGCAATTTGAACATCGCTGCTCTCACCAAACAAACTTACCTGAGATGAATTTTCATTCTCTTGAAATTTTGAACCATAGCGAACCGCTTTTTCAAGAAACGTAATTCCTTCACCTTCAATATGGAAATATTGTGCGCGATGCGTATTTTGAAAACAATCAAATCCTCCGGCCAATGCTAAACTTTCAAAAGCCTTTTTGTTGGCAGCACGCAAATCAATTTTCTTGGCTAAATCAAATATCGATTTATATGGCTCGTCTTTTCTGTTTTGCACAATGGTATCTACTGCGTTTGCTCCAACACCTTTAACAGCGCCCATTCCGAAACGAACAGCATAGTTATCATTTACCGTAAATTTGTAAAACGACTCATTGACATCCGGTCCAAGAACTTGCAATCCCATTCGTTTGCATTCTTCCATAAAGAATGAAATTTGCTTGATATCACTCATGTTATTAGATAAAACTGCCGCCATGTATTCTGCGGGATAATTGGCTTTTAAATAGGCTGTTTGGTAGGCAATCCAAGCATAGCAAGTGGAGTGCGATTTGTTAAAAGCATACTCCGCAAAGGCTTCCCAGTCTTTCCATATTTTTTCTAATTTTTCGGCGGAATGGCCTTTTGCTTCTGCTTGTGAAATGAATTTTGGTTTCATTTTATCCAAAACATCTTTCTGTTTTTTCCCCATTGCTTTACGAAGAACATCCGCATCTCCTTTTGAGAAATCGGCTAATTTTTGCGACAAAAGCATTACCTGCTCTTGGTAGACTGTAATTCCATAGGTTTCTTTAAGTAATTCTTCGCAGGCTTCAATATCATATGTAATTTCTTCTTCACCATTTTTACGCTTGATAAAACTCGGGATGTAAGCAATTGGTCCAGGACGATATAGCGCATTCATGGCAATCAAATCACCAAAAACAGTTGGTTTCAATTCCTTTAAATATTTCTGCATCCCGGCACTTTCATACTGAAATATTCCAACCGTTTCACCTCGTTGAAAAAGTTCAAAAGTCTTTATATCATCAATCGGAAATTCATCCGGATTTAACTCTATTCCTGTTCTGTATTTTACTAGTTTTACGGTATCTTTTATCAGTGTTAGGGTTTTCAAACCCAAAAAATCCATCTTTAATAATCCGGCGCTTTCAACTACTGAGTTGTCAAATTGGGTAACATACAAATCCGAATCTTTGGCAGTTGCCACAGGAACAAAATTGGTAATATCGCTTGGCGTAATGATTACTCCACAAGCATGGATTCCGGTATTTCTTAGATTCCCTTCCAGAAATTTTGCCTGATTTATAGTATCTGAACACAAGTTCCCAATTTTGGAAAGTGAAATCAATTCTTTGACTCTGTCGAATTCTTCAGGGCGTAATGCTTTTTTAATTGTAGCTTCATCTTCGGATAAAAGTCGCGCTAAATTCCATTTTGAAGGCATTAGTCCCGGAATTAATTTAGCTACTTTATCCGCTTCAAATAGCGGTAAATCCATAACTCTGGCCGTATCACGAATACTCGATTTGGTTGCCATAGTTCCATAGGTAATGATTTGTGCTACTTGTTTTGAACCGTATTTCTGAATTACATAATCCATTACTTTACTTCGGCCTTCGTCATCAAAATCGATATCAATATCGGGAAGTGAAACCCTGTCCGGATTTAGGAAACGCTCAAAAAGCAGATTGTATAGCAACGGATCAATATTGGTAATTCCGAGACAATAAGCCACAACAGAACCCGCAGCAGAACCACGACCGGGTCCAACGGAAACATCCATTCTTCTGGCTTCGGCTATGAAATCCTGAACGATTAGAAAATAACCAGGATAACCTGAATTTTCTATCGTTAACAATTCAAAATCGATACGTTCTTTGATTTGCTTCGCCCGTTCGCTATCGCTCGGGTTATCTGTAATTTCTGGATATCTCCTTTTCGCACCTTCATAAGTTAAATGATGCAAGTAGTTATTTTCACCACGTTTACCTTTATCCGCTTCGTCTTCTGGATCTAAAAACTCATTTGGAATCTCAAATTTAGGCAATAAAACTTCTCTTGATAAATCGTAGATTTCAATTTTATTGACGATTTCTTCAGTATTATTAATCGCTTCTGGCAAATCATGAAAAAGCTTTTTCATAGCTTCAGCCGACTTAAAATAATACTCCTGATTGTTCAATCCGTAGCGATAACCACGTCCGCGACCAATTGGTGTAGATTGTTTTTCTCCATCGCGAACACACAATAAAATATCGTGAGCATTCGCATCTTCTTTATTGATATAAAAAACGTTGTTAGTGGCAACAGTTTTTATTTGGTGCTTTTTTGATAATGAAATCAATGAGGTATTCACCCGATTTTCATCTTCCTGATTATGGCGCATTAATTCGAGATAAAAATCATCTCCGAATTCCTGTTTCCACCAAAGCAAAGCTTCTTCCGCTTGGTTTTCGCCTATATTTAAAATTTTACTTGGAATTTCTCCATATAAATTTCCAGACAACACTATGATGTCTTCTTTGTATTGCTGAATAGCTTTTCTATCGATTCTTGGCACATAATAAAAACCTTCGGTATATGCAATGGAAGATAATTTTGCCAAATTGTGATAGCCTCTTTTGGTTTTGGCTAAGAAAACAATTTGATAACCGTTGTCTTTTCGGGTCTTGTCACTCAAATCATCACAAACATAAAATTCACAACCAACAATAGGTTTGATTATCGTTTCCGTTGGAGTCTCTCCAGCTTCTTCGGCTTGTTTGTTTTTGAATTGCGCCGTTTTATTATGGTATAAAATATCGCGGACAAAATGAAAGGCGCCCATCAAATTGGCATGGTCCGTCATGGCAACGGCCGACATTTTATTTTCAACCGCAGCCTTTACTAAATCGGCAACACTAATTGTAGATTGCAATACTGAAAATTGAGTATGATTATGCAAATGAACAAAGTCAACAGCTGCCAAATTGTGATGAACTTGTTTTTCTTCTTGAGTGGGTGTTACAACTTCTTCTTGCTGACGAAATTGCTTTCTTATTTCTTCCGAAGCTTGTTTCAGATTGATATGCTTCAATCCAATGAGTTGAATTTCCAGTGGGTTTTTTTCTTTGAATTTTTCAAAATAATCAGCAGGAACGTCTAATTCTTGTTTGGTAAAAACTTGTCTGTTAATTAACTCTAAAAAACAGCGAGTCGTTGCTTCAACATCTGCAGTCGCATTGTGTGCTTCTGAAAATGGAACTCCGAAAAGGTATTGATGTAACTCGGTTAAGGTTGGCAATTTGAATTTGCCACCACGACCACCGGGTAATTTTAGAAGTGAGGCAGTAACTTCGGTACAGGTATCCAAAACGGGCATTGAACTCATAGAAGATTGCTTTCCCATTCGATGAAATTCGCAACCCATAATATTGACATCAAAGCCTACATTTTGTCCGACAATAAATTTTGAATTTGATAAAGCGATGTTGAATTTTTCTAAAACTTCGTTTAATCCTATTCCCTGCGCTTCTGCTAATTCGGTAGAAATCCCGTGAATCCGTTCGGCATCAAATGGAATATTAAAGCCTTCCGGTTTTACTAAATAATCCTGATGTTCTATAAGATTTCCGAAATCATCGTGCAACTGCCAAGCAATCTGAATGCATCTTGGCCAATTGTCAGTATCAGTAATTGGCGCCGACCAATTTCTTGGCAAACCAGTTGTTTCGGTATCAAAAATTAAATACATGCAAGCAAGGGATTAGGCAAAAGGCATTAGCCAAAAGCTTCTGTTAAGATAAAAACAAAAATACATTTTAGCCTTCAGAAAACGAATTTTAGTTATCAACAAAAAACAAAAAAGCCACCTCAATGAGATGGCTTTAGTATTTATTTTAAAGTAAACTAGTATCTTCCTCTGTCTCCTCCACCGCGAGAGTTTCCACCACCACTATAACCACCGCCACCTGAACGGTTGTTGTTATATGATTTTCTTTCTCCTTCCGGTTTTGGTTCCGATTTATTAACTACTATAGTACGTCCTTCAACTGTTGCACCGTTTAATTCGTCGATAGCTTTTTGAGCTTCATCATCATTAGACATTTCAACAAAACCAAATCCTTTACTTCTTCCAGTAAATTTATCAGTAATAATTTTAACAGAGTCAACTGTTCCATAAGCCTCAAAAGACTCTCTTAAATCTGCTTCGTCAATACTGAACGGAAGACTTCCAACAAAAATATTCATATTATTTATTTAAAAATTCGATTACAAATGTAGTTTAAAAAAATCGCAAACCGTTATTAATTTGGACTTTATTATTTAATTAACAAAAAAACCATCCGAAGATGGTTCTATTTAATTTGTTTTCAGAATTATATTTATGGGTAAATGGGTATTTTATAGAATTCCCCGTATTGGAAATTCAAAATTGGTCCCCCAAAAGGACTGCCATTTGAATTAGCAGCATTGAATTTAAATTTACCTGAAATTGTAAAATTCACATTATCATATTCAGTGATTTTTATCTCACCATTACTATTTTGAACATTCGCAACACTAAACTTACAATTAACATTTCCGCCAGCAACTGTAACTAAATCACCCGCTAAATAACCACTGCCTCTAGAAGAAACTGCAACACTAGTAACAACTCCTGAAGCATTTGCAACAACATTTACCGTTAATCCGCTTCCTGTTCCGCCAGTTGTTGCAACAGAAGTTCCGCTACTGTATCCTGTTCCACCATTAACCAAA
>CANKLK010000131.1 GCA_947482805.1 Flavobacteriaceae bacterium
AATAATCTTCGGATTGATGATATTTGTGAAATTCAAACTGTGGTGTTTCAAATGTACAATAAATTTGGAAGAAAAAACGTATTTTTGAGAATAAAAAATACTTGATACGAAGAACAAAGCTTCATTTAAGAATTGAAACGCCAAATTCTTGCAGGTGATTTTAGCTATTGTTTATTCTATCCAAAAGTTTCCAATTGAATAAGTTTTTGCTTGACCACTAATAATAACTCGGTCTCCTTTGTTTTCACAATAAAGTTTGCCTAATCGTTCAGAAACTTGTTGAGCATTAAGTTCTTTTTTGTTAAGTCTTTTCGCCCAAAATGGAATTAGAGAACAATGTGCTGAACCTGTTACTGGGTCTTCTAAAATAGATGCTTGTGGTGTAAAAAATCTTGAAACGAAATCGCAGTTATCACCAATCGCTGTTACAATTACACCTCCTGGGTCAAGGTTTATTTGGTCGAATAATTGTCTGTCAATTTTAATATTTCTAATTTCTCTTTCGTTTTCATACACCAAAACATAGTCTCTTGATTTTAGAATTTCTTTTGGTTGAATATTTAACGATTTTGAAATTGTTGGTGGCAAGATGTCGGCAACTGGCATTCTTGAGGGGAAGTCCATTTTATAATGGCCATTTTCAACTTTAACAATTAAGTCGCCGCTTAATGTTTCAAAGATAATTTCATCTTTTTTATAGTCAAGAATAGTCGCTAAACTATGAGCTGTTGCAAGTGTAGCATGTCCACACAAATCCATTTCAATTTCAGGCGTAAACCACCTTAAATGAATTTTCTCTCCTTTGTCAACAAAAAAAGCTGTTTCAGCAACTGCGTTTTCTTTTGCTATTTTTAACAAGATTTCGTCTGGCAACCAGTTGTCCAACGGTACAACACAAGCAGGATTTCCTCCAAAAATTGTGTCGGTAAAAGCGTCAATTTGATATAACTTATATTTCACTTTAGTATTTTTTTTAAATAACTACTAGCGGTTTTCAGCTAAAAGAAGTTGGCGATTTCGGAGCACTAAACTGTCTGCAAGCACTGAACTTGATACGAAACACAAAACTTCATGTAATCACTGAACCGCCAATTTCTTGTAGGTGCTGTTAGCGGCTGGTTAGATTTATTATATACACTCTATACAATCCATATTTTTGCGTTAGGTTGGGAATGATTACCTGAAAATTGAAAATTTATTGATAATGCATTTTTTAAAGATTCATTCGATATTGATTCCTCTAGCAATATTAAATCAGATGCCTTTAAATCAAACCTTCTTTTTAACTCAGCAACTAAATCAAGGCTTATACTAAAGTCCATTTCATCTAACATAAAAAGGACAATTGTTTTCTGCCCCTGAATCTCTGTTAAGATAGCAGTTCCTAAATTGGAATTCTTAAAATTAAGAGAATAAACTGAAGGTCTTGGAATCAAGTAACAATAATAAAAAAAACTATCTTTTTGATGTTCTTTCATAAATTGCTCCAACTCAGTATTAGTTTTCAATTCTGCAATATTAATAGTGTCATCCTTAGCTCTGCTCGTAATTGCTTCCCCCTTTTTATATATTGGAATGCTAGTTGAAGTAAACGTATGTTCTTTTAAATCAAAATGTATTTGTTTTTTTTCTAGTAAAGAAAAAAAAGTATTTTTTTCAATTTTTAAATGAACAACTTTTTTCTTTTTTGTGATTGCAGGCATCCAATAGTCGTATACATATCCTGTTTTCAAGTCAAATTTTATTGCATTCGTATTGTTAAAATCGCAATAAGTTCTTATTACTTTTCTGTCATTTTGCAACAACCAAAAATGAAAAGCATACCAAGAAAAAACAAAAGTTCTAGGGGAGGTTTTGGGTTGTGTCCAACCGATTCCATGTAGGCTAATCGAATTATCCATCTCAGGTATAGCCCTTATTAAACCATATGAATACCCCAAATTATCTAACATCAAATACCATGTTGTCCAATCTAATTCCATCAAATTAGTTAAATCATTGTAATCAGATGCTTCGCAACCAATAACAAGAAATAATTTTTTTAGGGGTGCAGTTTCCCAAACGTATTCTACATCATTTTGAGTTACTTTCTTCAATAATAAACCATTATGGTCACAGCTTAATATGTCAGGAAATAAAATCATCATTTATTTTTTCGAGCCAATTTGCGATTGATTTTGAAATAGGCATCCCGGTCAGTTCCTCAATCCATAACCATTGGCCATTTGGATTACACTCTAGAAATACAAATTCATTTTCAGGGGTAAGGATAAAATCAAAGGCTCCAAAAGGAATATTTAAATGTTCTAGGTATTGAACTAATTGATTTTTGAATTCTTTAGAAATCTCTCCCTTTTCATGTAAAATCGAATCATAATTTACTGTTCTCCAGTCTATTTTACTATCTTCATATTCCTGAGAATTTATAATACAAGGGAATACATCTTCTCCAATTACTGTAATTCTCCATTCGTTTTTTTTAGGAATATATGCTTGGAGATAATTATACGTTAACGAAATCTCTTCATCTAATTTTCCTTCTAGTTCTTGGTATGACAACTTAGATGTAAAATAAGGAATCCACTCCTCACTTAAGCAAACACCTTTTTCACCGAGAGGTTTCAAGGCTAATTCTTTATGCTTGTTTGCAAAATTTCTAACTTCATCTGCGTTTTTAGAAATAATAGTAGGTGGAACTTTCCACCCAATTTTTTTTGCTAAATTTAGTTGTACAACTCTTGATGAAGCAAATTTATCTCTGTGAGGATGACCTAACCAAGGTTTGTCAAATGAATTAAAAAGTAAATGATACATTCCATGCCACGCCTCATCAACAACAACTTTCATCAGTAAGTCATCCTTATGGAAGTTTGGTTTTTCTGGTCTTCTGTAATAAACACAAGAAATATCATCAAAATTTATTATATCCCCATTTGGATTCGTGAAAATTGAATAGCTTAACTCATTATCAATAAAAAATTGATAATGAAAGGTGTTTAATATGTAATCGGTATTGACCCTAAAAACGTTGTCTTTGTTTTTAATTTCCTTTATTACAGCATCTGCATGAGGGTCATTAATATTTGTTAGTATAATAATTTTACTCAATATACTATGCAGATAAGACGTTACCCCAATTTTCTATTGCTTCAAGTTGAGCTTTAACCGCAATTTTAATCATAGAATATTTTTCGGAAGAAATACCTACTTTTTCTCTGATAGAATTAATTAATTCATCTTCTTGATTTGAAAAACCATTAGATACATGAGCAATAGCACATAAATCTCTAATTAAATATGGTCCAAATACTTTTATTGTTTCTGGTGATAAATTCAAAGATTCAATTGTGATTCCTGCATTCAATTTCGCTTCTTCATAAACCTCAGTTGACCAACCATTTTCACTTACTAAAAGTTTTATAGCTGCTGATTCTTTTTCATCAACTCCATCAACATTAGCTAATGAGAAAAGCAGGGAAACGTAAGAAATTGCATCTTTTTGTGTTGCGCCCTCAATTGGGTACATTTTTAAAATTCCTATCATTTTATATTTTTTTTGTTTATTAACTTATATTAATTATCGTCCATTACACGATCAGCTTCATTCTTAGGTTTAGTACCATCTGTTGATCTTGAAGATGAAGTAGTATAAGAACCCATTTGGAATGAAGATAATTGAGTAATAGGATCATAAATTACTTTGTTGTTATCTGAGTCTATTAACTCTAAAGGCATTGACTTATTTTTGGAAAACTGGTGAATTAATGGTTCCATATTTATTATTTTAATTGTTATTCCTACTCATTTGGCTTTTCGGTATCGCCCCGTTTTTTTGAGTGGGTGCTAGCCTCCACTTTTAATTTTTTCAAAAATAATAATTTATAATTTTATAAACAAACATTCTTTCTTAAACTTGCCCATAACGGTTTGTGTGTAGGTGATGTTGCCTTGTGTTATCCCTACGGCAAGGCAATATTGATTACACACTGTTATGGGGTGGTTTTTAATTAAAAATATCATTTTGTAAATATATAATCTTTTTGAAATAATTAGCCACTTTTTGAGGACCTATCTTATATGGTTTAAATTTCAATTGCAATGATTTTACTTTTTCAAGATCTAAATCAGCCTTAGTCTCGTTTATATATCCGTTTCGTAAAATCAATTCGTACTTATCATTCGAAAGAACTAAAATCCTTGATGAAAGACCTTTTGATGAAAACTCAGCTGAATTATTCGTGCTTAACATTAAATCTATAGCTTCTTTTTCTGTCAAATTATTTTCAAGAACTACATAATAGACACCCATATTCTTGATATAATATAATGATCCTATTGTCATTATAGTAAAGAATAGAATCGTGGCAAAAATTATTTTAGCATAAATAGTTTTGCTGCTTTTTAGACTCGTATTTGATTGAGATAAATTTTCTTTTTGATATATTATTTCAACATTTGCACTTGAATTACTTTCAATATTATTCTCTTTGGATTTAGTTAAGAACAAGTTGATGAGTAGTAATCCTATTAATATTATAATCGATAGTCCAATCAGAATTATATGAGAAGCAAAACCAATTATTACTTCTTTAATATCTTTTAGAAATAGGAAGATTGAAAAAGATACGGAAAGAATGTTGGTTTTACTTAGACAAATCGCCTTTATTTTATTTTTCATAATATTTACTTCTCTGTTATTCCAATTAACACACCTAATTCACCATCAATTTGTTCGATTCCCAGTTCAGGCATGTATGCCTTTGAAATATATCCGTCTAAGAAAAGTGCATTCGAACATCCTTGTTCTTTAAAGTATCGCGCAAAATCATAAAACGACACCTTGTTAATGGAAATGGCAAAAATTAATTCATTGTTTGGCAAAATACCAACTCCATTTCGGATATTAAAATTACGTGAATTTGGGTCAAATATTTTATTGATCTCACCATCAACAACTAACATGGGTCCTGATTGAGTTGCAAATTTCACATTCAACACATTTGGATATGTAGTTGTTTTGCATATACCAGCCTTTTCTTCATTTGTGATATAGAATACTCCATTGGGTTGTCTATAAAAATTAGGTATATCAGTATTCTCTTCAGGCTTGAATACCTTTGTGTTTAAGGGTTTGATTAATTGCCCATTTTCTACAAATAGTCCAATTGGACTTAGTTTTTTATCAAACATTCCTCCATTAGTAGCGAAAATTAAATTGTTATTTTGGTTTTCTAATACTGTCTTCAGTTTACTTATGTTTTTAATATTTTCTCCATTTGATTTCCAATAAAATGATATGTTTACACTATCAGGATTTACTTTGATAGAGGTAATTTTTGCAGGACCAGGAAAATATTCTTTATAAAAAAGATAAAAAGCAATTGCGAAAATAGTTCCAATTACTAATGAAGTGTATAATGTCTTTTTTTTCATTGTCTTGATTTAAAGGATGATTGTATTATTTGAAAAAGCATTAAGCCGCAGAAAACTCCAATCATATTATATTTTACGTCTTCAACATCAAATCTGCCATGAATTGCTTTTCCAATGATTCGAATAGAAATCTTATTTGAAAATTCTTGCGCAAACTCTATCATTATTCCGAATATGGCTATGGCTAAAAATGAAAACACCCATCTTTTAGGAAATAATATTGTGACTAATGTTGTAACGCCAAAATAAAATAATAAATGCAATTCTTTGTCAAAATGATGAAATACCTTAGGTAGTTTCACCATGAAGCCGATGACAGAAA
>CANKLK010000132.1 GCA_947482805.1 Flavobacteriaceae bacterium
AGCATCGAAAGATGCTGAAATAAATTCAGCATAAAAAATGAAAGTATTAGCCAATGACGGAATTTCTAAAAGCGGAATTATAGCATTAGAAAAAGGTGGATTTGAAGTGATAACAACCAAGGTTGCACAAGAACAAGTTGCCAATTATATCAATGAACATAAAGTTTCAGTAATCATCGTTAGAAGCGCAACCAAAGTGCGAAAAGATATTATTGACAATTGTCCAAGTCTAAAAATCATCGGTCGCGGTGGTGTTGGAATGGACAATATAGATGTTGATTATGCACGTGCAAAAGGTATTCACGTTATCAATACACCGGCTTCCTCTTCTGAAAGTGTGGCCGAATTGGTATTTGCTCATTTGTTTACCGGTGTTCGTTTCTTGCATAATTCAAACAGAAATATGCCTTTGGAAGGCGATACCAACTTTGATGGTTTGAAAAAAGCCTACGCTAACGGAATTGAATTACGTGGCAAAACGTTGGGAATTATTGGTTTTGGACGTATTGGTCAGGCTGTAGCCAAAATGGCTCTGGGTCTTGGAATGAAAGTAATTGCGGCTGACAAATTTGTTGATAAAGCTTTAGTTAGAGTAGATTTTTATAATGGTCAATTCATAAATGTTGAGTTTGAAACAGAATCAATGGAAGACGTTTTCAAACACTCTGATTTTATTACACTTCACGTTCCTGCTCAAGACGGTTATGTGATTGGTGCAGCAGAATTTTTGCTGATGAAAGATGGTGTTGGTATTGTGAATTGTGCTCGTGGTGGTGTAATTGACGAAGTGGCGTTAATTGAAGCTTTAGATTCAGAAAAAGTATTATTTGCTGGATTAGATGTTTTTGAAAATGAACCAAATCCGGAAATCCAAATATTAATGCATCCAAAAATCTCTTTAACTCCTCATATTGGTGCGGCTACTTTAGAAGCACAAGACCGAATCGGAACTGAATTAGCGGAACAAGTAATCAGTTTGTTGAAATCTGAGAAAGTATAATTTTATTTCTTTACTATTTATATTAACCACGCTAAAAGCGTGGTTTTTTATTTGTTAAAATTTAAAAAATCTGACTTTGATTTTACTAATTTTATACCAAATAAACAGTTATGAAAAAGATTGTAATCGCACTACTTTTAATTATTGCATTAGCTTCTTGTCATTTTGATAAGAATATTGTATCCAAAGAGAAAAAGTCTATAGCCGAAAAAACTTCTGATACTATACGTATAGCTAATGATTCCCTAGAATATGAAGTTATTATTATTGACTCAGGGTTTAATTCCTGGCTATACGGCAATGCCCAACCAAGAGGCTTTTATTCTGAAAGTTATTTAGAAAATCGTAATCAGATATACGTAACTGAATGGAATAATAGAGTGATGCAACCTCTACGCTATAATGACTTATATGAAATGCAAATCAATTATGATCGCAATATTCATTATGGTTATGAAGTAAACTATTTGATATATAACTACATGATTTATTTTCAAATAACCAACAAACAACAGTTAGGCACATTTGCTCCAAGACCATAAATTAAGTAGTTTTGTACAACTTTTAGAATAAATGGCAAACTTCAAAGAACGTTGGAATATTAAATCAAACTGGCAGTTATTTGTCATCATTTTGGTATTTGCAATTACTGGTTCCAGTGCTGCGTATCTTTCAAAACCCATACTTTTAACTTTTGGCATCAGTAAAGACACCGTTTCAGCTTGGGAATATTATCCATTATACATCTTACTAATTTTTCCAGTTTATCAAGTATTGTTAGTTGCTTACGGATTTATATTTGGTCAATTTGCATTTTTTTGGGCTTTCGAAAAGAAAATGCTGAAAAGTTGTGGTTTGGGTTTTTTATTATCTAAAAAAGAAAATCCCAAATAAATTGGGATTTTCAGATATAAAAATTCTCTAACCAATAAAAAAATTTTATTTTTCTTGTTGAATTAAATTAAAGAAATCATTTCTATTTTCTTTTTCGTTAAAGATTCCTCCATATTGTATAGTTGAAGTAAAACTACTTTCATCTTTTATTCCTCTACTTGAAACACATAAGTGTTTAGCTTCCATAACTACTATTACATCTTCAGTATCTAATACCGACTTTAAATCGTTGAAAATTTGCATAATCAATCGTTCTTGAACTTGTGGTCTTCTGGAATAGTAATCTACAATACGGTTTAATTTAGATAAACCTATTACTTTTCCGCTCGAAACATAACCTATATGGGCTTTACCAATAATTGGTAAAAAATGATGTTCACAAGTTGAATTGAAACTAATATTAGCTTCGACCAACATTTTGTCATAATGATATGAGTTTTCAAAAACAGAGATTTTAGGTTTGTTTGCCGGATTTAAACCGGAAAATATTTCCTGAATAAACATTTTGGCTACCCGATGTGGCGTGCCTTTTAAGCTATCATCTGTCATGTCTAAACCCATTTCCTCCATAATGATGTGAAAATGTTTCTCGATGGTAGACATCTTTTGCTGATCTGTTTTGATGAATGCGTCTGGTCGCATTGGTGTTTCTGCAGAAGTCATTTGATGATTGTCGCCTATCAATTCAAATAATTCTTTTTCAATGGTTTTGTTCATAAGAAATATTTTTTGTTTAACAAATGTACGAATTAATTAAACAAAACAATAAAATTAATATAACTTTATAAAATATTCATGGATAAATAAAAACTATACGCTCTAATAAATAAAAAATACTTTGTTACTTTGTGAAAAATTTATTCCATGATTACTGCCAAAAACATCCACAAATACTATGATAATTTACATGTTTTAAAAGGCGTTGATTTGCATATAAAACAAGGTGAAATAGTTTCTATTGTTGGATCATCAGGAGCTGGAAAAACAACCTTGTTGCAAATATTAGGCACTTTGGATATTCCTGATAAAAAAGACAATACATCACTTGAGTTAAACAATCAGAATGTATTGTTGATGAAGGACAAGGCATTATCAAAATTTAGAAATAAACATTTGGGGTTTATCTTCCAATTTCATCAATTGTTACCCGAATTTACTGCATTGGAAAACGTTTGTATTCCAGCCTATATTGCAGGAAATGACAAAACTACAACAGAAAAGGAAGCCATGAAGTTATTAGATTATTTAGGTTTATCAGATAGAATACATCACAAACCCAATGAACTTTCTGGAGGCGAACAACAACGTGTATCGGTTGCGAGAGCTTTGATAAACAAACCTAATGTTATTTTTGCCGATGAACCTTCTGGAAATTTAGACACCGCTTCTGCAGAAAACTTACATCAATTGTTTTTTAAACTGAGAGATGAATTTGGACAAACATTTGTCATTGTTACTCACAACGAAGTTTTTGCCAATATGGCAGACCGAAAACTGGTTATGAAAGACGGACTAATTGTTTAACATATGCTACTAATTCTACTAAGTTGGCTTTATATTTTTTTTACTGCTGCAAGTTTTGGAATTACTTTTTCTAAAATAATACGCCTACAACAGTTTGATGGTGTTGTAACCATTATTTTGGGATTATTTTCCATTACGATTTTAGCTACTATTTGGGCCTTCTTTGGACCAATATCTATTGGATTCCATGTTGTTTTACTGTTGCTCTCTTTATTTTTTTGGTATAAAAACAAAACAACTTTTAATTCCATTTTTGAAAAGATTGTAATCCAAATCAAATCATTTTACTTCCCTTTTAAAATACTGTTTGTAATTAGTAGTTTGTTAGTACTTGCCCAAAGCGCCACTTTGCCTTTTATAATTGACAATGAAAGTTATTATATTCAAACAATCAAATGGTTGAATGAATACGGTTTTGTCAAAGGATTGGCCAATTTACATCTGTTCCTTGGTCAAGTTAGCGGTTGGCACATTACACAAAGCGTCTATAGTTTTTCGTTTCTCTATGATAAATTTAATGATTTAAATGGCTTTTGTTTGCTTTTGGCTAATTTCTTTGCATTCCAAAAGCTGCATTCCTATTTCATCAAAGGAAACCGAATGGATTTACTCTTTGGTTTGTTACCCTTGGCATACGCATTTTTGTTTCAGTTTATCAGTTCGCCTTCTCCTGATCTTCCTGTGTATGTTTTTGCTTTTGTTTTGTTTTCAATGTATCTTCAAAATGATGTAACTAAAGACACTTTTGTTATCATTACCATTTTGACCCTATTTACCATTTTTATAAAGATTACAGCTGCTATTTTATTGCTATTCCCTTTCATATTATTACTTAAACACTTTGCTGTTTTAAAGAAACAACTGCTTTTGGTTACTACTTTGGGCAGTTTGGTTTTACTGCTGTTTGTTCTAAAAAACACCATGCTTACTGGCTATCCTTTGTTTCCGTTGCTTTGCTTTAGAATAGATGATCTCGACTATACGATTCCATCCATAATTATGAATTTCTTCTTTAGTAAAAGTGTTATGCATTCTTTTTATATGGATTATGCGGCTTTTCCTAATGCATCGCTTTTGGATCTTGCTAAACATTACTTTTTATATAATGGTCTGTCGGGCTATATCGGTATCGCATCATTGTTAACACTTTTAGTTACTCCGATTGTTATCATCAAAAAACAATTGCCAAAAGCACTTTGGACTATCTATTTTGCTTTTTTAGTATTGGCAGTTGCGCTTTGCTTTAGTTCTCCTCAGTATCGATTTTATGTTTATTTCACTTTGTTCTTTTTATTGCTATTTCTTTCGTTATACTTTAGCAACCCAAAATGGATACTTCGTTTCTATATCGTAAACATAGTAATAGTTGGGGTTTTGATCTTTATCCCTTTATCATTTAGTAGCTTGACAAAAAATGCGCTACTTTCTCAAAACAGTACATTTCATTTAAAGAATAGTGTTATACCTGAACCAAACTCTAAATGGAAACCCGAATATAAAGGTGGTAGCATTGGTAACATGGCTTATCTTTCTCCGATAGATAGTTCATTCTTTTGGGTAACAGGCAACGGAAACTTACCTTGTGTTAATGTAGTTCAACTAAAGTATTTTGAGCAAGGATTTTTCTATATACCTCAACAGCGGAGCACTGATTTGAATGATGGGTTTTATGCTCAAAAAATCAGTGGACATGAATAATGCCGAACTCAAAGAATTCCTTGACGTAAAAGTAATTCAATACAATACTTTAGATTTTATCGATAGCGACCCAATACAGATTCCGCATCTTTTCACATTAAAAGAAGATATTGAAATTGCAGCTTTTTTAACAGCAACCATTGCTTGGGGTAACCGAAAAATGATTATCAACAATAGCAAGCGAATGATGGAAATGTTAGGAAATTCGCCTTATGATTTCATCATGTCGCACAACGATTCTCAATTAGAGAAGCTCGATAATTTTGTTCACCGTACATTTAACGGTGAGGACTTTAAAACATTTATCAAAGCATTGCAACATATTTACATTAATCATAATGGTTTGGAAATGACTTTCGCCAAAAACCAGACACCATTATCAATGCAACAAAGCATAGCCGAATTCAAAAAGCTGTTTTTTGAGGTGGCACATCAACCTCGAACGATGAAACACGTATCCGATCCAATGCAGGGTTCGGCAGCCAAACGCATCAACATGTTCCTCCGTTGGATGGTTAGGAAAGATAACAAAGGAGTCGACTTTGGTATTTGGAAAAGCATTTCGCCCGCTTCGCTTTCATGCCCACTTGATGTACATTCCGGAAATGTGGCGCGCAAATTAGGTTTACTTACGCG
>CANKLK010000133.1 GCA_947482805.1 Flavobacteriaceae bacterium
GTAAGAAAAGCGAGTATTGTATTTTTCATGATTTTATTTTTTAATAATTTTAATACAAGCAGTTCGTTGTTGGTTATTACTAAATTGAATAAAATACAAACCTGTATTTAAAAATGAAACATCAATTTCATTTGATAATTTGTTTTTTTCAAGCAATAGTTTTCCCGTAATATCAAATAATTTTATACTATCGAATTGCTGCACGATTTCAACTGAAAGCGCTAATTTATCAATAATTGGGTTTGGAAAAGAAGCAAATATCTCAGCATTTGAATTAGAATTTATATTTAAATCACTTACCTCTGCAATGCTAAAATCTGAAAACCGAACGGCTTCATCACGCAAGTTTTCAACATCATTTAGGCTTCTATAAATCCCCCATTTAGGACGTATAAAAGTATTGTCAGGGCGAATAGTTGCAATATCAGAATTGCTGTAGGATAACAAAACGGAACCGTCGCTGTGTTTTTTTAAAGTTATTGAATAGGTACCTGAACTTCCAATATTTATCTTTTCTTCAGCGTCAACCCAAATTCCTTCAAATGGCAATAAGTCAACAATACTAACTTTATCTGTTCCAGAAGATGCATTGGCAACATATATTAATTCTAATTTATTTGGCGTTCCTAATCTTGGGGTTAATGTAAAAAGTGGACTACTATCATCACCATCAACTGCTTTTATTTGATGTAAATGCGTGAAATTTGCCGAAGGCTGAAAACCAATTGGTATTTTGAATTTCCATTTATAAATAATATTTTCACCTAAAGTTCCTTTTAAATTATCGGGTGAAGCGGCATAGGTTTTAATTTCTACTCGTTGCCTATCTGTTAACGTTGGATCAACAGGTTCATTATCTAATAAAGCATGCGAATAAAATTCGAAAACATATTTATTTAACTCCGGATCAAAAACCTCTGCAATGTGTCGTCCTGATGCCCAAGGATGAAATAAATCAGGTGCTTCTACAGCACTAACACCATTTCCTGGAGCAAAAAAGCTTGTAATTCTTTCGTACGTATTACCTGGCCCATTTGCATTTAAAATAACTTGCGAATAGGAAAATTTGTTTGTTATTAATAATAAGCTAGTTAAAATTAATTTTCTACTATTTTTCAGTGATTTTTTATCCATAATTAAAATTCTTTTTCACCTATTTCACTTGTAGGTAATTTATTTTTACTTGATAATTTGTTTAAATTAAAACTGAAATTCAATAGTAATACATTTGTTTCATAGCTGTAGTTTGTTGTAGTATAAAAATCCGAACTATACGTTGTAATCCGTTGTTGGTTTGAATCCATATTTCCAAAATTAATATTTTGCCATTGCAATCCTATTGTTCCATTTCCATTCAAGATGGTCTTCTTTACGGACAAATTGGGAGATAAAAATCGAGAATCTTCGCCTTGAGCCGTTGGCTTTGAAGAAGTATAATTTACATTGGCTGTAATACTCGTAGTTTTGTCTAAATTGAATGTGCTATTTGCATTTAATGAATACACCCAATTAGAATTATCAACGTTTGATGTAGTACCTAAAATGTTCAATTTACCGGTAATTTTATAATTATAGATGTTCCCTCCTACAAATAATGAAAACCATTTTACAGGTTTTAAATTAGTTCCAAATTCTAGTCCAAATAGTCTTGCTTTTTCGGCATTGGTAAAAACTCTATTCAAAATTGTATCAGCATAAACACTATTTACACGTTGAATTGGATTTTTGATATTTTGATAATATAATGTAGTAAATAAAGCTCCTTTTTTGAAACTGTGGTTCACACCAAATTCTGCCAAATCTACAAATTGGGGTTTTAAATCGGGGTCGCCTTGTTCCAATGTTTCTGAATGTTCTCTTTCTGGTATTGGGTTCAACTCAAAATTATTGTTCCGTTGTATTCGTTTACTCCATCCTAATTTTAAATTCCAAAAATTATTAAAAGTATATAATAAATTAGCAGACGGGAATAAATTACTTAAGTTTAATACATGAGGATTGGTATCTGTAGATAATATTACTTCTCTCGTAGAATATTCATAGCGCAATCCCGCCGTATAATCTAATTTATTAGATTTACCGTTGTATTGTGAATACACACTATTAATATGATTTACAGATTTTGCTGTTCCTCGAAAGTTAGCTGCGTCAGGTTGAGTAGATATTGGAGTTACAAAGTAATCAAATTTTCCATTTTGTTGATCAAATCGATATTGATAACCACTTTCTAATTTTCCAGAACCAATTGCAATTGCATAATCTAATTTAAATCGGAAGCCATCAATTGGATTTTTATAAGGATTATTTACTTCTTGAAGAACAATTGATTTTGTAGCTAAATCTAAATTTTTATTGATTGTATTTCCATATAAATCCGCTTTTTCATATAATAATGAAGTGGTCAAATTGGATGTATTTGCAAAAGTGTGGGTATAATCAAGATTGGTTAAGGTAAATGTACCTTCTTTAGTTTGTACATTTGAATTAAAATACGGGTTTTCACTTATTAAAGCATTGGTATTTAAATCAGATGTCGAATTATTATATATAATATCTGCGCGTCGGGCTTGAAATTTTTTACCTACGAAGAAACCGAAGCTGAAGGTATCATTTTTATTAGCAGCATAAGAAATTGCTGTTTTAGTTCCGTAATTGTACTTGTCAAAACTTCGTTCTCCATTCGATGGAAATCGAGTGATGGTATTATTAATGAAGTTTTTGGTAAATACATCACCTTCACGAATACCATTTACGTCGTTTCGAAGATAGTTACCACTAATTGTGATGTCAAATTTTTTGTTTTTATAATTGAAAGTTACATCGCCTCCAAATCGTTTTGGTTTTTCTAAATTATTAAAATCGTCGATACTCGGTAAACCACCAGAAAGATTTGTTAAAAAAGCTATCCCATCGGTAGTTCCTTTTTTAGTTACAATATTTATTATTCCTCCTTTACCATCGGGGTCATATTTTGCAGAAGGGGCGGTTATTAACTCAATATTTTCGATTGTATTTGCTGGCAATTGACTCAACACTGTTTGCGCATCTGTTAAAACTGGTTTTCCATTTATTAAAACCATGAAACCGTTGGAACCGCGTAAACTAATTTCTCCTTGTCCGTTGACTGTTACAGAAGGTAGATTCTTTATAATGTCAATTGCAGTACCTCCTTTTGCTGTTGCAAATTGGTCTGACTTGTATTGTTGTTTATCTATTTTATTATACGAATTTGATTTGGTTCCTTTAATAATAACCTCATCTAAAGATTGATTACTTCGATTTAATTTGAAAGTATCTAAATTTAAGACTTGGTTGTTTTTAACTAAAATGTTATCTAAATACTGAATTTCATAACCTATAAAGTAGATTTTGATTGTATAATTACCCGATTGTATATTTTGAATAACAAAATTTCCGTTTTTACTTGTTACAACTCCTAAAACTATAGAATTATCTATTTGACTTACTAAAGAAACGCTAGCATATTCAATGGGTTGCAAGTTTTTATTATCAATAACAATACCTTTTATTGTGTTTTTTTGAGCAACAATTGTAGTGATTGAAAATAGTAGAAAAAAATAGGAATAGGGTTTTTTAATGCTCATTATATTGCTACTATTTTTGACTTTCCTTAATAGAGAATTCATTAAAACGAACCGCTTCATCTCTTAAATCAGCTGCTTTATTAAGACTTCTATATATTCCCCATTTTGGTCGAATGAAATCATTATCTGGTCTAATTGTCATCAAGTCGTTACTACTAAAAGATAGTAATTCATCGCCATTTTTAACTTTTTTAATCGTAATGGAATAGGTTCCGTTAGCACCAATTTTTATTTTTTCTGTAATTTCAACCCAAACCCCTTCAAATTCAGAAAGATTCGCACTGGCAACTGTTGTTTCATTATTATATTTTACAATCAGTTGATTGATTTTGCTTTTTCTTGCTGTTAATGTAAAAATAGGTAAGTCTTGTGAACCGCCAACAGCTTTTATTTGATGTAAATGAGTAAAATTTGTTGATGGTTGAAATCCTTTTGGAAGTTTCAATTTCCATTTATAAGTAACGGTTTCTCCTAAAGTTCCTTTCAGATTATCTGGTGATGGTTCGTAGGTTTTAATTTCAACACGTTGGCGATCTAGTTTTTCACAACGGTCATTATCTGGAGTTACATGAGAATAAAATTCAAAAACATTTTCTTTTAAATCTTCATCCCAAACTTCAGCAATATGCCTTCCAAAAGAACCGTGAACACATTCTGGGTGTTCTACAGCCTCATTTTCTGGAGCTAAAACACTGTTTATTAATTCATAGGTATTTCCTGGCTCATCAGCTTTTAAAACTACTTGAGATTGACAAAAAAAGGGCACTACGGTTACTAAAAATGCAAAAGGAATTTTCATTTGAATTATTATTTATGTAAATACTATTTTATTTAAAAGCTTCTAAATTGGCTATAAATTTTAGAATTGCTACATTAATTTCAGTATTTTTATCTTTTTCAAACTTTCCATGTAAGCCGCCTGGCACAGTAAAAAATTCAGATTTTACTCCTAATTCTTGCAGTTTTTTATATAATTCAACCGATTGTCTGTAAGGTACTGTAGGGTCAGCATCGCCATGTACAATAAAAACAGGTGGGCTGTTTTTAGTTACGTAAGTAATTGGAGAAACTGATTTTATGAAAGTCTCGTTTTTTACATTGTCACCAAGCCATAAAGCAGGCGAAGAACTTTTATGATCCGGACCATATGTCCAATCCCATACATCCATAATCCCATATTTATCAATTATTGCTGCAACCTTGATGTTTTCAGTTCCTAAACAATTTGTATCAAAACGATGATCATTACCAAGTAATCCTCCCATTAACGCTAAATGTCCTCCTGCACTTCCACCCATGATAATTATTTTATTAGGGTCAATATTCAATATTTTAGCATTCTTTATCAAATAAACTAGCATACATCTTGTATCCTCAATTGCAGCAGGCGCTTTTGCTTGGTCACTTAATCTATATTCCATATTGGCAACTGCAAAACCAGCTTTAAAAAAGGTGCTAAACCCGCCTTGTGTATCTTTAGATCCCGACTTCCATCCACCACCATGAATATTTATTATAACTGGAGTAGGTTTAGGTTCATTGAGAGCCAAATACAAATCTGTTTTACCTTCCCATTCTTTAACTTTTGTATAAACTACATTAAGTTGTGCAACATAATTTTTAGGAAAAGTGACAGGCTTTTTTATAATTGTGTCCTTAGTCTGAGCATTTACGCATAAGGTAAAAGAAAATAATAAAATATAAAATAATAGCGATTTTTTCATTGTGTAGTTGTTTAGATGATTAATTGACTTTTGTTTTTCATACAAAAATGCGGTATCTTTTATAAAAAAAATACCGCATTTTCAGGTTAATTCAGTAATTAATTATTGAATAATTAATTTTTTTGTAGCTGTAATTTCAGCTTCGGTAATTTTTACAAAATAAGTTCCTTTGCTTAATCTAGAAACATTAATTGCTTGATCGTTTGTTTTAGATTGAAATACTTCTTGACCTAAAGTGTTATAAATAGCAACTTCTTTTTCTAAATTAGAAGCAGAAGAGATATACAATTTTCCGTTTAAAACTGGATTTGGATACATTTTAAATCCTGTATTTATATCAGAAGTGATTCCTCCAAGAGTTTCTGCAGCACCTAAAGCTTGTCCCCAGTTATTTGCAACTCTAATTTCGTCAATAATTGTTA
>CANKLK010000134.1 GCA_947482805.1 Flavobacteriaceae bacterium
GAAGTTCACAAACTATTACTTGGGCAGTTGCTGGTACAACTGCAAATGGTGTAAACTGTGCTAATGTTGATATTCTTTTATCTACTGATGCTGGTACAACATGGTCAACATTATTAGCGGCTACTCCAAATGACGGAACTCAAGCTGTGACAATTCCAAATACTCCAGGAACAACAAATAGAATTATGGTAAAAGGAACCAATCATATCTTCTTTGATATTTCTAACACTAACTTTACCATTTCTGCTGGGGCTGCTCCAGATACTGTTGCGCCAACGGCTCCAACTTTATCTGCCTCTGGAACAACTGAAACAACTACAAACTTATCGTGGTCTGGTGCTACGGATAATATAGCGGTAACCGGATATGATGTTTTTAGAAATGGCGCTTTAATTGGTTCTACAACTACTGCAACTAATTTTGCAGTAACAGGTTTAACCGCATCAACAGTTTATTCATTCACTGTAAAATCAAAAGATGCTGCTGGAAATGTTTCACCAGATAGCAATAGTGTAAGTGTTACAACTTTAACTCCAGCTCCTGACACAACTGCTCCTAATGCTCCAACTTTATCCGCTTCAGGAACTACTCAAACTACAACCAATTTATCTTGGACTGGTGCTACTGATAATGTAGCGGTAACAGGATATGATGTATTAAGAAATGGTGCTTTAATTGGATCTACAACTACTGCAACTACTTTTGCAGTAACAGGTTTAACCGCTTCTACAGCTTATACTTTTAATGTGAGAGCTAAAGATGCAGCCGGAAATGTATCTCTTAACAGCAATACCGTTACTGTTACAACATTAACTCCAGATACAACAGCGCCAACAGCGCCAACATTATCAGCTTCTGGAACTACTCAAACAACAACCAACTTATCTTGGTCTGGTGCTACTGATAATGTTGCCATAACAGGATATGATGTCTTAAGAAATGGCACTTTAATTGGTTCTACAACTACTGCAACTACTTTTGCCGTAACTGGTTTAACCGCTTCGACAGCTTATACTTTTAATGTAAGAGCAAAAGATGCTGCTGGTAATGTTTCACTAAATAGCAATACCGTTTCAATTACAACTTTAGCTGTTTCAACTGTTACCTACTGTGCTTCCAGAGGGAATAACACTGTCGATGAATTTATTAATAGAGTACAATTAGGAACCATTAATAATCTATCTGGTAATAATGGCGGGTATGGCAACTTTACTTCACTTACTACTAACTTAGTGAGAGGTACAAGTAATACTATTACAATCACACCTACATGGACTGGTACAGTATTTAGAGAAGCCTACAGAGTTTGGATTGATTATAATAGAGATGGCGATTTCCTTGATGCAGGAGAACAAGTGGTAAATGTTAGCCGCACCACAGCTACACCTATAGCAAGAAGTTTCACAGTACCTACAACTGCTTTATTAGGATCAACGAGAATGCGTGTTTCTATGAAGTACAATGCTTCACCAACATCATGTGAAATTTTTACAGATGGTGAAGTTGAAGATTATACTGTAAACATTACAGCTACTGCGAGATTTGATGAGGAAAATAGTGCTAAAATTTCATTCAACTTATATCCAAACCCTGTTAAAGGTGATTTGTTAAATATTGCTAATCTTGATTCTCCATCAACCTATAGAATTTTCAATATGTTGGGTCAAGAATTAGGAAGTGGCAAAATAGAAAATAATGCAATTAATGTAGCATTATTAAATTCGGGTACTTTCTTACTTGAAGTATCTAATGGAACTTCAACTAGTACAAAACGATTTATCAAAGAATAATTTTTTTAGAAAAAAAGAAAAGCCATACTGAAAAGTGTGGCTTTTTTTGTTAATTATATTTGTTACTTTTAGACTTTAAATATCATATAAAAATGAAAAAAGTTCTTTTATTAATCATTATCACAATGAGTATAACAACATCGGCCCAACAAATTTTATCCCCGGAAGCTTTATGGAAGCTTGGCAGAGTATCGGTTATTGGAATTTCCAAAGACGGGAAATCAATTGTCTATAAAGTGGCAACTCCGTCTGTAGAAGAAAATAAATCTAATTCTAAATTTTATACTATCCCTGTTACCGGAGGAAATGCCGTTGAAATTCAAGAAAACGATACTAAAGATTTAGTTATTGACAAAAATATTTCTCCAGACGGTAAATATATCTTGTCTTCACAAGAAGTTAAAACCGAAAATGTTTTAGGTAAAGATTTTTATCCGGAATTAGAAAAATCAGAAGCTCAAATTTATGACGGATTAGACTATCGCCATTGGGATACATGGAATAACGGAACACATAATCATGTTTTTTATGCTATTAATAAAGGAAGCAAAGCAACTCCGATTGATATTATGAAAGGGGAACCCTTTGATTCTCCACAAAAACCATTTGGTGGAGATGAAGATTATATATGGTCTCCCAATAGCAAAAGCATTATCTATGTTTGCAAAAAGAAATTTGGGACTGCTTATGCTATATCTACAAATACCGATTTGTATGAATTTGATATTGAAACAAAAACAACAAAAAACTTAACTGAAAACAATCTTGGTTACGATACTAATCCGGCCTTCTCTCCACAAGGCGATTTGACTTGGTTACAAATGAAGCGAGATGGTTATGAAGCAGATAAAAACGATATTATTCTTCGTTGGAAAGGCGAAGCTAACATCAACTTAACCGCATCTTGGGATGGTTCGGTTGAAAGTTTTAAATGGAGTCCCGACGGAAACAAAATATATTTCATAGCAGCGTTTGACGGAACCTTACAGCTATTTGAGATTGATTTAAAAAATATAACAGTTAGAGCTGGTATAGCCGCTAATATTAAACAATTAACCAATGATGATTTTGACATACGCGCTATTGTAGATTTATCAGGAGACAACATAATCGTTTCAAGAACAGATATGAATCACGCTGATGAAATCTATTCTTATAATTTAAAAAAGAAAACATGGTTACAATTAACCAAAACCAATGACGTAATCTATTCTAAATTGGCTTTGCCAAAATTCGAGAGACGATATGTAACTACAACCGATGGTAAAAAAATGTTGGTTTGGGTAATTCTTCCGCCTAATTTTGATAAAACTAAAAAATATCCAACATTACTTTATTGTCAAGGTGGGCCGCAATCTCCATTAACTCAGTTTTACTCTTTCCGTTGGAATTTTTCTTTGATGGCTTCACAAGGTTATGTTGTTGTTGCTCCAAACAGAAGAGGAATGTACGGGCATGGACAAGCATGGAACGAACAAATCTCAAAAGACTGGGGTGGCCAAGTAATGGACGATTACCTTTCAGCAATTGACGATGTTTCTAAGGAAAGTTATGTTGACAAATCGCGATTAGGTTGTATTGGCGCAAGTTATGGAGGCTATTCTGTTTATTATTTAGCCGGAATTCATAACAATCGTTTCAAAACTTTTATTTCTCATGATGGTGTTTTCAACACACAAAGTATGTTTGGAACTACAGAAGAAGTATTCTTTAATAACTGGGATTTTGGTGGGCCATATTGGGATAAAAACAATGCCGATGCTCAAAAAGCATACAATCAATTCAATCCAATGAACTTTGTAGATAAATGGAATACTCCTATTCTTATTATTCAAGGAGGGAAAGATTATCGTGTGTGTATTGGACAAGCTCAAGAAGCATTTCAGGCGGCACAACTTAGAGGAATAAAAAGCCGTTTTCTTTACTTCCCAGAAGAAAATCATTGGGTTTTAAAACCTCAAAATGGTATGGTTTGGCAACGTGAATTTTATAAATGGTTAAAAGAAACGTTGTAATTTACCAAAACTTAATTCCTAACGGGATTGTTTAAAAAAAGAAACCCAACTTAAGTTGGGTTTTTTATTTATTCTAGATCGTTCATTTTAAAACTCTCCATAAATTTCGTAGTATAATTTCCAGCTACATAATCCGCTTCATCCATTAATTGTCTATGAAATGGAATTGTTGTTTTAATTCCTTCAATTACAAATTCATCCAAAGCACGCTTCATTTTGTTTATTGCTTCTTCTCTGGTTTGCGCTGTAGTAATCAACTTGGCAATCATAGAATCATAGTTTGGCGGAATAGTATATCCTGCGTAAACATGAGTATCTAAACGCACTCCGTGACCACCTGGCGAGTGTAAAACTGTGATTTTCCCAGGTGAAGGTCTGAAGTCATTATACGGATCTTCAGCATTGATACGACATTCGATTGAGTGTAATTGAGGCAAGTAATTTTTACCAGAAATTGGTACGCCCGCAGCTACTAAAATCTGCTCACGAATCAAATCATAATCAATAACCTGTTCCGTAATTGGATGTTCTACTTGGATACGTGTATTCATTTCCATAAAATAGAAATTTCTATGCTTATCTACCAAAAACTCTACCGTTCCAGCACCTTCATATTTAATGAATTCTGCAGCTTTAACTGCAGCTTCACCCATTTTATGTCGCAATTCATCCGTCATAAATGGTGACGGAGTTTCTTCTGTTAATTTTTGATGACGACGTTGAACCGAACAATCTCTTTCCGATAAGTGACAGGCTTTTCCATAAGAATCGCCAACAACCTGAATTTCTATGTGTCTTGGTTCTTCAATCAATTTCTCCAAATACATCCCGTCATTACCGAAAGCCGCTGCTGATTCATGACGAGCACTTTCCCAAGCTTTTAATAATTCTTCTTCTTTCCAAACGGCACGCATTCCTTTTCCACCTCCACCAGCTGTTGCTTTGAGCATTACCGGGAAACCCATTTCTTTGGATAATTTCAATGCTTGCTCGTAAGATTCTAACAATCCTTCAGAACCGGGAACACACGGAACTCCAGCTGCTTTCATAGTAGCTTTTGCCGAAGCTTTGTCTCCCATTCTGTCAATCATTTCCGGAGAAGCACCAATAAATTTGATACCATGTTCTTGACAAATTTTAGAAAATTTTGCGTTTTCAGAAAGAAAACCATATCCAGGGTGGATTGCATCTGCATTAGTAATTTCAGCAGCCGCAATAATATTGGACATTTTTAAATAGGATAGATTACTTGGTGGAGGCCCAATACAAACAGCTTCGTCAGCAAACTTTACGTGTAAACTTTCTGCATCAGCGGTAGAATAAACTGCAACCGTTTTAATTCCCATCTCCTTACAGGTTCTGATTACACGAAGTGCTATTTCTCCTCTATTGGCAATTAATATTTTTTTAAACATCTCTATAAAATTAGATAATTAAACAATTTGATATAAATCAATTAAAAATTAGTCATTAGAAAACAACTTCTAACTTCCAACTTCTAACTTCTAACTTTTTAAGATGGATCAACTAAGAATAATGGCTGATCAAACTCAACTGGTGACATATCATCAACCAGAATTTTAACGATTTTACCGGAAATTTCTGCTTCGATTTCATTAAATAATTTCATCGCCTCAACCACACAAAGAACATCCCCTTTTCCTATTGAGCTTCCTACTTCTACAAAAACAGGTTTGTCTGGTGAAGGTTTACGATAGAATGTTCCAATCATTGGTGATTTTATAGTAACATATTTTGAATTGTCATCGGCGGCAGGAGCTGCTGGTGTGGCAGGAGTAGCGGCTACCGGAGCCGGAACAGCAGGCGCAGCAATTGCTTGTTGCATTGGAGCCTGTTGTACATACGTAATATCTGGAGCGTTTCCTTCTAATGTAGTTCTAATAGTAATTTTTATATCACCAGTTTCTAACTTTACTTCAGCA
>CANKLK010000135.1 GCA_947482805.1 Flavobacteriaceae bacterium
CTTCTTGCAATTTCAAAAGTTCCATTTTCTAAATCTTTTGGTCCAATAGCAATTCGAACCGGAACACCTTTCAATTCCCATTCGGCGAATTTAAATCCAGGTTTTTGAGTAGTTCGATTATCAAACTTAACAGAAACTCTAGATTTTTTGAACTGAGCAACCAAATCATTGGCCACATTTGAAATTTTATCAAATTCTTCGTCAGTTTTGAATATTGGAACAATGACAACCTGAATAGGTGCCAAATTCGGTGGCAAAACCAAACCGTTATCATCAGAATGTGTCATAACTAAAGCGCCCATTAAACGAGTAGAAACTCCCCAAGATGTTCCCCAAACATATTCTTGTTTACCTTCTTGATTAGCAAATTTTACATCAAAAGCTTTTGCAAAATTTTGTCCAAGAAAGTGTGATGTTCCTGCCTGTAATGCTTTCCCATCTTGCATCAATGCTTCAATACAATACGTTTCTTCCGCACCGGCAAATCTCTCAGTTTCAGTTTTCAAGCCTTTAATTACCGGAATAGCCATGAAATTTTCGGCAAAATCAGCATAAACATGCATCATTTTTTCCGATTCTTCAATGGCTTCTGCCTTTGTGGCGTGAGCTGTATGGCCTTCCTGCCATAAAAATTCAGCAGTTCTAAGAAATAATCTTGTTCTCATTTCCCAACGCACCACATTAGCCCATTGATTAATTAACAATGGCAAATCTCTGTATGACTGTATCCAGTTTTTATAAGTAGACCAAATAATTGCTTCACTAGTTGGACGAACAATAAGTTCTTCTTCTAATTTGGCATTTGGGTCAACCATTAGCTTACCTGGTTTATCAGGGTCATTTTTTAGTCTGTAATGAGTAACAATTGCGCATTCTTTAGCAAATCCTTCTGCATTTTTTTCTTCAGCCTCAAACATACTTTTAGGTACAAAAAGAGGAAAATAGGCATTACTATGCCCTGTTTCTTTAAACATTCTGTCTAATTCTGCTTGCATTTTTTCCCAAATAGCATAGCCATATGGCTTGATAACCATACAACCACGTACACCAGAGTTTTCAGCCAAATCTGCCTTGACAACTAGCTCGTTATACCACTTTGAATAATCCACTTCTCTCTTTGTTAAGTCCTTGCTCATATTGAATACTTTGGCATAAAAATTGTTTAACTAATTTTAACTAAATAGTTCCGCAAAACTAACTATTTTTGTATAGTCCAACAATAAAAATGCTATAGATATGAAAACTTATTATTTTAACCGTAAAAGATTATCCATATATGCGCTATTTGGATTTCTATCAATTATCACATCTTCATGTGGATCTTATCAAAATAGTTCTTATTATGATAAAGATGGTGCTTATGGAGTTTCCCAAACCAACAATAATAATTCTCAAAGCAATAAATATCAAGAATACTTTAGCGATTTAAATAAAGACGCTGAGTCATTTACCGGTATTGATAGTTATACTTCAGTTACTAATGATTCAATCAAAAAAACAGAAAATTACAATTCAAATAACGCTAGTTGGGGCAATAATCCTCAGAGTGTTACCGTAAATGTTTACGATAACAATTGGGGTTATGGCTATTGGAATAACTGGTGGTACGGAAATTATTGGGGTTGGAATAACTGGTATGGTCCAGGTTGGGGATGGGGTATTGGTTGGAATAATTGGTATGGTCCGGGATGGGGATTTGGTTGGAATAACTGGTATGGAAATTCTTGGTGTGGAAATTCTTGGTGTGGAAATTATTATAACAATTATTATAATGGTGGTAGAAGAGGTTCTTCATATCCTTACTATTCAAATGGAAATAGATACAGTGTTAGAAATGGTACCAGATCTTCAAATTATAATGTAAATGGGAGAAATAACCCTTCTTTAACTACTGGAACTAGAAATTTCAATACTAGATCTTCAAACTATCCTTTTAGAAATAATAATTCTTCTCAACCGACAAGAAGTAATAATCCTTCTCAACCAACTAGAGGTAATAATTCATATCAACCAACGAGAAGTAATACTACTGAATCAGCTCCGGTACGCTCATACACTCCAAGTACTAATACTCGGTCATCTTCATTCGGAGGAGGTAATTATGGTGGCGGAAGATCATCTGGTGGCGGTGGAAGAAGATAAAAATAATAAAACAAAAATATCTATGTTATTTAACAAATTGCATAGATATTTTTTTTGAATAAAAAATAAATATACCATGAAAAAATATATTACAATTATTATTGCCGGACTAACCTTTTCAGCATTAAGAGGACAGGAAACAACACCAGAAGATGCTCTCAGATATGCTGTTGAAAATTTAACTGGCTCAGCAAGATTTAGAGGAATGAGTGGTGCTTTTGGAGCTGTTGGTGGTGATTTATCAGCTATCAACCAAAATCCTGCTGGATCGTTATTCTTCAATAATAATTATGCAACAGTAACAGTGAGCATTAACAACAGTAAAAACAGTTCATTATATAATGGTACAATAACGAAAGATAATGATAGTTCATTAGACTTAAATCAGGCAGGTGCAGTTTTTATATTTAATGATAATGGTGGTAAAACCGATTGGAAAAAAATTGCGGTAGCTTTAAATTATGAAAACACAAACAACTTTAATAATAGTATTTTTTCTGAAGGAACTAATCAGTATAATTCTATCGGGAATTATTTTGTAAATCAGGCAAACGCTAATGGAGGAATTCCCCTGGAACTACTAACAAACCAGCCAGGTGAATCTTTTTATGAGTTATATGATTATTTAGGCACATTACCTGATTCTAGTTTTCCAAATGTCAATGGTTTTCAAGCACAGCAGGCATATTTAGGGTATTATACCTATTTATTTGATTCGAATTCACAAAACAGTTATGAAAGTAATGTACCAGCGGCTAATTATTCGCAACAAAATTATTACACTTCTACAGGATATAACGGTAAGATTATCGGAAACTTTGCTACACAATACAAAGATGTTTTGTTTTTAGGACTCAATATTAATGCCCATTTTACAGATTATATGAGAACAACATCTTTACGTGAACAAAATGACGGACAAGCTGCCAACGGAGTGTCATATATTCGTTTTGATAACCAGCTTCATACTTATGGTTCAGGGTTTTCATTTAATCTTGGCGCTATAGTTAAAATAGTTTCTCAATTCCGTTTAGGTTTAGCTTATGAATCTCCCACGTGGTACCGATTGACAGATGAGTTAGCACAATATGTTGACTCTGATTACAGCACAAACTCTGTTATAAGCACCTATGTTGCCGATCCTGATATTATCAATGTATATGCACCATACAAAATACAAACTCCCGGAAAATGGACCGGTAGTGCCGCTTGTATCTTTGGAAAAAGAGCACTACTTAGTGCTGACGTTTCTACTAAAGACTACAGCAATACAAAATTTAAACCTCAGAATGATTATACTGGATTAAACTCATTTATGAGTAATGCACTTCATGATGCTATTGAAGTTCGTTTAGGCGGTGAATACAAATACAAAGAATTTAGTTTTAGAGCAGGTTATCGTTTTGATGAAAGTCCTTATAAAGTTGATCAAACTTTTGGCGACTTAACAGGATATTCAGGTGGGTTAGGATATACTTTTGGCGATAGTAGAATTGATTTGGCGTATTCTTATGAACATAGAAATTTTAATTATACCTTTCTTTCTTCAGGCCTTACAGATCCTGCAAGAGTTAGCCGATATAACAATAATGTAACTGTAAGTTATTCAATGAATTTCTAATTTTCATTTACCATATCATACTAAAACCACTTCTCACGAGGTGGTTTTTTATTTTAACAATTTAATTCGAAATAAAAAGCTTAATTTTGCACGCTTTCCGCACAATCGGGATTATGTCTATGAGAACAAAATCATTAAAGAAAAATAAAATCAATGTTATTACCCTTGGATGTTCCAAAAACACTTACGATAGTGAAGTTTTAATGGGGCAATTAAAAGCAAGCGGAAAAGATGTGGTACACGAACAAGAAGGTAATATTGTAGTAATCAATACTTGTGGCTTCATTAATAATGCCAAAGAAGAATCGATAAATACAATTCTTGAATACGTTGACAAAAAAGAAAATGGCATTGTAGACAAAGTTTTTGTTACCGGTTGCTTATCCGAAAGATATCGCCCAGACTTAGAAAAAGAAATACCAAATGTGGACCAATATTTTGGAACCACAGAATTACCGCTATTATTAAAAGCTCTCGGCGCCGATTATAAACACGAATTATTAGGAGAACGTTTAACCACGACTCCAAAAAATTATGCCTATTTGAAAATTGCTGAAGGTTGCGACCGACCTTGTAGTTTTTGTGCCATTCCGATTATGCGTGGAAAACACATTTCGCAATCAATCGAAAAGCTGGTAAAAGAAGCGGAAGGTTTAGCCAAAAATGGCGTAAAAGAACTGATTCTTATCGCTCAAGATTTGACTTACTATGGATTGGATTTATACAAAAAAAGAAACCTATCGGAGCTGTTGGAAAACTTAGTAAAAGTTGAAGGCATCGAATGGATTCGTTTGCATTATGCATTCCCTACCGGTTTTCCGATGGATGTATTGGAATTAATGAAACGAGAACCAAAAATCTGTAATTACATTGATATTCCGTTGCAACATATTTCGGATAACATTTTAAAATCGATGCGTCGCGGTACTACCAAAGAAAAGACAACTAAATTATTAAAAGAATTCCGGGCAACCGTTCCGGGAATGACCATCAGAACAACTTTGATTGTTGGTTACCCAGGAGAAACTCAGGAAGATTTTGAAATTATGCGTGACTGGGTTCAAGAAATGAAGTTTGAACGTTTAGGTTGTTTTACTTATTCTCACGAAGAGAACACCCATGCTTATTTATTGGATGATAATGTTCCAGAAGAGGTGAAACAAGCCCGTGCTGCCGAAATAATGGATTTACAATCACAAATTTCTTGGGATTTGAATCAAGAAAAAGTGGGACAGACTTTCAAATGCATTATCGATAGAAAAGAAGGGCAATACTTTATCGGAAGAACTGAATTTGACAGTCCCGATGTGGATAATGAAGTGCTAATAGATGCTTCAAAATTCTATGTAAAAACCGGTGATTTCATCAATGTAAAGATTATTGACGCTACAGAATTTGATCTTTATGGTGAACCTAATCTGTAGTAAAAACTTATTTCTGCAAACAATATTTTTACTTTAAGTCTATATTTTACAATTGGTTGCAGATGGTCATTTAGGTAGAATATAAAAGTTATTGATAATTTATAAATAAATTAAATTACCAATAATCCATATTCTCGCAAGGATTTAACTGGTTTTGAAAACCAAAACAATTCAAAATCTTCAAATACATTTTCAAAATCGGTTTTGAGTTGTGCATAAGTGATCGTCTTGTCATTGGTTACAGAAAGTAAATCAAGAGCTTTCACCAACCAATTCGCTTTAGCTGACTCTAGTGAAATTTCTATCATTTCTCTTTTATCGTGAAAGGTCAATCGCATCATTTCCCAAGTGTTGCCTTTTTTAGATTTTGTAAAAGTCTGATTTATGGACTTTCCTCCTATCCAGACTATTTTTGCTGAAGGTTTC
>CANKLK010000136.1 GCA_947482805.1 Flavobacteriaceae bacterium
AATTTGATTCTTTAAAAAGATTTGAAGGAACACATCCATTGGTTATGAAAGAAAGAATTGAACAAAAAAATTGGGACATAACCCTCGACATTAAAAAGAAAAATTTAAAATTAAAATATCGAATGCTGGATTGGTTGGAAAAGCGAATTGGAAGAAGATTATTCACTTTTAAAAACCATAAAATAGTAAAGCGATATGAATTCAATAATTGATTATAAATGATGGAGAATTTTAAAAGTCAATCGCAGATAAATTTTTGCAAAATTTAAACAACAATTCATGATTGTAATTCAATTTTTAGGCGGATTAGGAAATCAAATGTTTGAATATGCCTTATATTATAGTTTTCAAAAAAAAGGATGCATAAGTAAAATTGACTTGTCTCAATATAAAAAGGAAGTAACACATAATGGATATGAGTTGGAAAGGATATTTGGTGTTAATGGGAAATATGCTTCAGCGTTAGAAAAAAGAAAATGGAAGCTTATTAGTAAACTTTTATACCTTTTTTTTGGAAAGCCATACAAAGAAAAACCATCACAACAATATTTGTATAACCCAAAAGTTTCAAAAATTAGAAACGGATTTTTAAAAGGATATTGGCAAACTGAAAAATATTTTTCTCAAATTGAATTAGAACTAAGAAAGAAATTTATTTTTCCGAAATTAGAGGGTAAGGGAAATATTGATGTTGCACAAAAAATTATTGCAAATAAATCAGTTAGTTTGCACATTAGAAGAGGAGATTATTTATTTGGAGGAAGAGATTGTAGTTTGTCTATTAATTATTATCAAAAGGCAATTGATTACATAAATAAACATGTGGATAATCCTTGTTTTTTTATTTTTTCAGATAATATCGAATGGGCAAGAGAAAACATCAAAATTATTAATGCTAATTATATAGATTGGAATAAAAAGAATGAAAGCTATGTTGATATGCAATTAATGAGTATGTGTAGTCATAATATTATCGCCAACAGTTCATTTAGTTGGTGGGGTGCCTGGTTAAATAACAATAAAAACAAAATAGTAATTGCACCAGAGAAATGGATGCCAGACATAAATACAGAAATAAATCTTTTACCTGAAAATTGGATTAAAATAAAAAATGAATTTTAAGATGCAAACATTAATAAAATATATTTCAGCGTATTTAGATTGTCGCAATGATTTAAAAAAATTAAAAAAACAAAAGGGACAGGATTCCCTTTTTCCTTTTGCTAAAAAACGTTTAATATTGAATGAGAAATTTAGTGACTCTGGAATTGCATCAGGTCACTATTTTCATCAGGATTTATTGGTTGCTCATAAAATATTTCAAAATAATCCAAAAAAACATGTTGATATCGGGTCTAGAACAGATGGATTTGTTGCACACGTTGCCACATTCAGAGAAATAGAAGTTTTTGATATAAGAAGCCAAAATAAAAAAATAAAAAACATCATTTTTAAAAAAGCAGATCTTACTGAACTTCCAAATAATTTGATTGATTACACAGATTCCATTTCCTCACTTCATGCTATTGAACATTTTGGATTAGGTCGCTATAATGATGCTATTGATTACTGGGGATATTTAAAAGCTATAGAAAATATAACTAAAATTTTAAAGTCAGGGGGTAGATTTTATTTTTCTACGCCAATTGGAAAACAAAGAATAGAGTTTAATGCACATCGAGTTTTTGCTGTAGAATATTTACTTGAATTATTCAAAGGAAACTATATAATATACACATTCTCATACGTAAATGATGAAGGAGATTTATTTGAAAATATTGAATTAAATGAAGAAGAAATAAAAAGAAACCTTGGTTGTACATATGGCTGTGGAATATTTGAATTAATAAAAAAATAAAAATAAATCGAATGGCAGTTTTTTATAAAATAATAGAAACAATAAAAAAGTTTAACGATTCTAGGAAAATAAAAAAATGGGAACGTGCAGGAAGTCCAATACCTACACCACATGTGGTTAAACAGTTGGCTATTAAAAAGTACAAACATATTTATGGATATAATATTCTAGTTGAAACAGGTACGTTTAGAGGAGATATGGTTGAAGCGCAAAGGAAACATTTTGACTATGTATACTCAATTGAATTAAGTCCTAAATTATGGCAAGATGCTGTAAATCGTTTTCGTAAATCTGATAACATTTCAATTATGCAAGGTGATAGCGGAAATGTTTTAAAAGAAATTATTGCTACATTAGACAAGCCGGCAATCTTTTGGCTTGATGGACATTATTCTGCCGGTGAAACAGCTAAAGGAGAAAAAGAATGTCCAATTTTTGAAGAATTAGATTGCATTTTCATAAACAATAAGTTTAACCACGTATTATTAATTGATGATGCAAGATGCTTTAATGGAGAAGGTGATTACCCTACAATTGAAAATCTTACAGCATACATTAAATCAAAGAACAATAAATATCAATTAGAGGTGAAAGATGATATTTTACGTTATACAGTTCTATCATAAATTACTTTTAATTATACATGATAATTTTAGAATTAAATTTTGAAAGAAATTGGAGAGGTGGCGAACAACAAACCTTATACAATGCCAAGGGTTTCATTAGCCAGGGCATAGAAGTACACTTAATTTGCAGAAAAAATAGTGCGCTCGAAAAAAAAGCAATTGCAGAAAATATTATTGTCCATGCTTTTAAAAGTATTTGGGGCGTATTCTTCTTCTTAATTATAAGCGGAAAAAAATTTCAAGTGATGCATGCTCAGGGATCAAAAATTCTAACTTATTGCATTCTTTCAAAACCATTTCATAAATCTAAAATCCTTTTTACAAGAAGGGTAAATTTTGTTCAATCCGGTATTCTGACAAAATTGAAATACAGATATACAGATAAAATTGTTGCAATTAGTTCGTCGGTAAAAAATATCGTTTCAACTTTTACATCAAGAACTGATATTGTTTTGATTTCAGATATTGTTATTGAAAAAAATTTAAATAAACAACATTTAAATGACAAATTAAACCATTTGCACATAGAGAATAAAAGCATAATTGGCACGATTGCTGCATTGAGTTTAGAAAAAAATCCATATGGTACAATAGAGGCCATAAAAATGTTAAAAGAAAAAAGAAATGATTTTGTTTTCTTGCATTTCGGCGAAGGTGTATTAATGGAAAAAATGAAAGAGCTGATTGAAACATATCAATTGAGTGACACTTATATTTTAATGGGTTTTGAAGAAAATGTAACGGATTACTTTTCAAAAATTGAAATATTTGTGATGAATTCAAACAATGAGGGTCTTTGCAGTAGTGTATTAGATTCATTTCTGTACAAAGTGCCTGTCATATCAACTTTAGCTGGGGGATTAAGCGATTTAATAAAAGAAGATCGTGGAATAATATGTGAAATGAATAATGCAAAAATGCTTTCCGAAAAAATGAATTTTTTGTTAGAAAACCCACTCGTAGCTAAAAAACTAGTTACAAATGCATATCATTATGTAACAAATAACCATGGTTTAGATTTTATCACGGCGCAATATGTACAATTGATTGATAAAATGATAAACAATAATACCCCAAACTAATGCAAGCATCCATCATTATTTCTTATTATAAAAACTTAACGAATCTCGAAATAATTTTACGTGCATTAAATAATCAATCTACTAAAAATTCTTTTGAAGTAATTATTTCTGAGGATGACAATGATTTGTACACAAAGGATTTTTTAAATCACATAAAAGCAAATTTAAATTACCAAATAACGCATATTTCACAGCAAGACGAAGGATTTCAAAAATGTAAATCTTTAAATAGTGCTGTAAAAATAAGTACCTCTGATTTTTTAATTTTTATTGATGGAGATTGTATTCCGCATAAAAAATTTGTAGCGAATTATTTAAACAGTAAAAAAGCAAACCTAGTTTTATTTGGCAGAAGGGTTATATTGAGCGAAACCTTATCAAAAAAAATCATTTTCAAAAAAGAATTTTCTAATCTATCCCTTTTCAATTTAATTAAGTATAAATGCAAAAGAATAGAAGATGGCATTTACTTTCCAGTGATAAACAAATGGATTAAAAAGAAAACAGAAAGTTTGCTATTGGGATGTAATATGGGAATTAACAAAACAGATTTGATGAAGATTAATGGTTTTGATGAAGATTATATATTTCCTGGAGGAGGCGAAGATTCTGATATAGAATGGAGATTTAAAAAAATAGATGGAATAAAATTTAAATCCATGCGATTTATGGCAATCGTTTACCATCTTTACCATATAGAAAGATTTAATAAAGAGCAAGAAGTTGAACGAACTAAATTTATGAATAAGAAAATAAATTTAGGCTACTTTTTTTGTAAAAATGGACTAACTAAAGCGAGCTAATGAAACTACTTTTTATAAATAGTTCAAGTACTGATTATTTGCAAGACCTTACTTATTCTGGGCTTGTAAAAATTCTTGGCGTCGAAAATGTAATAGATTATCCTTGGAATTTAAAATATCATTTGCCAGTAAAAAACTATCCTAAAAATTTAGGATACGCTAAATTTTCAATCCATTTTAATTTCAATATCAACTATAAAGCGTTTGATGCAGTTATACTTGCTTCTGCTAAAAAAGACGCTTTGGCTGTGTTAAAAAATATACTTCCTAAAATTCCTAATACGCCGATTGTTTTTCTTGATGGTGGAGACAGGCCCGAAATTGGAGGAGATTTTTATCGATTGGGAATTGAAACTTCCTATCTAGAACTGATTAAAATTCGTCCATTTGATTTGATATTTAAAAGAGAATACTTTTTAAATGAACATAGCAAATCAACCCATATTCACCCTTTTCCTTTTTCATTTCCATTTAATGTTTCTATCCCATCAGCAAATGAGAAAAAATATGATGTTGCATTTTGGGCTCAAAAAGAACCTGCCATTAGAGAAAACGCATTAAAAATGCTGGAAGGAAAATATGATTGTAATGAAAATGGAACTAAACTAAACCAAGATTTTAAAACGTATAATCGAAAAGGAAAATTCTATCTTGAAGAATTATCGAGATGTAAAATTGTATTAAACTTTAGAGGAGGTGGATGGGACACCATGAGATATTGGGAAGTTCCTGCGGTAAATACTTTTATGATTAGTCAAAAACCTCAAATACACATACCTAATAATTTTGAAGATGGCAAACATTTGATTTGGTGTTCGGATTCTCTAGATGACTTGTTTGATAAAATTGATTACTATCTAAAAAATGAAAGTGAAAGAATTAAAATTGCTCAACAAGGTAAAGAACATTTGTATAAATATCACTTGAATACAAATAGAGCTCAATTTTTAATCGACGTTATTAATGAACTATAACGCATTTGAAAAAAATTAAAACAAAAAAATTTATACAATAATTACTTAAAATGTTGGATTGGCATAAAAATATAGAATTATTAAAAGCAGGTGATATGAAATCACTTGCTCGTTGCATTTCATTGGTAGAAAATGAAGCACCTGGCTACGAAACCTTTATGCAATCGTTGAATACCAACAACAAAGGACAGATCATTGGTATCACTGGACCGCCGGGCGCGGGTAAAAGCACCATCACAGATGCCCTTAT
>CANKLK010000137.1 GCA_947482805.1 Flavobacteriaceae bacterium
GTAACTGGAAAAGAAGCGCTTCGAACCTGGTGGAAAGATTCTTTTGACCGATTGCCGAGTTTGCATTATAAAGTAACTTCCCTAACATCAAATGCCGACAGGGTTTTTATGGAATATATACGGATGGTTGAAAACGAAGAGAACATGCTCGTTGCCGAAGTATTAGAAATCAAAGAAGGAAGAATCGTTTTTTCTAGGGTGTATCATGGATAATTTTATATTTTAGTAACAAATTTTAAAATACTAACAAAAAGTTTTACCCAACCAACCTCTTAAAAATGAAAAAAATAAACACAATTTCTGTAATAGTTCTTCTTTCATTACTTTTTGTAAACTGCAAGTCAGACAAAAAAGAGCAAAATTTCAAAGCCATTACTGATGCTTATTTTGATGGCAAAAACGAGTTAAATCCGTTAGACGCTACTCAAAACGGTCAAAACGAATACAACGACAAACTTGTATTTGAAATGACTGATTCGTACCGAAAAAAGCAAGCCGCTTTTTATGATAAATTCGAAAATGAATTAACAACTATTGATACGACTGCTTTATCTACTGAAGAAAAAAACAGCTACGACATCATCAAATGGGAAGTTGCTGTAGGGAAAGATCTATTGAAATATGAAACCAATTTGATGCCTATTCATCAGTTTTGGGGAACCCATTTAACGATAGGTCAATATGCCGGTGGAACAAGTGCGCAGCCATTTAAAACCGAAAAAGATTATAAAAATTTCCTAAAAAGAATGGATTTATTTGCGGTTTGGATAGATTCAGCAATGGTTTACATGAAAAAAGGAATCGATAAAGGAATGGTTTTACCAAAAGCATTGACTGTAAAAATGATTCCTCAGTTTGAAAGTATGGTTACTACAAATGTAGAAGACAATCTTTTTTATTCGGCTTTAAAAGCTTTCCCAAAAGAAATTACAGCAGACCAACAGGATGCTTTAAAAAAAGAATATGCTGCTACAATCAAAGAGAAATTGGAGCCACAATTCGAAAAAATTACTGCCTTTTTGAAAAACGAATACCTTCCGGCTTCAAGAACTACAAGTGGAATTGGCAGTTTGCCAAATGGAAAGGAGCTGTACAAAGTATATGCAAAACAATGGACAACAACTACCAAAACTCCGGAAGAGATTCATGCGCTTGGCTTAAAAGAAGTATCGAGAATAAAAGCCGAAATGGAAAAAGTAAAAGACCAAGTTGGATTCAAAGGAACCATAAACGAATTCTTTGAGCATGTAAGAACCAAACCTGAATTAATGTCTTTCAAAACACCAGAGGAAGTTATTGCCAACTTCGAAAAAATACATCAAACCATAAAACCTAATGTTGATAAATTGTTTTCGTTGCAACCAAAATGTCCTTTCCAGATAAAAAGGACAGAAGCGTTTAGAGAAAAAACAGCTAGTGCAGAATACAGCCAAGGTACAGCTGACGGGTCAAGACCTGGAACTTTTTATGTGCCGATTCCAGATGTGAAAACATATAATTATTATGGCGACGAAGATTTATTTCTGCACGAAGCTATTCCCGGACATCATTTCCAAATTTCATTACAACAAGAAAATAATGAATTGCCGAATTTCAGAAAATTTGCTTGGTTTGGCGCTTATGGCGAAGGTTGGGCATTGTACACCGAAAGTCTAGGAAAAGAGTTGGGTTTATACACTGATCCGTATCAATACTTTGGTATGTTAGGAAACGAAATGCATCGAGCTGTTCGTTTAGTAGTTGATACCGGAATTCATAATAAAGGTTGGACGCGTGAACAAGCGATTAAATATTCGTTAGATAACGAAGCCGAAAGCGAAGCCGGAATTATTGCTGAAATAGAACGTTACATGGCTATTCCCGGACAAGCATTGTCTTATAAAATGGGACAACTGAAAATTTTAGAACTACGGAAAAAAGCACAAGACAAGATGAAAGACAAATTTGACATAAAAGTTTTCCATCAAAAAATACTAGAATCGGGTGTATTGCCTTTAGCACTGTTGGAAAAGAAAATCAATAACTGGATTGAAACCGGTAACTAGAGCCGAGCAAGTATTAATTAAATTCTTACATTTGGGTTTTATTTAAAAAATATAAATTATGAAAAAAATTATTTTAACTATTTTGATAGTATCAATTTTTGCCTCTTGCGGTGGAAAAAACGAAAACACTGCAAAAGAAAATGAAAAAAATGAAAATGAAAAAAATGAAAATGAAAAAACTAAAGAATCGGTAATAACTAAAAAGAAAATCACAGAAAAAGATTTAATTTTTAAACCTGTTATTACTAAAAGTGGGGAACTTGCAGCAGCGGATAGTTTTATTGTTAAAGACTTTTTTGGATTAAGTAAAGACAGTATCCGAATTAAATTTAATTCGGATAATAAAGTTAAATTCTTTTCAATTGTTGAACAACGTAGTGGACGAATTGTAAAAACATTTAAAAAAACATCTGAAGTAGATTTTACTTATGATGTTTATTTTGACAATCCGTTTTCAATTAAAATATATTTTCCTAAAGAATCCTATTATAATTTAGAGGTTTCAAGAAAATCTGGAAGTGTAGAGAATTATTTAAGTAATGCTAAATTAATTCGGGACTCAGTTATTGTAAGTAAAAAAACCAATAGAAGTAAAATTGGAACCACAATGGCATTTGAAAAAGTATTTAATCAACCTAAAAAATATATCGTTTCAAGTACTTTTTCCATGTCTGGGGAAAGTAAAGTATATGTACCAATAGAAATCCCTAATAATACGGTTGAATTTATTTACACCCTAAGAATATCAGGAGAAGACGGAACTCAAAGAGAAGACGGAAGGTTATTTAACGACGTAAATAGAATCTCCAAAAAGGTAAAAGTTTTTGGATTACCACTTTGGGAATCTGAAGAAAATAGTAACAGTTTAAGTCGTGAAATACTAAATTCACTTTTTCCACCAAAAAAGGACGAAGATTATACATTAAATGTATTCTTTTTTGATAAACAACAAGAAATAAAGAAGTTCATAAAGTATGGTGGTAAAGAATACACTAGTGCATTTAAATATGATATAAATAATAGTGCTCTATCTACTCAAAGTCGAGTTGGACTAGTAAAAAGACCTAATTCAGGCTTTTCCTATATAGGCCTTCAATCTACAAGTTCATTCTCTAAAACCTACGTATGGCTAGATGTAGTGGCACTTTATGAGAAAACTTTTCATTATGAAATTAGATATCGTTTGCAAAAATAAAAGCAATCACTAAATTAAAATTACAACTATTGCTTACTAGACAAAACTCAAAAAAAAATGGAATTAAAATCTTGTATTACCGACAAACCTATTGAAAAAAATGATGAAGATAAATTAAAAATGTCACGTTACAGTGCTGTTTTATCAAATTTCATCAAACAAGGCGACACGCCTTTAACTGTTGGTCTACAAGGCGAATGGGGAACCGGAAAAACGTCAATGCTTTATATGTTATTGGAGCATTTCAAACGTGAAGACATAGCCACTTCTTGGGTAAACACTTGGGAATATAGTATGTTTAGGAATCCATCTGAAACTACTCCTGCAATTTTAAAAGGTATGCTTACCAATTTAAAGTTGAGTTGTGGAAAAAATTGGACTATTGAGGAGAAGACTGAGGCTGGTATGAAAAAGATTTTCTCGTTTTTTGGAAACGTGGCAAATCAATATATAGCAAATCAAACTGGTGTTGACATAAAAGGCGCTATAGTTCGTGATGAAGCAATAAGAGAACAAGTAGAAATTGCTGAAATAAAAAAAGAAATTGAAATTATTATCGCAAATTTAATTGAGGATCCAAAAAATGATTATAAAAAAGTTGTTTTCCTTGTAGATGATTTAGATCGTATCCCACCAGATCAAGCTGTAGAAGTATTAGAAAGTTTAAAAAACTTATTTGACGTACCCAATTGTGTATTTGTATTGGCAATTGATTATGATGTAGTTGTAAAAGGTTTAGAATCGAAGTTTGGTAAAAAAACAGAAGAAAATGAACGCGAATTTCGTTCCTTTTTTGATAAAATAATTCAAGTCCCGTTTTCAATGCCAACAGGTACTTATGATATGGGTAATTTACTTTCTGAAAAATTAAGTTCTTTATCAATCGGAATTCCAGAAGAACTTAATGATTCATATACAAATGTTGTAAAATATACTATTGGATTTAATCCAAGAAGTTTAAAAAGATACATTAATTCATTTTCGTTATTAAGAAATCTAAGAAACTCTGATTTTGAAAATGATGCGTCAGATTTTGGAGACAATGCACCAGATTCCGAAGATGATTTGATTTTATTTGCAATGATTGGAGTGCAAATATCCTATCCAAAAATATTTAGATTAATTACACAAATGCCTGATATTTATGATTGGGACAAAGGTTTTGCTAATAAAAACAACATCAATTTAGACGGCGTTAAACTGGATATTCAAAAATATGGTGATAATGATAAATTAGATGAAGATTGGGAACAAATTATATATGGTGCTTGTCAAAATGATGTGTATTTAAAATCAAAAGTTTTTAATATTCTAGAATTGTTTAATTTCTTAAGAAGTAAATTTGAAAATAGACCAGAAGTCTTGGATGAAAAAACAGTAATTGCATTAAAATTTGCTTCAATAACGAATGTTGACGACGATGTAAACATGAAAGGTGTGGTTGAAAAGAGAGGAAACAAAACCATTTTTTCTGATATAAAAACAAAAATTGACATCATAAAACAAGAATTAATTGCAAACGGTGCCAAAAAAGAAGGGCTTGAAATAAAATTAAAAACTTATCAAATTGTTTTCGATACATTATTGGCAATTACAGATAAAAACGCTGGAAAATTTACAATTTTAGGCAGTTATATTAAATTTGAAAACAGTAATGTGTTTGCCAAACTTAACAATCCCCCAAAACAAACAGAATTAATTTCTATTGAATTGTTTAATTTATCAAACACTTCCTATCCAAAGGGTTTAAGCTTAGATAAAGATAACGGAAATCAAAAAGTATTTAAAGTTTCAAAAGAACTAAATTCTTCTGAATTAAAAGACTTCTTATCATTAAATTATAAATAATGAAAGAAAGTTAACTGAAATTTAATATTCAAAGATACTAACCAAATTAAATATGTTTGATAATTTAATAGTTACTAAACTAGGCTTTTATGTATATGCTTTAGTAAATCCATTAACCAATAAAGTCTTTTATATTGGCAAAGGAATTGACAATAGAGTATTTGCTCATAAACTAGAAGTTCTTGAAAATAAAAACTACATCAATTCATTAAAGAAAACTTAAATTAAAGAAATTTTAGATAAACGGATATACAACATTTAATTATCCGTCACGGACTTATTGAAAAAGAAGCTTTTTTAGTGGAAGTGCTATGAGTGGCTTTGCTATATATAACAAATCGGGTGAGCTAAAAAGAAGTGAAACTAAAATTGATATAGAAAGATATTTTAATAATAATATAAAATCTATAATTGAAGCCTCTTATGATAAAGCCAAATTAAAAAAAGATTGGTAAAATTATTTTCACAATTAAAATAAGAGCAA
>CANKLK010000138.1 GCA_947482805.1 Flavobacteriaceae bacterium
GGTACTATAGGATATACAGTAACCAGCGCTTTTAGTTCTTTACAAACTATTACAGTGAACATAGAAGGATATGGCGCACCGGATTACCAATACAGTTTAGATGACGGACCACGACAAACGAGTAATGTATTTGAGAATGTTAGTTTGGGCACACACGTAATCCATGTTTGGGATGGTAAAGGCGATATAGCTTACAGTTGTGAGGAGCTCATAATAACAGATGTTCAAATCATAGACTATCCACATTACTTCACTCCAAATGGCGATGGCATTCACGACACCTGGAATATTGTTGGATTGGCAGGACAACCGGGAGCTAAAATCTTCATCTTTGACCGTTATGGAAAATTATTGAAACAAATCAGTTCAACAGGAGTAGGTTGGGACGGAACCTATAACGGCTATCTTATGCCATCAGACGACTACTGGTTTACGGTTGATTATGCAGAAGAAAACGGCGTAATGAAACAGTTTAAAGCGCACTTTGCGATGAAGCGATAGTGATTTGAGTTATGAGTTATAAATTAAAGCCCTAATTATATGTCGGGGATTTTTTATGTGATAGAAATTGATTGGTGATTATAGCCCCGATTACTTCAAGGAGTGTTTATCTATTACACTAAAAGAAAACCGCCAATCACGCGGTTTTCTGTTTTCATAAAATGCACTATTAAAAAAAATCCGATTTGTTTTCACAAAACGGATTTCTTATAAATCGTATACTTTTTACTTCGTATAGGGAACTTCCAACTTCGTTTTTACAAATGTATCACCTCTCCATAAGCATCTGCCACAGCTTCCATAACAGCTTCGCTCATGGTTGGATGCGGGTGAATTGATTTTAGGATTTCGTGTCCCGTAGTTTCTAGTTTACGAGCTACAACAGCTTCTGCAATCATATCGGTAACACCAGCACCAATCATGTGACAACCTAACCATTCGCCATATTTTGCATCAAAAATTACTTTTACAAATCCATCCGGAGTTCCAGCAGCTTTTGCTTTTCCGGATGCTGAAAACGGGAATTTTCCAATCTTCAATTCGTATCCTTTTTCTTTAGCTTGTTTTTCAGTTAAACCAACAGAAGCAATTTCCGGAGTAGCATAAGTGCAACCAGGAACATTTCCATAATCGATTGGATCTACATGTAAACCTTTGATTTTTTCCACACAATTAATTCCTTCTGCCGAAGCAACGTGAGCTAATGCTTGTCCCGGAGTTACATCGCCTATAGCATAATATCCCGGAACATTGGTTTGATTATAAGCATTTACTAAAATTTTATCTTTATCTGTTGCGATACCAACTTCTTCTAAACCGATATTTTCGATATTGGTTTTGATTCCAACTGCCGAAAGTAAAATATCAGCTTCAAGAATTTCTTCACCTTTAGCAGTTTTTACAAAGGCTTTAACACCTTTACCCGTAGTATCGACTTTTTCTACCGATGAATTGGTCATTATTGTAATCCCGGCTTTTTTCAACGAACGCTCAAATTGTTTTGAGATATCTTCGTCTTCCACAGGAACCACATTAGGCATAAACTCAACAATAGTAACTTCAGTTCCCATAGCGTTATAAAAATGAGCAAATTCCACTCCGATAGCACCCGAACCTACAATGATCATTTTCTTTGGCTGTGTTGGCAATGTCATCGCCTTACGGTAACCAATTACTTTTACACCATCTTGTGGCAAGTTTGGCAATTCACGCGAACGCGCACCAGTAGCAATGATAATATGATCTGCTGAATATTCAGTAACTTTTCCGTCTGCAGCAGTAACATCCACTTTTTTACCTGGTTTGATTTTACCAAAACCATCAATAACGTCAATTTTATTTTTTTTCATTAAGAACTGAACACCTTTGCTCATTCCGTCAGCAACGTCTCTGGAACGTTTTACTACCGCAGTGAAGTCTTTGTCAAATTCTTTTATGGTTAATCCATAATCAGAAGCATGTTTTAGGTAATCAAAAACCTGAGCCGATTTTAGTAATGCTTTGGTTGGAATACAACCCCAATTTAGGCAAACTCCGCCAAGACTTTCTTTTTCGATTACGGCTACTTTAAAACCCAATTGTGAGGCACGAATGGCAGTAACATAACCGCCTGGGCCACTTCCTAAAACAATAATATCGTATTTCATATTTGTGTAATTTCTAAATAATTTAGACTGCGAATTTAAGGATTTATTTTAAAATAAAATAAGAAGTTGAAGCCACTTTAAAATATGCTTGCAAACAAATTATGAATTGTTTTCTACAGAAAACTGCGAATCGTATAATTTTTTATAATAACCTTCTGCTTTGTTTACCAATTCCTGATGTGTTCCTTCTTCAACAATTTGACCTTTGTCCATCACAATTATTTTATCCGCATTGATTATAGTTGCCAATCGATGTGCAATAACTATAGATGTTCTGCCTTTTGTAATGGTTTCGGTAGCTTTTTGAATTAATTCTTCACTATAGGTATCAATTGATGAAGTAGCTTCATCCAAAATTAAGATACTCGGATTGCTAAGATAAGCACGAAGAAAAGCAATCAGTTGGCGCTGTCCTGAAGATAGCATCACACCACGTTCTTTTACATCATGATCATAACCGTTAGGCAAGCTTTTGATGAATTTATGAATCCCAATTTCTTTCGCGGCAGCGATAACTTCTTCAAGAGAAATGGCCGGATTATATAGGGTAATGTTATTGTGAATAGTGTCTGCAAAAAGAAAAACATCCTGTAAAACAATAGCAATTTGTTGCCGAAGGCTTTCCAATTTAAAATCGTTTATATTTTGATCGTCAATATAAATTGCACCCGAATTGATTTCATAAAAACGATTAAGGAGGTTAATGATTGTCGATTTTCCGGCACCGGTTGCTCCAACTATGGCTATAGTTTCTCCGGCATTTACTTTTAAATTGATGCCTTTTAAAACTTCTTCTTTTTCGATATAACTGAAACGAACATTTTCAAAAAGAATGTTACCGTTAAAATGATTCGCTATTTTTTCGCCATCCGTCTGAACATCGTTATCCGAATCTAAAATATCAAAAACACGATTGGCGGCTATCATACCCATTTGCATTTCGTTGAATTTATCCGCAATTTGACGCAACGGATTAAACAGCATTCCGATAAACATTGTATAGGATGTCATTTGTCCAATAGTTGTAAACGGATTACCATTAATAATCTGGAAACCACCATAAAGTATAATAACACCTAATGTAATAGAAGAAATAATATCGGCAATAGGGAAGAAGATAGAATTATAAAAGATGGTTTTTATCCATGCTTTTTTATGCTTTTGGTTAATTTCTTTAAACTTTTCATATTCAATATCTTCGCGGTTAAAGAGCTGTACAATTTTCATCCCGGTAATACGTTCTTGAACAAAAGTATTTAAGTTGGCTACCTGAGTCCTCACTTCTTCAAAAGCCATTTGCATTTTTCGTTGAAAAATACGGGTGAAATAAACCAAAATCGGCATGGCAACTACAACAATCATTGAAAGTTGCCAGTTCATATAAAACATCACAATCAAACATATGAGCATTTTCATAAAATCACTAAAAATCATGAATAATCCCTGACTGAAAATCCGTGCAATTTGCTCAATGTCAGAAACGGAGCGCGTTACTAACATTCCAACCGGTGAATTATCAAAATATTTCATTCTGAAAGTCAACATGTGTTGAAACAATTTGATTCGGATGTCTTTGATAATATCTTGCCCTAACCAATTTGCCCAATACACAAAAAAGAATTGTGATATAACTTCTAACAAAAGTGCAATTCCCATGATAAGCGCATAGATTAAAAGGCCTGTTTTACTTGCCGTTTTAATGTAGTTGTCGACTGTAATTTGAAGTAGAAAAGGTCTTAATGCAGCAAAAAAGGAAAGTAAAATTGCAAATAAAATCACCCCATAATACCTGAATTTATATGGTTTGGTGTATTTTAAGATACATTTAAATAAATGGGTATCAAATGCTTTTGCTTGCATGTTTTTTTCTTTTGCCTAATGCCTAATGCCTAATGCCTCGAAATTGTATTCGATTTTGGTTAAATATAATCCGTGTGCCGGTACTGAAAAACCGGCATTACTTCGGTCTTTGCTATCAATTATTTTTTCGAAATCTTGTAAACTGATTTTTCCTGTTCCGATATTTAACATGGTTCCGACTATGGCGCGTACCATATTTCGCAAAAACCTGTCGGCAGCAATAGTAAAAACAAGTTTGTTTCCGTCTTGTTGCCAATGTGCTTCAAAAATAATACAATTAAAGGTTCTTACATCCGTATTAACTTTTGAAAAACATTCAAAATCAGTATGTCTGAATAGAATTTGACACGCTTCATTCATTTTATCAATATCCAATGGCAATTGAAACTGATAACTTGCTTCGTTTTGAAATGCATCCTTTATGGTATGAATGTGATATTCGTAAGTGCGCTTTGTTGCATCAAAACGAGCATGTGCTGCATTCGCAACTTTTAGGATATCGAAAATAACAATGTCTTTGGGTAAAAATGAATTGAGTTTGTGCACTAATTGAGGTATGTCAATTTCGGTCTCGTAATCAAAATGAGCAAACATTTGTTTGGCATGAACACCGGAATCAGTTCTACCGGCACCAACAATATCAATTTCTGTTTTTAGTAATAGTGATAATGCCTTATTGAGAGTTTCCTGCACAGTGTCGGCACCGGGCTGATATTGCCAACCGTGGTAATTTGTTCCTTTATATGCTAATTTGATAAAGTATCTCAATGTTGAAGTTGCAAAATTTAAAAGCACCAAAGTTACAAAGTTTTTATGTAGTCAATATCTAAAGTTTTCATAACATAAACCTATTTATTTACTTTGTAACTTTGGCTCCTTGCAACTTTGCTAATTAATGAAAAAAATCCTTCTCCTTTCCGATAGCCACAGTCATATTGATGATACTATTTTGAAATATGTTAATCAAGCGGATGAAGTATGGCATGCCGGCGATATAGGTGATTTAATTGTAACCGATTCCATAAAATCATTGAAACCATTGCGTGCGGTTTTCGGCAATATTGATGATGACAAAGCCCGAATGGAATTTCCGTTGCATAATCGTTTTCTTTGTGAAGATGTAGATGTTTGGATTACGCATATTGGAGGTTATCCCGGAAAATACAATCAAAGCATTCGAGCTGAAATCCAAAATAATCCACCCAAGCTTTTCATCTGTGGACATTCGCACATACTGAAAGTACAATTTGATAAAAGTTTAAACCTATTACACATGAATCCCGGAGCTTGTGGTATTTATGGTTTTCATCAAGTGCGAACGATGCTGCGTTTTGAAATAGATGGCGATAAGATTATGAATTTGGAGATTATTGAAATTGGGAAGAAGTAAAAGAGAATCTGAAACGAGTTCAGATTAAATAAAAAACCCATCTGTTTAACGAGACGGGTTTTTCGCAGCACTAAAAAACTAAGTTTATAGGTTTATCGCAATCGATCCACAGATTTTACGAGATCTTCGTCCTTTTTTATGGCTTTGTTGGCCAAAACCAAAATTACGATAGA
>CANKLK010000139.1 GCA_947482805.1 Flavobacteriaceae bacterium
AAGCGGTCGTAAATTAGAAGTTTTGACTACTAATTTGGGGTTACATTTTTTTAGTGCTAATTTCTTTAAAGGTGCCGATGTAGGAAAAATGGGGAAGCCATTTAATTATAGAGAATCGTTTGCACTAGAAACCCAAGACTATAATTCTCCAAATCAAAAATCATTTCCAACGCTTCTTCTCAAACCTAGTGAAAAATACGAAACGTACACTGTTTACCATTTTTCAAACATTGAATAATTAACAGCTCCCTGCTACTTCCGCTTGTTGTTTCAAATTAGTCTAATAAAAATTGGATAAAATTGCAATTATTAGTAGTACTAATGATTACCAAAAAATTAAATCAATAACAAATCAAAAAAAATTTATCTTTGAATTATTATCTAGATACCCTCTTAGAAAAAGTCAACTTTAGTTTGAAGACATACAATATTACCAATAGAAACGATAAATGCGAAGAATTCTAACATTACTAATCACATTATTTTTTTGCATCCATTCATACGGTATACAGCCTAATATTGTTAATTTTAAAAACATAGACAACAAAAAAGGTTTGTCGCAAAATGGCATAACTTCCATATTTCAAGATAGAGATGGGTATATGTGGTTTGGTACTCACTATGGACTGAATCGTTATGATGGCATCAATATTAAAACGTTTTATGCAGGAAATTCATTCAACGAGCTTTCAGACAATACTATAAATTCAATTACACAGGATTTTGCTGGTAATATTTGGATTGCTACAGAACAAGGCCTTACTGTTTATAATCCCATTACACATAAATTATACAATTTAAAAAAATACAATCCTAAAAACAGTGTTTTTGGTCAACATATACAATCTATTAAATTGATTGATGGTAAAATTATGTTCACCAGTCAAAATGGACTTTGGAGTATCAGTTCGGGGAAAGAACTTTTTACTGACGAAAACACAAAATCAATTTGCGAAAAGAGTATTCGATATAAAATTCCTTCCAATTTAGACCTTGCATCTTTAAAAATTTATGAAAAAGATAAAAATGGAAACTATTGGTTGAGTAATAAAAACCAAGTTATATTAACTAAAATAAACGGCAATAAATTAATCGTTTTAGCTAAAATTCGCATAGAACCCTCAGCGGATGTTACTATATCTGCCTTTTTTCAAGATAACTTTTCTAATATCTGGATAGGCACTCAAAACAAGGGATTATTTCATTTAAAAAGAGATAAAGGAAACTATTTAATAACCAAAATTTATCCAAAAAATGATTCGACCGTCAATTTTTCCAGAATAGCAAATATCATTCAAGATCATCAAAACAATCTTATTGTGACATCCCGAGCCGACGGGGCTATTAAAATAAATAAAGAAGCTCTCAGAAATAATGATTTTACCTCTTCAACTATTACAGCAATTGATTTACCTACTAGAAAAATTAAAAGTATTTTTATTTCTCGAGATAAAACCCTGTGGATTGGATCATTAGGTAACGGTGTGTTTTTTCAAAATAACTCTGGACTAAAATTTAAAAACTATCAGATTAAAGATTATAAAAACAACTCAATAGTAAGTAATACCCGATCAATTATTAAAGATGAAAATGGAAATTTGTGGGTAGGTACTTTATTTGAAGGGCTTTTTATTTATGATACTGCCAATCAAACAATAGTGAAGTCAATACTGAATGGGAAATCGATTTTCGCATTATCCAAAATCGATAATAAACACATTCTAGTAGGCGCCTCTGACGGTTTATATCTAGTCACTTTTGAAAAAAATAATTATATCACTAAAAAACTAAATACGAACAATAAGACCAATCCCATTGTTTTTTCAATTGCACATGTCAAAAATCATTACTGGCTAGGAACTGACAATAATCTCATGAGTTTTACATTAACGAATGATTTTGAATTAATGAATCTTGTCACCTATAAAAATTTGACACCATCCTCTTTAAATTCTATAAATTTCGTCCGTATTGTTAAATATGATCCCACACACAATTTTTTATGGATTGGAACTCAAACAAAAGGACTCGTTGTAGCCAAATTAAATAACGATTTTGCCATTAAAAATTTTTCCCATTATAATCAAAACCCAAATAGTCTGGATACTAATGATTATATATGTGACATACTTCTTGACAATAAAAACAATAGTTGGATAGGCACAAAAAAAGGATTGTTTCAAATTAAATTATCTAAAGATGGAGTAGCTTCAAAAATAAAAAAATTCACAATTCAAGACGGACTGCCAAGTAATTTAATTCAATCAATCGAAACTGACAAGCAAGGAAATATATGGATAGGTACGAATAGAGGTCTAGTTAAATTAAATCAAGGGTATAAGACAACAATTTATGACATAAACGATGGTATTCAAAACTATGAATTTTCAGAACATTCCTCTTATTCCGATTTCAATGGATTACTATATTTTGGAGGTATTGACGGTATTTCAAGTTTTTCTACTAATAAAACAAAACAGGTCAATTACAACGAACCTGTAAATATTAGTGACATTATTATTAATGGTATAAATGTAAATGATAGAAGACCAAAGAATCATTCTTCAAGCCTCACACTTCGTCATTTCGAAAATAATTTAAAAATCAACTTTTTATCTCCCAATTACTACAATCAAAAAAATTGTAAATACTCCTATATTTTGGAAGGATTTGATGAAAATTGGTTATTGGCATCTTCTACTGTTAATGCAGCGGATTATAAAAATTTACCTGCGGGTAATTATACATTTAAAATAAAAGTATCAAACGAAGATGGAACTTGGGATTCAGACTATACCTCATTAATAATTGAAATCAAACCTTCATTTTGGCTCACTTTTCCGGCATTTTGTCTCTACATAATCGTGCTGTATTTTTTAATAATTTCAATTTCATCGATTACAAAAAAACGACTCGAGAAAAAAAACAAGGAGCAATTAGAAAAACAATATCATGAGCAGATGGAGAAAATTAATGAATCGAAATTAGAATTTTTTATCAACATCTCACATGAAATCAGAACACCCCTAACCCTAATTTTATGTTCTATTGAAAAACTGATTTCTAATTTTAATCTGAATCCCAAACAAGAAAAAGAAGTATTAACTATTGACAAAAATGTAAATAATCTTTTGGAATTGACCAATGAATTATTGGCTATTCATAAAATGGAAACTGGTAATTACCAACTAAAAGTTCAGAAAAATGATATGATTTTGTTTTTAAAAAATATCAAAGTTATTTTCAAGTCTTTGGCAAAATCTAAAAAAATTAAAATCTCGATTGATTCCTTTGAATCGGAATTATTTATTTGGTTTGATAAAAATGCTCTTGGAAAAATAATGTATAATTTAGTTTCGAATGCCATTAAACACACCAATAATGGGGGTAGCGTTATAATTAGAGCATTCCCTTCTGCGGATAAAGGGTTTTTAATAATTGATGTCATCGATGATGGCTCAGGAATTGATCCTAATTATATTTCTAAAATATTCAATAGATTTTACCATCATGGAGGCAATATGGATCGCTATGTTAATGGATTTGGAATTGGATTGTCTTTGACAAAATCAATGATTGAACTTCATAAAGGAACAATTTCAGTTAGTAGTGAATTGAATATTGGAACTACTTTTACATTGAATTTACCGTTGGATGAAAACGCTTACACTGATGAAGAAAAATCAGATAGATTACTTTGGGATAATGATATGCCTATAGCTCTTAGTATTGCTAATTATGATCAAGTCAATGAAATTGTCAATACTAAATTAGTTGATAAAAATGCAGATTTCAATGCTGAAAAACCTACTATTTTATTTGTAGATGACAATAAAGATTTAATTGAAAATATGGCCGATTACTTCATGGATAATTACAACATATATACAGCAGATAATGGGCAAATAGGTGTTGAAATGGCAAATAAATTGCAACCTGATATAATTATAAGTGACCTGGTAATGCCTATAATGAATGGTATTGAACTATGTGAGATCCTTAAGAATGATATTAAAACTTCGCATATACCGATAATTCTTTTAACGGCTCAAGGCGATATGAATACTCAATTTGAAGGAGTGAAATCTGGCGCAGACCACTTTGTCCCTAAACCTTTTAATATTAAAATTCTAAATATAACTATTAAAAATATAATAGAGTCTAGAAATAAATTTAAAAATCTATTTTTAACTAATAAATACGAGGATGCAAGTGACTTAACCACAAATAGTAAGGACAAAGAATTTATTGAAAAACTACTCAAATATGTTAATGATAATATAGAAGAGGATAATTTGAATATTATTAATATTGCAGATGAATTTTTAATGAGTCGTTCAACCTTTTTTAGAAAAGTTAAAATAATAACAGGGAGTACTGGTAAAGAGTTTATAGATTCGGTGCGATTAAAAAAAGCAACCACACTTTTACTAGAATCAGATCTAAATATTTCTGAAATTGCTTATGCAATAGGTCATTCTAATCCACAGTATTTTTCTAAGTGGTTTAAAACCCATTGTAAAATGTCGCCTTCAGAATATATTTTGAAAAACAAATCGAAGGACTAAAGAAATTGATATGTTAAGCCATAAAAAATAATTACACCCAACGGTAAGGATATAATATTATTCCACCACAATCGTTACCCTGTCTGTATTTCTGTTATAAGTATATTCACTAGCTGATGAAGTGCTATTATAAATATAACCAGAACCTGAATAATTTTTATCGCTTAATCTAGTTCCCAATAAAGTTACTTCATAAGTCCCTGGAGTACGAAATTTATAGGAATAAGTCAAATTATATCTGTTTATAGCTACACCAGTAGAAAATCCCCCTGCAGGAGTTAATAATACACTTAAATTTGTAAAATAAGTTTCCACTAGATTTTGGCAATTAGCAAAAGTTTTGAGTGTTGGCATTAACTCTCTAATTCTAATTGCTGCAGTATCTTTATAATACGATTTGTCTACTAAGCTCTGTAAGCCATTAATTATAGTATTAACATTAAGTGGTGTATTGGGATTTGCAATATTATAAGCTGCAATTTCAGCAGTCAAAATAGGTGTCCAAGTGTCTAAACCAGATTGTTTTAAAACATAACTTTCATCATCAATTGTTCTACCTCCTGTAATTACTAAATAACTGTTGGCAAAAACGTGAGAAATTTGCTCTCCAGTGGGTTTGATTTCAATGTCACCAGTATAAATCACATAGGTTTCGGCATTACCAGACATTTTAAATGTTACAGTTTCATTAACAGCTACTACTGTTTTATCAGCTTCTAAACTCACCCAGGTATCTATTTCATCTTTCTCACAAGAAGTGAAACAAAACAAAATTGATAAAAGCATTGAAATACGTATTGAATATTTGGTTTTCATACTATTTATTTTTAATTAATTATATCCAGGATTATTAGGTCCTATAGATGGATTTGCAAGTCT
>CANKLK010000140.1 GCA_947482805.1 Flavobacteriaceae bacterium
AAGCAATTGTTCGACTACATCTTTGTGCATCCCGTCTCTTGGAGGATCAGTTATGATTACATCTGGCTGGCCGTGTTGCGCTATAAAGTCATCGTTAAATACATTTTTCATATCGCCAACATAAAACTCACAGTTGCTAATGTTATTACGTTTGGCATTTTCCTTAGCATCGGCAATAGCTTCAGGAACGGCTTCAACTCCGATTACTTTTTTAGCTTGTTTAGAAACAAATTGTGCAATAGTTCCAGTTCCGGTATATAAATCATACACCACTTCATTTCCGGTTAATCCGGCAAATTCGCGCGTGATTTTATACAATTCGTAGGCTTGGTCCGAGTTGGTTTGGTAAAATGATTTAGCATTTATACTAAAATGTAAACCTTCCATTTCTTCCAGTATATAATCTCTCCCTTTGTATAGTTTGATATCCTGATCGTATAAAGTATCGTTGGCTTTACTGTTGATTACGTATTGTAGTGAAGTAATCTCCGGAAATTTCTCTGCAATATGATTCATCAACAGTTCACGCTGTTTTTTATTTTCCTGAAAAAACTGAATCAGTACCATGATTTCTCCAGTTGATGCTGTTCTAATCATTAACGTTCGTAACAATCCTTCATGATTTCGGGCATTGAAGAACATCATATTATTTTCAGTTGCAAAACGTTTGACTTCGTTTCTAATTGCATTTGACGGATCTTCCTGAAGGAGGCATTTTTCGATATCTAAAATCTTATCCCACATTCTCGGAATATGGAAACCAAGAGCAGGTTTTTTACTTAACGACTGGTCTTCTGATTTTATTTCGGTTTCGTTTAACCAACGCGTATCCGAAAATCCAAACTCCATTTTGTTTCTGTAAAAGAATTGTTTTTCAGAACCTAGGATAGGTTCAAAATCGGGCAATTCAATCTTTCCGATGCGTTTCAGGTTATTATAGACTTCCTGATTTTTGTAAAACAATTGTCGCTCATACTTCATATTCTGCCATTTGCAACCGCCACAAGCACCAAAATGTTGGCAAACAGGCTCAATTCTATTTTGAGAATAGGAGTGAAACTTGATGGCTTTGCCTTCAAAATACGATTTTCTCTTTTTAAAAGTTTGTACGTCTACAACATCACCCGGAACAACGTTTGGAATAAAAATTACTTGACCTTCCGGTGCTTTGGCTACCGATACGCCTTTGGCACCGGCATCCAAAACAGTTATGTTTTCAAAGATGACTTTGTTGGTTTGTTTTCTTCCCATGGCGCAAAAGTAAATATAAATTTAGGAATTACGAATTCGGAATTAGGAATTACGAGTTGCAGGTGGAAAGTTTATCTTCTTCTGTTTTAGTATATCATTTTTTTGCAAAATGTTCTAATAAGGTAGTTTAACACTGAACAAAACCTCAAGAAAGTTATAATAGTTGATGTGGGAAATTAGTATATTTGAGGTATAGAAATAAAATTGACATGTATACCCATCTCGCCCTACTCCGAGGCATCAACGTTTCGGGACACAAAATGATAAATATGGTAGCTTTAAAAAAATCATTAGAAGCTGTTGGCTTTCAAAAAGTGGTGACTTATATTCAATCAGGTAATGTGTTTGTGGATACAGAAGAAGAAAGTCCGGGAAAAGTTGGTTTTATTATTAAACAGGAAATCTTTAAAGTATTTGGGCACGATGTTCCGGTAATTGTTATTGGAAAAGAAGATTTGCAAGCGTGTTTAGACCGAAACTTATTTTTAAATGAAGCTGAAATCGATTTAAAGAAATTATATGTTTCGTTTATCTCTTCGGAGTTGCCCGACAATATGATAACCCAACTAAATTTAAATTTTATCAAACCCGATGAGATTCAATTGGATGGAAAACGAATTTATTTAAAGTACGACATTTCTCCAGCCAAAACCAAACTCGATAACAAATGGATTGAGAAAAGCATGAATGTAGTTTCAACGACTCGCAATTGGAACACTGTGAAGACTTTACTTAAAATGTTTGATGAAAGAGGTTAAATTTTGCTTATTTTATTAATTTAATTATCAATAAAGGTGTAATTGGTACAGGACTTTTGGCTATTCCGGTTTTGAGCGGATCGTTGTCCTATATTATTACCGAAACCTTTGGTTGGGAAAAAGGTTTGGATAAAAAATTTCACGAAGCCAAAGCTTTCTATTTGGTTATGGTTATTTCTTTGATACTTGGTTTATCACTTAATTATATTGGTATTTCACCTATAAAAGCATTGATATATACGGCTATTCTTTATGGATTAACAGCACCAGTTTTGATTGCTATCATATTACATATATCCAATAATAAAAAAGTAATGGGAAATTTTACCAACAGCAGGTTTTCTAATGTTTTAGGATTCAGTGCTTTAATTTTAATGACTGTAGCGGCTGTAGCTTTATTGTATTTACAATTTTAAATGAATAGTCAGAACTATATTCGTAATTAAATTATACTTTTGTTCAACTTATGGATGATTTCTCTCCAAATAAAGAAGGAATTGCGATTTAATAAATAATCTGTAATGAGAGCAGATTAAAAAGTTTTATTACAATGTCAGTTTTAGAAAAAATGAGTTCAGCTGAAGCTATTGCTTTAGAAAACAAATATGGAGCTCACAATTATCACCCGTTACCAGTAGTATTAAATAGAGGAGAAGGAGTGTATGTTTGGGATGTTGAAGGCAAAAAATATTATGATTTTCTTTCGGCTTATTCAGCTGTAAACCAAGGTCATTGTCATCCAAAAATAGTGGGAGCGATGATAGAACAAGTACAAACTTTGACACTAACTTCACGAGCTTTTTACAACGATAAACTGGGCGTTTACGAAGAATACATTACTAAGTATTTTGGTTTTGATAAAGTATTACCAATGAATACTGGTGCCGAAGCTGTGGAAACCGCTTTGAAATTGTGCAGAAAATGGGCATATGAAAAGAAAGGAATTAATGAAAATGAAGCGCAAATAATCGTTTGTGACGGTAACTTCCACGGAAGAACTACCACCATTATTTCGTTTTCTAATGATGAGAATGCACGTAAAAACTTCGGTCCTTATACAGCAGGATTTATCAAAATTTCTTACGATAATATTGACGCCTTAGAAAAAGCCATTACCTCTTCTAAAAATATTGCAGGATTCTTAGTAGAACCAATTCAAGGTGAAGCCGGAGTTTATGTGCCAAGTGAAGATTATTTGTCAAGAGCTAAAGCGTTATGCGAAGCAAATAACGTATTGTTTATTGCGGATGAAGTGCAAACCGGAATTGCAAGAACAGGTTCTTTATTAGCTGTTTGTGGTAATTGTTCATGTGAAAGCAAATGCGAAAAGCAAGCGAGTTATGTAACGCCGGATATTTTGATTTTAGGAAAAGCTATTTCAGGTGGTGCCTATCCAGTTTCAGCAGTGTTGGCAAATGATACCATTATGAATGTAATTAAGCCAGGACAACACGGTTCTACCTTTGGAGGAAATCCAGTTGCAGCAGCCGTCGCTATAGCAGCTTTAGATGTTGTTAATGATGAAAATTTAATTCAAAATGCACGTCGTTTAGGGAAAATATTTAGAGAGAAAATAGGAGAGTATGTTAAATCATCAAATATTGCAACCTTAGTCCGTGGAAAAGGATTGTTAAACGCAGTTGTCATCAATGATACAGAAGAAAGCGATACGGCGTGGAATATTTGCATGGCTTTACGTGACAACGGATTATTAGCTAAACCAACACATGGAAATATCATCCGATTTGCTCCGCCATTAGTAATGAATGAGGAACAATTATTAGATTGTATTTCAATAATTATTAAGACGTTAAAGCAATTTGAAAAGTAAAAAATCTACTTTTTTAACCAAATAAAATTTTATCATTTATGGAAGACCAAAACAAATTAAGTTTAAACGATTTAGCTATTTCAGCTTTAAGAGAAAGCGGTAAATGGTGTATGTTTTTATCCATCGTGGGATTTATTTTTATTGGATTGATCGTGTTTTTTGGTGTATATATGTCACTAATTTCAGCGATTTTACCAACGCCAGAAATGGGAGGAACTAACGAACTAGGTTTTGGTGTGTCCGTCTTAGCATCCATAAAAAGTTATTTCGGAATTTTATATTTATTGATGGCATTGTTATACTTTTTTCCAATTTATTATTTGTACAATTATGCCAAAGGAATTAAAAATGCTTTATCTTCTGGTAATGAAAATATTTTAGAAAAGGCATTAGTCAATTTGAAATCTCACCACAAATTCTTAGGGATAATGACTATTGTTATGATTTCTCTTTATGTATTATTTTTCATTGGGACAATTATTTTTGTCGTTGATATGGCAAGTGGAGGAATGTAATTATCTTAAAATAAATCTATTTAAAACCAGCTAGCTCGGCTGGTTTTTTTACTTTTGGAAAGTAAATACGGACTATGAAAAAACTAGTAATACCTTTTACGCTTGTAGCGATCATTGTTGGTTTGTTTGAGCAATCAAAATCCAAACCCAATATTTATGTTTTATGTATTGCAATTGTGATATTTATGTTTGGCATTATGAAATTGAGTGCTAAAATACCTAGCAAAAGTCAAGAAGAAAAGGAGGAAGAAGATGCTGATTAAAGGCGATAAAGTATCAGTTTTAGATGATGCCATTGATGGTGTTGTTATTGAAGTTAAAGGTGCTGAAGTTACTATAGAAACTACTGATGGTTTCAACCTAACGTTCAAAAGTAGCGAATTAATCAAGATTGGAATTGGTAATACTATGAATTTTAGCTTTAATAAAAGTCAGGTGATTAGCGAAAAGGAAGTAGCCAAACCGAACTACATCAACAAAGAAAAGAAGAATAAAAAAGAGCTTCCGGTACCCGAGTTTGATTTACATATCGAAAAATTAGTTAAGAATTATAAAGCAATGAATAACTATGATATTTTAACAAAACAATTGGATACTGCAAAATATCATATTGAATTCGCCATTCGAAATCGCATTCCAAAAATTGTTTTTATACATGGTGTTGGAGAAGGTGTATTGAAATCTGATCTCGATTTCTTATTAGGACGTTATGATAATATTGTTTTCCAAGATGCTAATTATCAAAAGTATGGACTAGGTGCTACGGAAGTTTACTTTAAGCAGAATGTAAAATAAGATAATAGATAATAGACGGATAGAGAAGAGACAAAGTCTATCTTCTATCATCTCTTCGTCTATTATCTCAACTCTTTCCCTTTGTAATAATTTATCAATAAATCTACAAACTTGCTATAACTTTCCAAGCCGTCTTTTTGTTGATTTACTTTTAGGAATTGGTCATAAAATGCGTGAAATCCTTTGTCAATAAAGGTATCATATTGTTCCCAAAAGCGTTGACTTTCTTTATAGTTTTCAATAATTCCGGGATTGATTGTTGTTTTTAA
>CANKLK010000141.1 GCA_947482805.1 Flavobacteriaceae bacterium
CAACTTTATTATCGTTGTCAACTAAATTAACACAATATTCTCCCGGAGAAAAAGTAGTGCATGGATTTACAACTTTCATCGATAATGCTGCAGCATATACAAAAGGTTTGATAGTTGATCCGACCTGTCTTTTCCCTAAGCGAACATGATCATATCCAAAATGTTTAAAATTTACTCCACCAACCCATGCACGCACAAAACCTGTTGCAGGATCTATTGAAATTAAACCAGCGTGTAAGAAAGCTTTGTAATACCGAATTGAATCATTTGGAGTCATAATTGTATCGCGCTCTCCTTTCCAAGAAAAAACTGTCATAGCAGCTGGAGTATTAAAGTTTTTACTTATATCACTATCACTTGCGCCATATGCTAGTAGTTTTTTATATCTCTCAGTTGATTTTCTTGCATTTCGCATAATCTGATCTACCATATTTTCCTCAATCGTATTTGCAAAAGGATAGTTTTTTAGATTTCTGTTATTTTGATCAAATGCTGGTTGAAGTTCACCTTTAATATGTCGCTCGAGAGCATACTCTGCATGTCTCTGCATAGAAGGATTTATCGTAGTGTAAATTTTCAAGCCATCGCTATAAATATCATAGGGATTTCCATCCTCACGTTGGTATACAAAATTCCCATCCTGATCTTTTTTCGATAAGATATCGGTTACTTCTTTTCTTAAAGACTCACGGAAGTAAGGTGCCATTCCTTCTTTGTGATCTAATGATTTATAATTTACAATAATCGGTAAGCTTTTTAGCGAATCATACTCAAGAATATCAATTTTATTTTTTAGTGCTTCATTTTCTGATTTACTGTTCCTTAACCACTGGAAAAGCACTTGATTTCTTCTCTCAATTGCTCGCAATGAATCTCTTGAGCGCAGTGCTGCAGTTTGTTCAAAGGTGACTTTTTCAATCGATATTCCTTCTCTATCAGCAACTTGTCGTTTGTAATTTTTAATTTGAAAAGTATAGGGATTATAGATCGTCGGATTTTTACACATACCAACCAACATTGCAGCCTCGGATTTTGAAAGATTCTTAGGTGATTTATTAAAATAGACACGAGCTGCATTTTCTATTCCCACTGCATTGAAAAGAAAATCAAATTGATTTAAATACATTGTAATAATTTCTTCTTTCGTATAGCGTTCTTCTAAGCGTTTTGCAATTATATTTTCGCTCGCTTTTTCATTAATACGTCTAAATTTCCCGAAAAAACCTCCTATGTATGAATCAATACTCTTCCCACTTGCTCGCGCCAATTCTTCACGTTTTCGCTGTTGCAAAGTAAATAAGAGTTTTGCAAGTTGCTGTGTTATCGTAGATGCACCTCCTGAATTACCAAAACTAGAAATAGAACGCATTAAGGCCCAAAAATCTACACCAGAATGCCGCAAAAAACGTTCGTCTTCAGTAGAAATTAAAGCATCAAAAACATAAGGGGAAATATCTTTGTATTTTGCACTTGTTCGATTTACTTGCCAAAATCTTCCAATAACTGTATCTTCTTTAACACTTTTTTTTGCTATTATTAGAGATGCTTGAAGTTCTGGCGGATTGTCTAACATCTCAACAGGCGGTAAATTATCTTCCGATTGCAATAAGAGAAGGCCAGAAACAAAGATGAAGGGAAGGAGCATAACAATCCAAAAATAAATAGTAAATTTCTTATGAAATTCTGGAGTTAACTGGTTGTTTATCTTTTTCATTATATTTTCTGCTCTGTTTTATTTTAAATAGCCATAAAGGCTATAAAATTAATAATTAACTCAATACATCTTTACGTTGACTGTCCAGTTTTAAAAGAATAAACATCATTATTGAAAAAGACATCATTGATGAACCGCCATAACTAAAAAAAGGCAGAGGAATTCCTATCACTGGAGCGAAGCCAATACTCATTCCGATATTAATTGCAAAATGATAAAACAATATCATAACTACACAATATGCATAAATCCTATTAAATGATGAACGCTGGCGCTCCGCGATAAAAATAATTCGGATAAGCATAAATAGATACAAGGCGATTAAAAATAGTGTTCCGATAAAGCCCCATTCTTCAGCGAAGGGACAAAAAATAAAATCTGTTTCACTTTCAGGAACATGATTGCTTTCAACACTTGAAACAGAAGCTTTGTTATACCCTTTGCCTAAAAACCCTCCAGAACCTACAGCCGCCATAGCACGATTTCTATTATAATCTTTTCCATTTGGATCCTCTCTCAAACCAAGAAATAATTCTATACGGTCCTTTTGATGAGAAGCCAAACTTCCAAATCCTGCATCTACAGTATACGAAAGTCCACTACAAAGTACTAAACCCAAAAGTATAACTACAGTAACCTTTGATCGATCTCTTTTTGAGCCAAATTGCCGAATAAACCCAATTCCACAAATTGATAAAATCACGAGAAAAGAAATAACATACAAAGAACCAGATACCTTAAAAGGTAAAAAGAAAAAATCTGTTGCTTCTTGTGTTAAAAGTAAGGTGATGATGCTTAAAAATAAAACTACAAATAAAATAGGAATAAAATGACTTCCAACCCATGTATATTTAAATCTCAAGCCCGGAACCTTATTTATAATAGAAAGAATAAGCGGATCAAAAGTTAGTCCTTCCCGATACATAACAAATAAAAAAGAGGTGAAAACCACAAAAGTTCCAGCATCTGGTTGAAGTAATATAAGAATCATCGGAACAAGAATAATTGCTATTGCATGAAAAACAGAAGATATAGTTTGTTGCTTCAAACTAAGTTCACTAATGTATTTTGCTATTAATAGTGATGATGCTATTTTTGAAAATTCTGCAGGCTGAATTCCCATTGATCCGATACCAATCCATGCTCTAGCGCCATTAATTGCGGGCATAAATAATACAATTACGAGTAATAATAATGTAAAAAGATAAATTGGAAAGGCAAATTTTCGGTAGATATCTGAATCAATTAAAAAAACTAGGAGCCCGAGAAAAAGAGAAATTACAATCCACATACTCTGTTTGCCATACTGCTTATCTAAATCAAACAAGCTGGGATCTCCTGGTGTGTATGCAACTGAATAGACTGTTGCTAAACCCATAATGAGCATCATTATAAAAGCAATGAACAAAGGCCAATCCAAATAAGATATCAAATTCTCTCCTTTTCTCATTCTGGAATTTCTATTAAATTTGATAACGTTGCTTCAAGAATTCGTTTTTCCTTGTCCATATCTTTTATTTTTCTGGTCAAATATTTTTCAATAATAAGGCTTGCAATTGGAGCAGCCCATGTGCCACCAAAACCCGCATTTTCAATAAAAACCGCTATTGCAATTTTAGGATTTTTTTTTGGGGCAAAGGCGATAAAAACAGAATGGTCTTGGCCATGTGGATTTTGAACAGTGCCTGTTTTTCCACAAATCACAATTTCGTCTAATCTGGCCGATCTAGCAGTTCCACCATTTTCATTTACAACTCTTCTCATCCCTTCAATTACAGGGTCAAAATGTTGAATTCCAACCATTGTTTTCTTTCTATTTTTAAATTGAGGAAGTGGGCCTTTTCTGCCAATTGATTTTACAAAATGTGGCGTGTAATACCAACCTTTATTTGCAATTATAGCTGCGATATTTGCCATCTGTAGAGGTGTTAACTTAACTTCTCCTTGACCAATTGAAATTGATCGAATGGTTGAAAATGCCCACTGATGATGGCCATACCATTTATCATAATACCTAGAATTTGGAATTACTCCTGGTCGTTGACCAGAAACATCTGTTTCTAAAACCTTTCCTAAACCAAAGCTCAACATGTATTTATACCATTTATTCAAACCTAATGTAGCATCAATATTGCTATTTTTTCTCCGTTTTTGCTGTATAATTCTCCTCATTACTGCATAATAATATGGATTACAGGAAAACTGTACTGCTTCTGAAATATTACTTGCATGATGCCCGGGATGACAGCCGACAAGACTTTTATCGCAAGGGAAACTTGAATTTGGAGTAATCACACCTTCTTGTAAAGCAATTAATGACTGAACCAGTTTAAAAATAGATCCAGGAGGATATTCTGCTTGTAAAGGACGTGGAAAAAGGGGCATGTTGGGGTCCAAAACTAACTTAGGGTAATTCATTCGAATATTTCTTCTTCCGACTAATAAGTTTGGGTCAAAGGAAGGTGCAGAAACCATAGCTAAAATTTCTCCACTTGAAGGTTCAATCGCAACTATTGAGCCTTTTTTATTTTGCAATAATTTTTCGCCATATGCTTGAATTAACATGTCCATGCCTAGTTTTAATGGCTCTGCTTGACTGGCCATCGTATCATATTTTCCTTCGGCATAGGATTCAATAGTATTATTTAATGCAGAAGTCACAACATATTTTACACCTTTTCTTCCACGTAAATCTTTTTCATAAAAACGTTCTATTCCTGAACGACCAATATTATTGCCGGGTTTATAAAATTGATCCTCATCAACTTCTTCTCTTGTTACTTCTGATAAATACCCTAAAATATTTGCGCCCCCTAGATAAGGATAATTTCGCATACTTGTAACTTCCTCGTAAAATCCAGGAAAATTTTCAAGATGTGGCGCTATTTTAGAAACTTCCTCTAGGGTTAGTTCTTTTATAAATGGATAAGCACGTATTTTCTGATAATTAGCAGTGCGTTTTCCGGTATTTGGATTTTTATATCTCCCTTCGCCATCAACAATTTCCTTAAACCTATTTCTAACCTCTTCAACAGTCCAACCAATCAAAGTGGCAAATGCTGCAGTATCTAAATTTTTAATTTTATCTTCAACCATCATTAAATTAAAATAGGTTCTATTTGAAACGATTTTCTTTCCATTTCTGTCAAAAATAACAGCACGAGCAGGTGTGATTTCTTTTCGTTTTTCTGCGATTTGCTGCGCTCTTAATTTCCATTTATCGTCAATTACCTGCATATAAAAAATACGGATAATATAGCTAACACCTACAATTGCAATGAAGAAAGTCAATACATAACGGCGAGCATCAAAATTCATTTCGGAATAACTTTTTTAATCATAAGAGTTTGAAGTACAACAGCAAGAATAAACGAGATTATAACACTAAAAAATGTATTTTGAAGAATTAATAAAAATTCATTCATCCGAAATATTTCAATTAAAAAAAACCAAAAATGATGAATGAGTAATAAATTACCATAGGTGAAAATAAACCATCTAAGACCCATATCGTCTATAGAAGCTTGTTTTAAAGGATCATAACCATCCCGAGGGGCAAAAAAATTAAATATAATTGGTCTAAAATACGCCATCATTAATAAAGATGATGCATGCAAACCGAATGTATTTGAAAAAATATCAATTGATAAACCTAAGAGAAATGCATATAATAATAAACTAAGGATGCCAA
>CANKLK010000142.1 GCA_947482805.1 Flavobacteriaceae bacterium
TGAATTCACTACATTCACAACTGGTGGAAGTCTATTAACTACGCCAGAAGCAGATGATCTAGCTACAAGTAACTATCCTAGCCGGACAGGTTTTGATCATATGCAGTCTTACTATATTGGAGTTGAAGGAAAACCTTCGGCTAACATGACTGCAAATGTAAATGTGAACGTTTTAGGTCGTGTAGCAGTAAATCCTATAAATGAAATTTTCTATGAAAGCAGAGGTAGAGAACAAACTGTATTAACTCAAGATGGTCCTGCAGTTTCTAGCGACCTTAATAGAGTTCAAGTTTACAATGCTTCATACAAATGGACGGCAAAAGATTTTGAAGTTAGAGGTTTTTATAGAACGGGTCATTATCACTGGGGTTATGAAGGCGATTTTTTTGCGCTATATTCTGAAGCAAATTACGGTCCAAATTTAGATATCTACAATGGAGAAACTTTAGGATTCGAAGTTGATGGTAGAGGAAGTTTAAACGGATTTAAAGCTGCTTTTGGTCCACAACTTTGGTGGGGAGCCAACCCTGCTTATTTATTGAAGTATTCTAAAAATTTCGGAAATGCAACTGCAACAGTGGTTTATCATGAAGACGTTTCAGCAGCATCACCAGCTGTAACCTCCATATTCATTCCTCAACCAAAGACTCAGCGTGCTACATTTCACCTTAATTATAAAAACCAATTCTTCGGAATTGATTTTGGCTATATTTGGGGAGGACAACCGTTAAATGGAAGAGAATATCAGATTGCAAAAGAAATCACACCAAATAATTATACCACATATAACCGTACAATTCAACCATCCGATAATTGGGGAGCTAAGACAAAGGTAACATTTTCTCAAGGTAGGTTCAATTTTTACACCCAAGCTGCTGTTATGGGGTTAGTTGCAAATGGTGGAGCCGATAATACACAAACATTTACTGGTTGGAGATTAAAGGATAGTGGAAGTGGAAATCAAGTGAACTTCCTAACTGGTTTTACTTATAATGTAAATTCAAAATTACAACTAGCTCCAAACTTTTTATGGCAAAAGCCATTAGTTGAAGCTATGCCAAATGGAGTTGATGCACCAGGAAGATTAAGAAATATTTTAGAAGACCCATTTATTGTTAGAGTTAATCGTGAAACAGTTGGTGGAGAATTTTTGTTAACGTATGACCCAACACCAGCTACTTGGATGTATGAATGGAATAACGACATGGTAGAAGATGCAAAATTTGCATTTAGCACTGGTTTTGTTTTTCGTCATTTACCAACAACTATGGATGCTGCAATTGGATTTTTAGCCAATAGAACTCCTTTTGCATTCGATAGATCAGCTCCAGCTCAAGATTTATGGGAATCTAATACTAGAATTGTATCTAAATTAACACCAGATTTAGGGATGATTGCAAACATATATTTTGGAAATGGGCAAGCAAATGGTGATTCAGAAAGAACTATCAACAGAGTTGGTGGTGATATACGAATGATTTATAGAAAAGTTAAAGTTACGAGTTCTGTCAAATTTAACGATTGGGGACCTTATGATTACCACAAGGATTTTAACTTAACCTTCCCATTCCAAGGTTCTTTAGATATATCTACATCTGTTGGAAAACCAAGCTGGTTTATTTTGCCTGATACTCGAATTGGAATAATGGGTATTTGGCGTTCTTTAGACCAATATTCACCAAGATATTCGCCAACTTTTGTTCCTGAGAATACTTATCCACCTGTGCCAGCACTTAGTCCTGTAGGATTCCCTAATGGTTCAGAATGGGAAATAAGAACCTATGTACATATTAATATTGGAAAATAATTTAAAAAATAAAAAAAATGAAAAGTAGAAAATTTAATTATTTAAGAAACTCAATTTTGTTAATATTGGTTTTGATAACCAGTTTAAATTGTGAATTAGATATGCCTAATGAAAATACATTAGCGACATATCCAAAAACTGCGGAAATATTTACAGATGCTCCAGTTGGAATGGGTAGTAATTTTTACTTTCCGTATGGGCCTGATGCAAATAATCCTGTAGGATCAAAATTCTCAGCTTGGTCTGTAGATAGTGAAGTAAGCTATAAAGGTAATGCTTCTATGCGTTTTGATGTACCCAATGCAAATGATCCTGAAGGAAATTATGCCGGTGGTATTTTAAGAATTGATGGAGCTGGTCGTGATTTAACTGGTTATGATGCACTAACTTTTTGGGCTAAAGCTTCTCAAGGAGTAACTGTAGGAGAAATAGGTTTTGGAGAGGATTTCTATCCAAATAAATATATTACTACTATGCGAAATATATCACTCGGAACAAATTGGGTAAAATACATTATCCCAATTCCAGATGCTTCAAAATTATTACAAGAAAAAGGAGTATTCAGGTATTCTGCTGGCACACAAAATACAAATGGATTTGGTTATACTTTTTGGATTGATGAATTAAAGTTTGAAAAGTTGGGAACTATATTGCCATTACAAGCTTCAATTATGAATGGTAACAATGTGGTAAGATCAACGTTTGTAGGCGTCACTACTTCAGTCACTGGTATAATTAGTAGCTTTAATATGCCAAATGGTAGTAATCAATCGGTTACTATTGCTCCAGCCTTTTTGAATTTCGTTTCTTCAAACCCTTCTGTAGCATCAGTAAGTGATACTGGGGTTGTGACTCCTTTAAGTGTAGGAACTGCTGTGATAACCGCTACTTTTGGAGGTCAACCAACTACAGGAAGTTTAACAATTAATTGTACGGGTACCTTTACAAGTGCTCCAATACCAACAAGAAATCCCGCCAATGTCCTTTCAGTATTCAGTGATACTTATACAAATGTCCCAGTTTCCTATTATAATGGTTTTTGGACTCCAGGTTCAACAACTGGTTCGGCAGATTTTTCTGTAAACGGAAATAATGTTTTAAACTACACTACCTTTAATTATGTTGGAATTGCATTTGCTAATCCAACTTTAAATGCTACAGCTATGACTAAAATACATTTTAACATGTACATCCCTAACAATGTTCCTCCAAATTTTAGTTTTTTGATTTCAATTGAAGATTGGGGACCAAATCAGATTGATAATGGTGGTGATGATACAAGACAACAAATTTTTGTTACAGCTTCACAAGTTCAAGCAAATAGTTGGGTTACCATTGAAGCTCCTTTGACTTTAGTGAACAGGAATAATATTGGTTTAATAATAATGGAGAATATTAATGGTTCATCATTATCAAATTTTTATATGGATAATATCTATTTCTTCAACTAAAAAAAATACTAAATAACATTTCAAATATATAATAATGAAAAAAATAAAAATATATAATTTACTTTTAATAGGTTTTGGCTCTTTAGTTATAGGTTGTGAGACCGATGAAAAGCAAACAGTTATTACTAAAACACAATTGGTAATGAGTGAAGAATTTAATGTAGATGGAGCTCCAGATTCAAATTTATGGTCCTACAATATAGGAACAGGAAGTAATGGTTGGGGCAATAATGAATTGCAATATTATACTGATAGACCACAAAATGTTAAAGTTGAAAATGGAGTTTTAAAAATAACAGCTAGAAGAGAACAATATATGGGCTCCTCTTATACTTCTGCTAGAATTATTTCTAAAGGAAAATATGAAAAAAAATATGGGAGAATAGAAGCTCGAATTAAATTGCCAAGAGGTAAAGGTTTATGGCCTGCATTTTGGATGTTAGGAGCTAATTCAGATACTGTAATTTGGCCACAATGTGGAGAAATTGATATTATGGAATACCTTGGAAATAGTCCAACAAAAATATTTGGAACAGTTCACGGACCAGGTTATTCTGCTGGTGAATCAATTTCGAAAAACTTTTTCCTTTCCAATAGCAGATTTGATACTGACTTTCATATTTTCGGAATAGAATGGGATGAAAATAGAGTAAATTTTTACGTTGATGATATGTTATATCATTCAGTTACACCTGAAGATGTTCCAGGTGAATGGGTTTTTAATCAATCATTTTATATGATATTGAATGTAGCAGTTGGAGGATATTTGCCAGGAGCTCCAAATGGAGAAACGCCTTTTCCACAAGAAATGTTAGTTGATTACATAAGAGTATATGAATAAATATAATAAAGACAACTAGACTAATTGTATAATAGTCTAGTTGTTTTTTATTAATTGGATTGGATAGAAAAAAAGAACTCTTTTAATTATTATGATTAACAAACAAACTACACTAGTTGATAATGCGATTGAAGATAAAAAGGTGTCTATGGATATCGTTTTGTTAGATGGTGAAAAATTTTATAAAATAGCTAATAACGATACAATGCGACCATTCTTTATGAGTGTCGTAAGTGATTCAAATCATTGGTTGTTTATATCAAGTAATGGAGGATTAACTGCCGGAAGGAAGAATGCTGAGTTTGCTTTGTTTCCCTACTATACAGATGACAAAATTACCGAGTTTGCTGATATAACAGGAAGTAAATCTATTTTTCAAATTCATTCAGATAATCAAACTCATATTTGGGAACCCTTCTCGGAGCGATTTAACGAAAACTATAATTTAAGCAGAAATTTATACAAAAACCTATACGGTAATAAAATAGTATTTGAAGAGGTTCACCATGATTTTCAGTTGACTTATAGATATCAATGGAGTACCAGTAATATATACGGTTTCGTAAAAACTTCTGAAATTATAAATGATTCAGATAACAATTATTCCATTACACTTTTAGATGGTATTCAAAATATTATACCTCATGGTGTGAGTAGTGATTTGCAAAATAGCACTAGTAATTTAGTTGATGCTTACAAAAGAAATGAACTTCATACACAAAGTGGTTTAGGTATTTTTGCTCTTAGTGCTATTATCGTTGATAAAGCTGAACCAAGCGAGGCTTTAAAAGCTAATATTGCATGGTCATTAGGATTACACAAACCTTCTTACTTACTTTCATCATTACAAGTATCAAATTTTCGTAAAGCGCAAAATGTAAGTCTTGAGACTGATATTAAAGGTGAAAAAGGAGCTTATTTTGTTTCAACTGATTTGTTTTTAGTAAAGAATTCTTCTAAGTTTTGGAAAATAATTGCGAACGTAAATCAAAACCAATCTCAAATTATTGAATTAGCTGATGCTATTTGTAATGATAAAGCATTAGAAGATAAATTATTAGCTGATATCGAATTAGGAAAGCAAAATCTTATTGCTCTTAGCGCTACAGCTGATGGTTTGCAGTTTACTGCTGATAAACGAAAAGATACTAGACATTTCGCTAATGTTTTGTTTAACATTATGCGAGGTGGAATTTTTGATAATAATTATCAAATTGAAAAAAATGATTTTGTAAACTATATTTCAAAAGCAAATAATACAGTTTTTGAAAAGCAATCTTCTTTTTTAA
>CANKLK010000143.1 GCA_947482805.1 Flavobacteriaceae bacterium
AAACTTTCTAATGATTTTTCTAAATTTTGAGCACCTTTTGTGCTTAACAGTGTTATTTCTTTGGAACTGTTAATCAAATCAGAATTGTTTTGTTTCAAGTAATCGTTCTGTTTAGAAAGTGCATCTTTTTCAGACAAGCATAAGTTCAATTTAACGGTAGTTGAATTCAATAAGTCTTGACATTCTTTGTTTTGTGCTTCGAGAGCAGCAATTTTTTTCTTTGTGCCACAAGAGGTTAGAGTAAGGGCAACCAACGAAAGTGCAAAAATTACTTTTTTCATAAGATAGTGTAATTAAAATTTTAACAAAAGTACATATTAATTTAGATTTCAAGAGTGGTTTTAAATGATAAACTCTTGTTAAAATTATTTTTCAAATATAGTGCCGTTTTTCAGGAAGTAGCTATTGACAATGCTTTTGGAGTGATAATAATTTTCGAACTGAGTTCCGTTTCTTTTTTTTAACGTTTTGTTTATCAGATGATAAAAATGAAAGTGGGCTCTAATAATTGCCCAACAATGAATAAATTTACCTTTAAAAATAAATTGTATTCCAGCAACACCATCAAGTATGAGACGTACAAAAAGAATAGGAACCAATTTATTTGCGGGTAAATTTTTAGTAAGCATCAATAATGAGTTCCTGAAGTTCAAGAAAGTCTTCTTCGGATTGCTTTCGTTTAAGGTGGCACCACCAACATGATACACTACTGATTCTGAAGTGTATTTTGATTTGTAGCCCATATTAAAAGCGCGCCAGCAGAAATCTATCTCTTCCTGATGCGCAAAGAAATCATCGTCAAAACCGTTTAGTTTTCGATAAACTTCTTTTCGGATAAAAAAACAGGCACCACTTGCCCAAAAGATTTCTAACTCATCATCATATTGACCATTGTCTTTTTCAATAGTTTCAAAAACTCGTCCTCTGCAATAAGGATAGCCAAATTGGTCGATAAAACCGCCGGCTGCGCCAGCGTATTCAAAATATTCTTTGTTTTTGTAGTCTAAAAGTTTTGGTTGTATGATTCCAATTTTTGCTTCATTATCAAATATAGATAGTATTGGCGTAAGCCAGTTTTTAGTAACCTCAATGTCGGAATTGACGAGAGCATAATACTCTTCTTCAACCTGTTCAAGCGCCAAATTATAGCCTTTAGCAAAACCATAATTGCCATCATTTTGAATAATAGTAACTGATGGAAACTTTTCTTTTATAACAGCAATCGAATTATCAGTCGAAGCATTATCTACCACATAGATTTTTGCTTCATCAGAATAGGCAACCACAGAAGGCAAATACTGTACTAACAGTTTGGCTCCGTTCCAATTTAGTATAACTACAGCTATTCTCTTGTCTAACATCTATTATCTCTTGGTCTCTTGTCTAAAACTAGGTAATTCATCGAGAAAAATATACTTTTCATTCTCAAAGTCCATTTGACAAAAGTAATGATTTAGTCCGTTGGTTACCATCAGGTATTGCGCTTTCAATTTTAGGTTATAACGTGCAATTTGATCAAAGGTTTCCTGTGTGATTTTCACTTCCGGCGCTTTGCATTCTATTAATAAATACAATTCGCCATTAGGATGAAAAACCACTATGTCATAGCGTTTGTTAATTTCATTTACCTTAACTAACTTCTCAACATTGATATACGATTTCGGATAATTTTTCTCTTCAAGTAAATATTGAACGGTATGTTGTCTAACCCATTCTTCGGGATTAAGAATGATAAACTTTTTCCTGATGTCATCAAAAATCGACACTTTATTTTCACTATTTTTGAATCGAAAGTTATAAGAAGGAAAGTTGAGTTTTTGCATTCAACAAATCTATTATCAAATAAACGAATAACCAAATAAACTTATTTTGGAAGAAGTAGTAAAAATAATTAATGACATCAAAGCAGGTAAAATCAAACCTATATATTTCCTGATGGGCGAAGAGCCTTATTATATTGATAGAATCACCGAATATTTGGAAGATACCCTTTTGACCGAAGATGAAAAGGGATTTAACCAAATGGTGCTTTATGGTCGCGATACTACTATTGATGATATTGTAGCAAATGCTAAACGCTACCCAATGATGGCAGAACGCCAGGTAGTCATTGTAAAAGAAGCACAGGAATTATCAAGGACGATTGACCAATTGGAAAAATATGCCGAAAACCCACAACATACAACGGTTTTAGTTTTCGCTTACAAATACAAATCGCTGGACAAACGCAAGAAAGTAACTAAATTGCTTGAAAAAAATGGCTTGGTTTACGAGAGCAAAAAGATGTACGACAATAAAGTAGGCGAGTGGATTAAACGCGTTTTGCAAGGAAGAGGTTATGGTATTGAACCCAAAGCAATGGCTATGCTAGTTGAATTTCTAGGAAACGATTTGAGCCGAATTGCTAACGAATTGACCAAACTAGAAATAATTCTACCTAAAGGGAGTACCATTACCCCTCATCATATTGAAGAAAATATCGGGTTTAGTAAGGATTTTAATGTGTTTGAATTTAGAAAAGCTATTGGTGAAAAAAACCAATTCAAAGCGTATCAGATTGCAAATTATTTTGCCCAAAACCAAAAAGATAATCCCATTGTTATGACCAACGGATTGGTTTTTAGTTTCTTTTCTGCTTTACTTCAATACCATGGCTTAAAAGATAAGTCTCCTAGCAATACTGCTAAAATATTAAAGGTTAGTCCTTATTTTGTAAACGATTATATAGCAGCAGCACATAATTATCCAATGAAAAAAGTGAGTGCCATAGTTGGAAAGCTACGTGATATTGATGTAAAAAGCAAAGGTGTTGGAGCAAATGGGTTACCTCAAGGCGATTTACTGAAGGAAATGTTGGTGAGTATTTTTAATTAATTTTTATCGTTTTAAAAATCAATAAATATCAAAAAAATATTCATCTTTACTATTCTATTAACGGCACTAACGCTTCAAGATGCTTTCATTCAATGCGGTAAGCTTATAGATAGTAATGATTATTGAAAAGACTTAATGGGAAATCTTGGGTCATAAGTAGGAGTTATTTATAAAGCAACTTGGGAAGAGGGATAAGGGATTAGTCTGAATCATATTCTTTTTAATAGAAAAGCTTTCTCTACTTTTTTTTATCCCGTTTGCCTTTTCGCTTATCCTTTTCAAAACTCACATATTTTACTTAAATTTGCTCACCAAAAATTAAATACCACAAAACATGGGAATGAATAAAAATACCGTCTTAGGATGGGCAACATTAATAATGATTATCATGGGATTTATTCTAATAGGGTTAGGGGTTTATCGCTATTCCGATATTGCGGGCTGGGGGTTTGGAGCTGTTGGTGTTGGATTTTTAGCAAACGCTTGGGTTTTCAGTTCTCTAAAAGGGCGACTATAATTTAATCTAATAATTCTTAATCTAACAATAAAAAACAAATGTCAGACGATAAAAAAGTAATTTTCTCAATGCAACGATTGAGTAAATCATACCAAGGAAGTGATAAGCAAGTTTTAAAGAATATTTATTTAAGTTTCTTTTATGGTGCAAAGATTGGAATCCTTGGATTAAATGGTTCAGGTAAATCATCTTTATTAAAGATTATAGCCGGTGTCGATAAAAATTATCAAGGCGATGTGGTTTTCCAACCTGGTTATACGGTTGGTTACTTAGAACAAGAACCAAAACTAGATGAAACCAAAACAGTTTTAGAAATCGTAAAAGAAGGCGTTGCTGAAACGATGGCACTTTTGGACGAATTCAATAAAATTAATGATATGTTTGGCTTGCCAGAAGTGTATGAGGATGCCGATAAAATGGATAAACTGATGGACCGTCAAGCAGAGTTGCAGGACAGAATAGATGCATGTGGCGCATGGGAAATTGATAATAAATTAGAAGTTGCCATGGATGCTCTTCGCACTCCTGACGGGGATATGCCAATTAGTGTTTTATCAGGCGGAGAAAAACGTAGAGTTGCGCTTTGTCGTTTGTTGTTGCAAAATCCGGATGTACTTTTACTCGATGAGCCAACCAACCACTTGGATGCGGAAAGTGTTCTTTGGTTGGAACAACATTTAGCACAATATGCTGGAACCGTTATTGCCGTAACGCACGATAGATATTTCTTGGACAATGTTGCCGGCTGGATTTTGGAATTGGATAGAGGCGAAGGTATTCCGTGGAAAGGAAACTATTCTTCTTGGCTTGACCAAAAGTCAAAACGTATGGAGCAGGAAGAAAAAGTGGCTTCCAAACGTAGAAAAACGTTAGAACGTGAGTTGGATTGGGTGCGACAAGGAGCTAAAGGACGTCAGACAAAACAAAAAGCACGTTTGCAAAATTATGATAAACTCTTAAATGAAGACCAAAAGGAACTAGATGAAAAATTAGAAATCTATATCCCGAATGGTCCTCGATTAGGAACTAATGTAATTGAAGCTAAAAATGTTGCCAAGGCTTTTGGTGACAAATTATTATATGATAACTTAAACTTTACTTTACCACAAGCTGGAATTGTTGGCATCATCGGGCCTAACGGTGCCGGTAAATCGACAATCTTCCGAATGATTATGGGAGAAGAAAAAACAGATTCTGGTCAATTTAGCGTTGGAGACACAGTTAAAATTGCTTACGTTGACCAATCACATTCGAATATAGATCCAAATAAATCTATCTGGGAAAATTTCTGCGACGGACAAGAATTAATCATGATGGGCGGAAGACAAGTAAACTCAAGAGCCTATTTATCTCGATTTAACTTTGGCGGAAGTGACCAAAACAAAAAAGTTGCGGCTTTATCTGGTGGAGAACGTAATCGTTTACATTTGGCCATGACGTTGAAAGAAGAAGGAAACGTATTGTTACTTGATGAGCCAACGAATGATTTGGATATTAATACGCTTCGTGCTTTGGAAGAAGGATTAGAAAACTTCGCTGGTTGTGCAGTAGTAATTAGTCACGATAGATGGTTCTTAGACAGAATTTGTACGCACATTTTAGCGTTTGAAGGAAACTCTGATGTTTACTATTTTGAAGGTGGATTCTCTGAGTATGAAGAAAACAAAAAGAAACGTTTAGGTGCGGATGTATCTCCGAAACGAATAAAATATCGCAAATTGATTAGAAATTAGTCTATTACTAATAAAATCCCGGGCAATCGGGATTTTTTTTTGAATAAAAATTTTATATTTGATCGATTAACCAAACTTATGATTAAAGCCAAATACATCTGTTTACTTTTATTTTTTCTTTTCTCTTATACCAATTTGGTTGCACAAGATTTTAATAAGGAGAAAACGGAAATAAAAAGATTGCTTGATCAAGCTTTTTCTGATTTTAATAATGCGCAATATGACAAGGCATTAGAATCTTCAAAACAAGCTTTGATTAACTC
>CANKLK010000144.1 GCA_947482805.1 Flavobacteriaceae bacterium
TAATATAAAAATTCCGCTTTTAATTTTACTTCTTAGTCGGAATGTTTTACTTTTGCATTTCGCAAATTTGTGTGTGAGTGAACTATTTTGCGTTGAAATATAATTTACAACTTAATAACGCTTTAGCAAAAAGTAAAAAATGAAAGAAGTAACAAAAGAAGTTTATTTAAAGTGGTACGAAGACATGCTGCTTTGGAGAAAGTTTGAAGACAAACTTGCAGCACTTTATATTCAACAAAAAGTTAGGGGATTTCTTCACTTATATAACGGACAAGAAGCTGTTTTAGCAGGTGCTTTACATGTTATGAACTTAGGCGGAAAAGACAAAATGATTACGGCCTATCGTAATCACGTGCAGCCAATTGGAATGGGTGTTGACCCAAGAAAAGTAATGGCAGAACTACTTGGAAAAGTAACTGGAACCTCAAAAGGTATGGGTGGATCCATGCACATCTTCTCAAAAGAACACGGATTTTATGGTGGTCATGGTATCGTTGGAGCTCAAATTCCGGTTGGTGCCGGTATGGCTTTCGCCGATAAATATTTTGAAACCGGCGGTGTAACACTTACCTATTTTGGTGATGGTGCAGCACGTCAAGGTTCACTTCACGAAGCATTCAATATGGCGATGCTATGGAAATTACCGGTAGTTTTTATTTGTGAAAACAATGGTTATGCAATGGGAACATCTGTTGAAAGAACGGCTAATCATTCAGACATCTGGAAACTAGGTTTGGGTTACGAAATGCCATGCGGACCAGTAGACGGAATGAATCCTGTGAAAGTGGCTGAAGCGATGCACGAAGCGATGGAAAGAGCACGTCGAGGCGATGGCCCAACTTTCTTAGAAATGAAAACATACCGATACAGAGGACACTCAATGTCGGATGCACAATTATACCGTTCGAAAGACGAAGTAGAAGAATACAGAAAAATTGACCCAATCACACAAGTACTGGATATCATCAAAGAAAACAACTATGCTACTGATGCAGAAATTGAAATCATTGACGAAAGAGTAAAAGATTTAGTTGAAGAATGTGCCACATTCGCAGAAGAGTCTGATTTCCCTGAAGTACAACAATTGTATGATGTGGTTTACGAACAAGAAAATTATCCTTTCATCCCTCACAGACTATAATTATGGCAACAAAAATAACAATGCCGCGTTTGAGCGATACGATGACAGAAGGGACTGTTGCTACTTGGTTAAAGAAAGTGGGCGATACTATAAAAGAAGGGGATATCCTTGCGGAAATCGAAACCGATAAAGCGACTATGGAATTTGAATCATTCAATTCAGGAACTTTATTACACATAGGAATTAATGAAGGTGAAACGGCTGCTGTAGATTCGCTTTTAGCTATCATTGGAAAAGAAGGAGAAGATATTTCAGGACTAATTTCAGGAGGTGCATCTACTCCAGCTGTTGCTGAAGCAAAAGTTGAAGCTTCAACTGAATCAGAAACCATAAATAATAACCCACAAACCTCCGAACTTCCAAAAGGAGTTGTTGTTGTAACAATGCCTCGTCTAAGCGACACCATGACAGAAGGAACTGTAGCAACATGGTTGAAAAAAGTTGGTGACGAAGTGAAAGAAGGTGATATCCTTGCCGAAATCGAAACCGATAAAGCCACAATGGAATTCGAATCTTTCAATGCCGGTACTTTATTATTCATCGGAATTAACGAAGGACAATCGGCACCGGTTGACAGCGTTTTAGCCATCATCGGACCTGCTGGAAAAGACATTACAGGCATAGCCGAAAATTATAAAAATGGTGGGACATCAGCACAAGTAGATACCCCGAGCGCGGACGAGGTGACTCAACAACCATCAACCGACAACCGACAACCGACAAGTGAAAGCTCAGACAGAATTTTTGCTTCTCCTTTAGCCAAACAAATAGCTAAAGACAAAGGGATTAATCTTTCTCAAATAAAAGGTTCAGGCGAAAACGGTCGTATCACAAAAAGTGATGTGGAGAACTTTACACCATCAACTGCTGCAACAAGTCAAGCTAGTATACCTACAACCGACAACACACAACCTACAACTGTTGTAAGACCATTTGTTCCGGCAGGAGAAACATATACGGAAGTGGTGAAAAATTCGCAAATGCGTAAAACCATTGCGATTCGTCTTTCAGAATCAATTTTCACTGCGCCACATTTCTATTTAACAGTAGAAATTGCTATGGATGAAGCAATGAAATCACGTGCTGCCATAAATAACATTCCGGATACGAAAGTGTCTTTCAATGATATGGTTATAAAAGCTTGTGCGATGGCATTAAAAAGACATCCAAAAGTAAATACCCAATGGCAAGCTGACGCCATTATCATCAACCATCATGTGAATATTGGAGTGGCTGTAGCTGTTGAAGACGGATTGGTTGTACCTGTTTTGAAATTTACGGACCAAATGACGTTGACTCAAATTGGCAGTAGCGTAAAAGATTTAGCCGGTAAAGCCAAATCTAAAAAACTACAACCGGCTGAAATGGAAGGAAGTACATTTACCGTTTCTAACTTAGGAATGTTCGGTATCCAGTCATTTACTTCTATCATAAATCAGCCAAATTCAGCGATACTATCTGTTGGGGCGATAGAAGAAAAACCAGTAGTAAGAAACGGTCAGATTGTTGTTGGAAACACTATGATGTTAACCTTAGCCTGCGACCACAGAACGGTTGACGGAGCTACAGGAGCACAATTCTTACAAACATTGAGACAGTATTTAGAAAATCCAGTAACGATGTTGGCTTAGGCTCTTCGTTTTAAAATATAAAATCCCGTTTCAATAGTTATGAACGGGATTTTTTATTTAACCCGTTGATTGTAATTACAATAGTTAAATAATAAATTAAACCACATAGAGACATAGAAAAAAAGAGTTGGATAACCCAATTCTTGGGTTAACATAGCTATATTTTCTTTAGTAGAGTAAAACGACTTTCAAAATCCATAGAATACTATGTTTCTATGTGGTTAAAAGCTACATAATTGATTTATAACCAACAGTTTAATTTACAATAAAAATTACTAATGAAGAAAATAGGTTTACTTGTACTTAGCATAACATTCGCAATATCTTGCCAAAAAAAAGACACAAGCGACAAAACAACACCTCAAAATCAAACGACTAAAGACTCTCATTCCTTTTCAAATCCGGCGGAAGCAGTTGTCAAACATTTGGATTTGGATATCAAGGTCGATTTCGATAGCCAAACAATTTCAGGAATAGCTTCCTGGACAATTGACAATACATCAAAAGGAAACCAAATAATCTTTGACGAAAATACCTTAAACATTACTAAAGTTACTTTGGGTGATGACGAAAAAGAAACCCAATTCAAGTTGGGTGACTCAGTCGAATTCCACGGAAGACCTTTGCGTATCACAATAGATCCAAATACTACCAAAGTCAATATCTATTATAATACTACCAAAGATGGCGTTGCGCTACAATGGCTAAAACCAGAACAAACTGCCGACAAAAAGAAACCTTTTGTTTTTTCGCAAGGACAAAGCATTTGGACACGCACCTGGATTCCGTGTCAGGATTCGCCGGGCGTTCGATTTACCTATAATGCTAAAGTAATCGTACCAAAAGATTTAATGGCATTGATGAGTGCGGTAAATCCACAACAAAAAAATGATACAGGAGTATATACTTTTAAACAAGACAAACCCATTCCGTCTTATTTAATGGCAATCGCTGTAGGTGACGTCGAATTCAAATCAATTGACAACAAAACCGGTGTTTATGCCGAGCACTCACAAATTGACAAAGCCAAATGGGAATTTGCCAAACTCGGTGACATGGTCAACACCGCCGAAAAACTATTTGGACCTTACCGTTGGGGAAGATACGATGTGATTGTGCTACCACCTAGTTTCCCTTTTGGCGGAATGGAAAACCCAAATCTAACCTTCCTTACGCCTACTGTTTTGGCAGGCGATCGTTCGTTAACCAGTTTGTTGGCGCATGAATTGGGTCACAGTTGGAGCGGAAACTTGGTAACCAATGCCTCTTGGGATGAAACCTGGCTCAACGAAGGTTTTACCACTTATGTAGAACACCGAATCGGAGAAGAAGTATTCGGCGAAAACGAAGCCAAAATGCAGGATGTCTTAAGTCGAAAAGTTCTAAAAGAAAATGTGGACGAACTAGGAATTGAGAGCCCTGATACACGCCTGAAGATTGATCTTTCTGGAAAAAACCCCGATGAAGGACTAAGTGATATCCCATATGAAAAGGGCTATGCACTTTTACAAACTATTGAAGCTGCTGTAGGTCGCAAGCAATTCGACACTTTCCTTACCAATTATTTTAATGACCATGCCTTTCAATCCATAAATACAGAAGCGTTTGTGGCTTATGTCAACAAAAACCTGATCAAAGGCGACAAAGGGTTAGCCAACAAAATAAAACTCGACGAATGGATTTACAAACCCGGAATTCCATCAAACATCATTACTCCGGTTTCAGAAGATTTTAACGCAATTGACGCTATCCAAAAAACATGGAGAAAAACAGGTATCAAAGGGTTGAGTCAAAAGATAAAATCAACCAACGAAAAACAACATTTCATTGATTACCTACCAGAAGATTTGACCGCAACGGAAATGACAACCATCGACAAAGAATTCAACTTTACCAATGGCGGCAACTTTGTTGTAAAACGCCAATGGTTTATTATTGCGATACAACATCAGTATAAATTTGCCTATCCTGCCATTGAAAACTTCCTAACATCTTATAGCCGAACCTATTCTTTAACTCCGCTATACAAGGAAATGATTAAAACTACCGAAGGCAAAGTTTGGGCAAAACAAATTTATGCCAAAGCAAAATCTGGTTATCATGCTACGACGGTTCATGAGATTGAATCATTTTTAAAATAACAGCATCTCAATTGATGAGTTTTTTATTGGCGTGTCCCTTCGGGTCGGGCTGTCCGCACTGCATGGCAGTTTGCTTCCATCCCTCACGCAACTCGATTTCATAAGAAGCTTTATCGAGCCTTGCGACTGCGCTGCACCGCATAAAAAAACAAGTCCCGAGACCTTCAGGTCGAACTGGCGAAGCAAAGCCTTGTTCTTTCGAACAAGGCTTTAAAAGAATCTGAAACAAGTTCAGATTAAAGAAAGGCAGCGACATACTCTCCCACAAATTGCAGTACCATCTGCGCAGTCGGGCTTAACTTCTCTGTTCGGAATACTCAGCCGTGAGCCCCGACATTTGATATTAAGAGGAGGAAGCCCGGTGGGCTTCAGGTATGCGAACTTTAGTTCGCTAATAATCTAAAACAAAAAATCCCCATCAAATAAATGATGAGGACTTTTAAAGAATCTGAAACAAATTCAGATCAAAGAA